>CAIJGS010000114.1 GCA_903820285.1 uncultured Verrucomicrobia subdivision 3 bacterium | reverse complement strand
GCCTTCGAGAAGTTCCCGCAGGCGGATCCCACGCTCACCACGCAGATGAAGAGCGTCGGCGAGGCCATGGCCATCGGCCGCACGTTCAAGGACGGTTTACAGAAATGCCTGCGTTCGCGGGAAGTCGGCCGCAGCGGCCTGGGCGGCGACGGCAAAGCCTGGCGCATCGGCACCGAACTCTACGGCGACCGCGACATCCTGCCGCGCGACGTGATCAGCCGCAAGCTGAGCGTGCCCAACGCCGAACGCATTTTCTTCATCCGCCACGCCCTCCGCGCCGGCTTCACCGTGGACGACATCTTCAATCTCACGAAGATCGACCGCTGGTTTCTGGTGCAATTGAAAGAGATCGTGGATTTTGAGGAAGAGCTGGCGGGGTTGAAGAATTAGGACTGATCGCGGAAGTTATTGGCTTATTTTTGTCCAGCAATTGAATCCCAACGGCATTCCATCATTCAGCCCGGAGTTGGCGGTTCGCGCCGGCAGGCGAGGATCGCCTACTCTGGGAAACCGGCCCCGCAAGTTAATCTACGCTCAAGGCGTTGTATCAAATGCGCTACCGCCCGGATACAACTCCTTCAGAGTTGTTTTCATTTCGCCCGTTCAGCCAGCGTAGCCGCTGCGCGCCAACGCTGGGCTGGAGGCTGCAACTCCGTTGGAGTTGAAGACGGATTATATCAGTCCAACACGGTTAGCCCATACTCTGCAAACCGGCCATCGCCTGTCACCACCGCCAAATCATTCAACCTGGCCGTCGCGATAATAAAACGATCGCAGGGATCATCGTGGATGGCGGGCAGTTCGGCGGCGGCAATACAGACATCCCATGCCAAGGGCAGCACGGTGAGGCCATGGTGGTCCACCGCCTTTTGAAACCACTCGGTGGGCGGATTCGGCAGGGTCAGCTTGCCTTTGGCCACCTTGATGGCAATTTCAAAACCGCTGATGGCGGAGACATAAACCACAGCGGATTCATTGATTTTCTTAAGGATGGAGCGGCTGAGTTTGTTGCTCCCGCCAACCAGCCAGAGCAACGCGCAGGTATCGAGCATCATTTGGCCGCCTCCGGCCATTCATCGGCGGACATGGGTTCCACCGGGTCGTATTCGATTTTGATGCGGCTTAACGTGGGGTGGGTTTTAATCCGGTTGGCCCGTTTATGCGGCACCAGGTCGGCGACCGGTTCACCGTTGCGGCAGATGACAAAGGACTCATGGCCCGCCTCCACCGAGGCGAGCAGGCTGGAAAAAGTGGTTTTGGCTTCATGCACATTCACCGATTTCATAACGCTAGATTAGTCCGGTTAGTCCATACTGTCAACCGCCCCGCTCCCGTCAGCCGGCTCATCCCTTTGGTAACATGCCCGCACTCTTCGGCAACAAAAACGCCAATCCCGCCGCCACCAGCATCCCAATCCCCAATGCCGTAAAAGGAATCGCCACGCTTTGATATTCCGTTTTGAGCCAGCCGACGATGTAGGGGCCGGCGAAGCCGCCGGTGTTGCCGAGGGCGTTGACCAGGCCGATGACGGGGGCGAAGACCTTGCGCGGCAAGGTTTCGGTGGGGATGGCCCAGAAGGGGGCGAGGGCGGCGAAGGGGCCGGGAATGGCCAGGCACATGAACCCATACGACACCCAGAAATGGTCTTTCAACAGCACACTTAAAATCAGGCTCACGCCGCTGAGGGTGTATACGAGGGCGACGTGGCCGCGCCGTTCGCGGGTTTTGTCCGAGTGCCAGGAATTCAGCATCATGATGATGGCGGTGACCCCATAGGGCGCGGCGAAGAGGAGTCCGTATTCCACGGCGCTGAAATGTTTCGCCTTAAGGCCGTCGGTGAAAAAGGCCATGCAACCGTAGGCGGCGGAATTGTGCAGGAAGTTCATGATCACCATCACGAGAATCTCCCGGCGGGCCAGCCGGTGCCAGAAGGGAATTTTGATCGTCGGCTCCAGTTGGGCCGCTTCGCGGGCCAGGGTAGTTTCGAGGAAATCACGTTCTTGCGCGGAAATCCATTTGGCCTCGCGGGGATGGTCGCGAATGCCGAACCACCAGATGGGCAGCCACACGAAGGGCAGCGCGCCTTCGAGCGTGATCATGGTTTGCCAGCCATAGGCACCGAGCAGCCAACCGGTGAGCGGAGCGGAGGCGGCCACGGCGAGAGGCTGGCAGAGGTTCCAGCAGGCGTTGGCACGGGCGCGTTCCGCGCTGGGGAACCAGTTGGCGAGCAGTACGAGGGTGGCGGGGTAAACACTGCTTTCGGCCATGCCGAGCAGGAAGCGGGCGGCTTCGAATTGATAAAAGGTTTTGGCCAGGCCGCAGGCCACGGCGAACACGCCCCAGAAGATGAGGCAGAGACTGATGAGTTTGCGGGCGCTCCACCGGCTGGCGAAGTGGCCGCCGGCCATTTGCAACAGCACGTACCCGAGAAAGAAAATCCCCGCCGCCTGGCCTTTCAGGCGGTCATCCATGAGCAGGTCGTGCATCATGGAAGAGATTTTGGGGTCCAGCGCCAGCGAAACATTCGTGCGGTCCACGTACGAAATGGTGTACATGACCAGCGCCACCGGAATGATGCGGAGCCACCGCTGCGGAATCATGGCGGGGATGCTAGCGGGAGCGGTGCGGCGGCACAAAGATTAAGTCCCCGAAATCAGCCGGTTTTGATCCCGGATGCCGGAATACACCGGCGTTCAGCCGGCCCATCCAGCCGGTCATTTCTGACTATTTGTCAAAAAACGGTTAGACAAAACCGAATAATAACCATTAAGTTCACATGCGACTTTAACACACACCACCATGAAACACCTGACCATCACGCTGGCGCTGCTGAGTGCCGCCGCCTCGGCCTCGGCAAACAACCCCATCCTTTATAGTAATGGACCGATCACCGCCACCGGCGGAAACAGCATCGGCACCGGTTCCAGCGTTTTTGACAGCTTTACGCTGACGAATAATGCCACCTTGCGGAACATTACTGCCGGCATCTGGACCCAGACCGGCTATTCCCTCACCTCGTTGGATTGGGCGATTACCACGGGCTATATCAGCGGCACCACGCTGGCTTCCGGAACGGTCAGCAGCTTTAGCACCAGCCTGTTTGCCGCCAATGTTTTGGGAGCTTACACGGTCAATTCGGATAATTTTGCCATCACACCGACCGACCTCCCCGCCGGAGACTATTGGCTGGAGCTGTCCAATGCCCAGGGTTTTAACGGCGTGAGCACCTCTGGCACCGTTTATTGGGATGCGAATGGCGGCCCTTCCACCGCCTACGACAACGATGACGGTATTACCACCTCTGAATCATTTACGATCCATGGCACCCCGACGCCCACGCCTGAGCCCGGCACCTTGGCGCTGTGCGGCCTCGGCTTGGCGGGTGGCTGGATCGCGCGCCGCCGCCGTCAATCCTGATTGATTTGCTTTTTCCCCGCAGCGGCCTTCGTTCACCGAAGGCCGCTTTTTTGTTTCCAATCATGCCCCTGCCATCCGGCACGGTTAAAAACCAGTCAGATTCGGGGGCGGAAGTGGGCTTGGCAAACCGCGCACGCTTGCGTGGTGACTTTAACCTGCAGGTCGCAACCCGACACAGCCGTCTCGCCGGGCGGCAGTCGATCCGGCGATGGATTTGCAGAACCAACAACGACTACGCCTTCTTCACGAAGCAGGCCTTCAGGCAGACGGCGATGCCGTCCACTTTGCAGTCGATTTCGTGGTCGCCATCCACGATGCGGATGGGCTTGGACTTGGAGCCGCCTTTAAGGACGGAGGAGCCGCCTAATTTCAAATCCTTGATGAGAATGACGCAGTCGCCATCGGCAAGCACGTTGCCGTGGGCGTCTTTGACCACGCGGGGCGCGTCGGGGGCTTCGGGGGCGGCTTCGCGGGGCCATTCGTGGCCGCAGGTGACGCATTCCCATTTATCGGGGAATTCGAGAACTTCGGCCATTTCGCACATCGGACAAACGGGTTTACTCATGAGTATCTGAGCATAGCAGAGGTTCGCCCGCCGACTCAACAACGCACTTCACATCCGCAACGGATGACCATGCCCCGGCGGCAAGGGGCTCATCCGCGCCAAAAAATCTCGCCATTTGCGACGGGAGTGCTATTGAATCAAGGCAACAACTGACGGCCGGATGAAACCAACCCCCAAAGACAACGGGAGCACGCCAGGGATGGAAACCGGCCAGCGGCAACCCGACTGACCATGAAACGGCTGGCACATCATTCCTGGTTTCTGGAATCGTTCGACACGGTGCGGGATCATCACCAGCGTCAGGATCTCGCGGAACGGCGGCTGCATGCGCGTTCCGAGCTGTTGTTGAACATGCTGTTTGGCTGCCAGATGGCCGTACCCCGGCCGGTTTCCTTTGATTCGCGCATCTTTGCGCAAACGGCATTTCAGGTGCTGACCACCCGCCCGCCCAATATTTCCGACCGGGTGCGGGACACGTGCCCGGTGTACCGGCCATTTGTCTGGGGCCGGCAGCAAAAATTAGGCACGGATCTGGCTTCCGCCTATGCGATGGGACTCCGGGACACCGGCCTCATTCTATCGTCCCTGCCCACCATCGGCTGTCATCGCGAGGAAGCCCTGACCGGACGCAACGAAGCGGACGCCAATGCGGAATTGCTGGAGCAGGCCGCGATCCGGACCCGCATGGCCGAAGCGGTGGCGAAGGGGGATTGGAGCGCAGCGGCGGGCCAACTGGGTTACCGGGCCTCCAATTCGGATGCCTACTTTCTGGCGGAACAACTGCCGCGCCTGCATGAGGAATTCAACTTGCCTGGCTGTTTCCGGGATACAGTGGTACCCGCGCAGTCGTTGCCAAACTACCTGGCGGATTACCGGAAATTGGGGCCGGAACAGGCCGCGCTGATCGACACTTTTTTCGCCTGCGCCCAAGAGGCCGGGGCCAGCCCGGCCCAGCTCAACAACCGGAGCTGGGTGCGGTCCTATCGGGCCGCCCTGCTGGCAGCGGGGCTGACCAGTGAACAGCACGCGGTAATCGTGGAACTGTTCGACAACATTTACAGCGACATCGTGGCGGCCTCCAACCAGACGGCCGGCCGGTTCAACTCATCCGGCGGCGACATTGCCAACCGCTGGATCCGGGAGGTGGAACAATATGATGCCCAGCGCATGCGCGATCTGGGCATGGGCACTTCGCGACTGGCGCTGCAGTTGCAGGTGACGGATGGGTTCGCCGCCATCACCCGGCAATCGGGCTGGGGCGAGGAAGCCTATGACCGGCAATGGAAAAAGCACTGGGAAGCGCTGTGGGAGAATGTCTTTACCAACCCGGACTGGATTGACTCGGCGTGCGAGTTTCATACCGCTGATTATGTTTCACCGACGCCGGGCTGGGAAAAGGAGAGTTTGCATCATCTGCAAAAGCAGGTGGATAAGCATGTGCGTCTGCTCGCGAAGCTGACACAGGGTCTGCCGCTTACCTTTCACGCCACCAACGGCGGCATGAAGCTGGATTATATCCTGCCGGACGTGGTGACCGATGCAACCAAGGATGTGGCCAAGGACACCGTGAAAGATGCGATCAAGGAAATCGCAGTGCAAACCGGGCTGGCGGCCTCGGCGGGAGCCATCATCGGTCTGGAATGCCTGGCCCCTTATGTGGGGAAAATGGAGGGCGTAGTCATGGCGGCGGCGACGGGCGCGGCGGCGATGGCGGGATTGAAGCGGGGCGTGAAAGCCTTCCGCCAGTACCGGAATGAAGGTGTGATGGCAAAAGCGTTGAAGAATGCCGCCCGGTTTTCCTAGACTGTGGCACTGATGATCATGCCAGCAAGCGATTCACCCAATAATGAAATCCGGCCGGTGGCCACCCCGGCGGAGGCGGCCAGCGCGATCGCGTCCCGGCGCGCACTGCTGCAACGGCGCCAACTCCCCTTCCCCGCCGAGGAGACGGGTGTGGTATTTGAAGACGAACACATCATCATCCACCGTGATCCGGTGGGTTTCCCCGGGGGCAAGTTCGGCACCTATATCCGCATTCATGAACGCGCCATTCAGAACGGGGTGGCGGGCGTGGTGATTTTGCCGAAATGTGGCGAGGATGTTTTTTTGCACCGGATTTACCGTTACCCCACCCGCTCGTGGGAATGGGAATTTCCGCGCGGTTTTCTGGAGCCGGGACATTCGCCGGAGGATATGGTCCGGCAGGAATTGCAGGAGGAAACGGGGCTGACGGTGGCCACGATCGAGGAGCTTGGTCTGGTACTCAGCAACAGCGGCCTGCTGTCCGGCGGCGTAAAGGCGTACGTGGTGCAAACCCAGGCAACCGCAGGCAAACCGGCCCCGGAAGCGGGTGAGGTGATCGGCGAATTGCGGCGGGTGTCGCCAGCCCGGTTGTGGTCCATGGCCAAAGCCGGCGAGATTCGCGATGGCATTACCCTTTCCACCATGAGCCTGGCGCTCGCCAAACAGTTGCTGGCGCCGCCAGCCTGAGCTTCACGGTTGATGCAAAACATGCCGATGAAGACGGTGGTGATTCATTCCGATGGCGGTTGCCATGGCAACCCGGGTCCGGGCGGCTGGGGCGTGGTGCTGGCCTACGGCGAACACAAACGAGAGCTAAGCGGCGGCGTGCCCGCCACCACGAACAACCGCATGGAATTGCAGGCGGCAATTGCGGCGCTGGGCGCGCTCAAAGAGCCGTGCGAAGTGGAGTTTCACACCGATTCCCAGTACGTGAAGAATGGCGTGACCAAGTGGATGGCCAATTGGAAGCGCAACGGCTGGCGCACCCAGGCCAAGCAGCCGGTGAAGAATGCGGATCTGTGGCGTGAACTCTCCGCTGCGGTGGCTGCGCACAAGGTGCAATGGCATTGGGTGAAAGGCCATGCCGGTGACGCCGGTAATGAACGCTGCGATGTGCTGGCGAATGAAGCGATCGCCCTGGTCAAAAAATCCCACACTAAAGAGCAGTTAAAAACCTTACTGGCGGAGTTTTCGGCGGCGGATAGTATCGAGCCGCCTCGCGAATTGAACCTTTGAAAAGGCTGCGGTAATACATTGAGGCCGTTGGCGTGTAGGATAATGTCGTTATTGTCGTGCGCTAGCAGCCCACGATTTTTGTATTGGATGCCTTATGCAAAAACATTATTTAAATGCCATCCGCGTTGTATTCATTGTTGCGATTGCTTGCGGATGTTCAATGTGGAAAGACAATTTTGCGGCAAAACGCAAGCATGACCTTGAACGTGCTCAACAAGACTGCAACTCAAAGAGTCCGATGTTCAGGCGATTTGGGACAAATTTATATCCAATGCTCGTATCGGCTCAAGAGGATGAACTAAATAAGCCACAATTTGTCATGGCAGCCATGGGTAGAGACCTAAATGGGGAGTATCGATTATTCGTGTATTGGCTCGAAAACTCGGTAACTGTCACCGGCGTGGAACTTTATCTAGGCAAAACGAACAGCACCTTAGTTATCCCGATTTCGGCACATGAAAGGGAGCAAAACATGAAAGCGCGTCACCTTTCAGTGGTAAGAGCCGTATCCTGGAAATGGGAGGTTTCCGAGGGGGTGTGGCATAATCTTGATCAAATCACCCATGTATCTGATATCAGGATTCGATTGTTAAGATCAAATAAGGCCATCAGCGACTGGCACCCGCCAGTCTTTTACAAACTTGACCGCTGGATGGGCAGCAAACAAATAACCGAAATCCGCAATTAGAGCAAAGTTAACCCGCCCACATTTCTGCCATATTGGCAACTGCTGAACCCGTGTTGAGATTTTACCCGGTTCAGCAGGGTCGCATATGCCTTTTCCCAATGGCAACCAGCTCAAATTTGCGAAGCCGCAGTGCGCTTGAGAATCACCCGGATGGCCTTGATCATGTTGTCTTTATATTGCGGATCCGCCTGCAACTGTTTCCAAACCGGGGCGCTGCCAAAGCCCTGCCAATGTTTTTTGTGGGCTTCCATGTCTTCGCCGCAGGTCATGTAAACCAGGCACGGCATGTGCAAACCGGCAATGGTACGTCCATAAAAGATGGGGGCGAGACCGACCTGCTTCATGACGTCAATTTCGCCGCTCTGAAACATTTGAATCTTGTTCAAGCCCTTGCCTTCGCTGGAGCTGAGGTACGTGCGCAGTTCAAAGACGTTGGGCTTTTTGTCAGCGGGCGGGACGACCATGTGTTTCATGCCGTCGAAGGCGACGAGCACGGAGCTTTCAAATCGTTCGTAAGCCGGGGTGGCCTTGGGCGCGTTTAAAAATTCAGCGGCAGCCTGCTGATAGACGGTGTCGGCCGCGAGCTTGGCGGGAATGGCACCGAATTCTTCCAACGAATCGCAAGGGATGAACACGTAGATGCTGTTCGTGATGGAATTGGTCAGCTCGGTGAAAACACCGATGGGATTAATGCCCAGACGGTTGTAGGCGGGTATGGCGGCGTTTTGCCAGTAATCGTTCACGCGCTGCTGCTGTTCGGCGGATTGGGTGGTGTAAACGCGCAGTTCATAATATTGCGGCTTTTCCGCATCGGCGGCAGCCACGCGGAGCGGGCTGACCAGCAGGGTGACCAGGCAGGTCAGAGCCAGAACGGCAGGAAGGGCAAGGCGTGAGATCATATGAATAGACTATCGATATGGAGGGAAAGACGGAAGCGGGTTCCGGAGGTTACAGCCGCAATTGAGACTCGGCGTAGCGGGCAACCTGATGGCAAGAGGATCAACCGTTACTGACCAACCCAAATTTCAACGCGCCGATTTACGGGTGATGAAGACATCAGGGCGGTAGGTGATTCGCACCAGCAAGTCGCCGCGGCCGCCACGGGTTTTGGGCAACCCTTCACCGGGCAGGCGGATGACTTCGCCACGGGCGACATTTTTGGGAATGGTGACGCGCAAAAAATCGCCGGTGGCGCCGCGCACGGATTCGGAACCGCCTTGCGTGGCGCGCTGGCTGCTGATTTTCAAATCGCAGCGCAGATCCGAGCCACGCGCCTTGAACCGGAAATCAGGCTTGGCCTTCACCTTGACCAGCACAAACCCGCTGGTAAAGGCACCGGTGCGGGGCACTCGAAAGCGGGTGCCGGGCGCAGTTTCCGGCGGCACTACGAGTTCATAGATTTCCGCGCCGTCAGGATTGGCGGGGTCCTGCACGCGGACTTCGAGGGTAGTCCCGCGCAAAAACTCCAGTATGCCCAGATGCATTTCCTTGGTGATACTGGATGAAGACCGGCCGGTGCCTTTGGCGGCGGCGGGTTTGGGGCGGGCGGCCCTTTCCTCATCGTAGGCCTGCCGACGGGCGGGATCGCTGAGGATTTCATACGCGGCGTTCAGGGCCTGGGTGCGGGCCTGGGCATCGCGACTGCCAGGATTCACATCCGGATGATACTGTTTCGCGAGCAGGCGGTAAGCCGCGCGGATTTGTTCGTCCGTGCAGCGCCGGTCCAGTCCCAGCGTGGCATAATAATCAGGCGTGACGGTTTGCAAGCGAGGGAGATTAGGGAATTTTCCCCGCGGACGCCAGCCGGCAAGTCATAACCTGGACTGAAATGTCGCCCGAACGCCCCGAAGTGGATTCATTCTGAAATGCTTTAATTGCGTGCTATTGCCATGGGATCGGTTATAATGCCCAATTATGTCATTCTCAGTACTTGGGCTCGATCCCAAAATTTTGCAGGCAGTGCAGGAAGCCGGCTATACCGAACCGACGCCGATTCAGACCGCGGCGATTCCGCCCATTGTGGCGGGTCACGATCTCATCGGCATTGCGCAGACGGGCACCGGCAAGACGGCGGCCTTCACCCTGCCGATGCTCACCCGGCTGATTGCCCAGCCGGCGGGACCGCGCCGCGCCACCCGCGTGCTGATCCTGGCCCCCACGCGTGAACTGGTGGTGCAGATCGAAGAAAACATCCGGGCTTACGCCAAACACCTGCCGATCACCATGGCCACCGTATTCGGCGGCGTGGGTGAACAGCCGCAAATTCGCGCGCTGCGCGCGGGCACGGATATCGTCATCGCCTGCCCTGGCCGGTTGCTGGATCTCATGGGCCAGCGCTGCGCGGATTTCTCGCAATTGAAATTTCTCGTACTGGATGAGGCCGACCGCATGCTGGACATGGGGTTCCTGCCGTCTATCAAGCGCATCGTGAATGCGTTACCGAAACAGCGGCAGACGCTAATGTTCTCCGCCACGCTGTCCAAGGAGATTGAAGCGCTGACCCACGAGTTTCAGCGGGCGCCAAAAATCATCCAGATCGGCCGCCGCTCCAACCCGGCGGAAACCGTCACCCAGCTGGTGTACGAAATTCCGAAGCACCTGAAAACACCGTTGCTGCTGCATCTGCTCAAAGAACCGCAGATGGACATGGTACTCGTTTTCTCCCGCATGAAGCATGCGGCCGACCGCCTGGCGCGCCAGCTCGAACAGGCCGGCGTGCGCACGGCCACCCTGCATTCCAACCGATCACAAAGCCAGCGGCTGCGGGCCTTGAAAGATTTCAAATCCGGCGCGGTGCGGGTGTTGGTTGCGACGGATATCGCGGCGCGCGGGATTGACGTGGACGGCATTTCCCACGTGATCAACTACGACTTCCCGATGCACGTGGAAGATTACATCCACCGGATCGGCCGCACGGGACGAGCCAATGCCATCGGCGACGCCATCAGCTTCGTGACCTCGGAAGATCACGGCGAGCTGCGCGCGCTCGAACGGTTCATCGGTCGCGGGATTGTCCGGAAAAAAGCGGAAGGGTTTAACTATACCGCGGCCGCTCCACCCTATAATCCGGCGGAAAATGAACGACGCTTCTCCTCACCGCAGGGACAGGGACGTCCGCAGCAGCGGGGACAGCAACAACGCCCGGGTCAATCCCGGGGTCCGGGTCGGTCCAGCCCACACAATCATGGTGGCGGGGCGCGGCCGCAATCGTCAGGTCCGTCCAGCTGGCGCCGTTAAGCGGCGGGGCTGGCAGCGGAACCGGCGGCGGTTCCCGCCATGGCTGCCATCACTCTGCCGGCAAAGGGTCGGCGGAGGTATCGAGGGTCTTCTGGGTGAGCAGCGTGCAATCTTTCAAGAGCCGGCAAAAATCCTTTTTGCTGGTGTGATGGTGCACGCCTTCGCCGGCCTTGAGCTTTTTGGAAGTCTTGTAACCGACTTCCAGCCGTTCGAGCCGGACGATGCGAATATATTCGCTGCCGTGTTTCCAGACCTGACCCTGTCGAAGTTTGAGTGCCATGGATGTTTGATGAAGCGGACGGAGGAAAAAACCCGTCTCTCCGGGCCCGATGCCAGGAGAGACGGCTAAGGACAACGGCTTACTTCTTCTTGCCGCCGGCCTGTTTGGCAGTCACTACCGCTTTTTTCTTCGCAGCCACGGTGGTGGCTTTGGTTTTCTTCTGCACGGTTTTCTTCGAGGTTGCTTTCGGGGATTTATCGCCCATAACTTTATTTGTTTTTAACTGCAGGTTTACTTGCCGCCGGAATGTCAGTTTCTCCGGAGGCAGACTAATCATGGTGATAACAGAGGCGATTGTAAATGGCGCGTATCATTTTATTTGACATCGGGAAAATGGCCCGGGCGGGGTAAAACCGCCGGCGGATGGTCACGCCCGCCATCGCCAATGCCGATTTTTTCGATGCCCAGCCGCCAGTTATTCCCGCGCACCCAAAACCTTCCGTGCAACCCACCGCCAAAAATCGCCACCAAAAAACCGCTTGCACATTTGCCAAACCCGGCTATCATTTAACCATATGGTTAAATGTACTCCGCGCACGCTGGACCGCACCTTTGGGGCGCTGGCCGACCCGACCCGCCGCCGCATTCTGGAGAGCTTGGCCCACGGCGACCGCTGCGTGACCGACCTGGCCAAACCGCACCGCATGTCCCTGCCGGCGGTCTCGAAACATTTGCGCGTGCTGGAAAAAGCCGGCCTGGTCTGCCGCCAGCGCGATGGCCGGGTGCACCGGTTGAAATTGCAGGCCGCCCCCATGCAACAGGCCGCGCAATGGATCGAAGAATACCGGCGCTTCTGGGAAGAAAGCTTTGACCGGCTGGACGAATACCTCAAGAAACTGCAACAAAACGAAAAGGAAAAACATGACTCCAAAACATAATCCCTCCGGACTGACGACCGATTTTCGTCTGAGCGTCACCCGGATCATTCACGCCCCCTGCACGCTGGTTTACCAGGCGTGGACCGACCCCGCGCAACTGTCACAATGGCTCAACCCAAAAGACACCGCCTGCCGGAGCGTTTCGGCGGATCTGAAGGTGGGCGGCCACTATCGCATCAGCATGGATTGCGGGAAGGGCGAGCATATTGCCGCCGGTGAATACTTGGAAATTATTCCGAATGAACGGCTGCAATTCACGTGGCATTGGGATCACTATCCAATGCCGGACAGCGTGATCACCCTCACGTTTGAAGATCTCGGGGGCACCACCCGGCTGACCCTGGTGCACGCCGGCCTGCCGGATCAGGAAGATGTCACCGAACACAGCCAGGGCTGGAACATGCTGCTCGAAAAACAGGCCGGCATGATCGAACAACACCAATTCAAAACCGCCTGACCCGCCCAAGCCTATGACCGCCAAAACCAAACCGGAGCACGATTACACCGGCCATGAAGTTGTCATCACCCGCGAATTTGACGCCCCGAGGGATATTGTCTTTCAGGCGTGGACCGATCCGCAGCAACTGGCGCAATGGTGGGGACCGCGCGGGTTCACCAATCCGGTCTGCGACTGGCATCCCCTGCCCGGCCGCGCCATTTACGTGGTGATGCGCGCGCCGAACGGAGCCGAGTATCCGATGGGCGGCGAATTTCGCGAAGTGGTGTCACCGGAGCGGCTGGTGTTCACCAGCGGCGCGCTGGATGAAAACAAACAGCTGATCTTCGAGCAATTGCAGACGGTGACGTTTGCGGAGCAGGATGGCAAAACGCTCGTTAAGATCCACATGCGCGTTCTGCGGACGACAGCGGAAGGGAACAAATATCTCGGCGGATACGAGGCTGGCATGGGCCAGAGTCTGGACCGTCTGGCAGAACAGGTGGTTGAATTTCAAGGACCATTGGTAGTGGAACGGGTCTTCGACGCGCCGGTGGAGCAGGTGTGGCAGGCCATCACCACCCCGGCGGCCATGAAGGAATGGTATTTTGAAATCCCGGAATTCCAGCCGGCAGCCGGCCGGGAATTCCAGTTCATGGTGGAACATGAAGGATTCAAATATTTCCACCAGTGCCGCGTCGCGGAAGTAATCCCCGCCCAAAAACTCGCCTACACGTGG
>CAIJGS010000113.1 GCA_903820285.1 uncultured Verrucomicrobia subdivision 3 bacterium | reverse complement strand
TGCCCTGCGTCGGCTGCGGAAACAAATTTGAATCGCGGCCAGATTAGACTGACCGCATTTGGATATCACTTCCGATGGCACACTGGCCGGAGCGCGGCGTTCACGCCGCTTCAGCTTGGCAGCACACACTGGCCAGGCGAACCGGTTATCTCCGTTCGTTCCCCGAAAACGGACTGTAGGTCGCGCCATGCGGCAGTTTCGATTTGCGCTCGATCAAACAATGGCCCAAGGGTGGACACGCTAAATTAATAGTCACTGCTTCTTCCTCTTCTTCTTCACCGGCGCATCTCCGCCCGCATCAATATCGGTGGAAGCCGTGCGGACGTGCTGATATTCAATATTGCCCTGATTCTCCGCCAACTTCGGCCCGGCGTAGCGAATGGAAATTTCCGCCAGCGCCGCCGACTGGTCACGGCCAAATCCGGACAGCGCGGTCAGCTTCAAATGACTGGTCGTGATCGCCTGGCCAAACGCAATGTTCTGCGGGTCGAAGGTGGACGGTAATTGGCCTTTCATGACCGATTGCCAGTTGGTGCCGTCATCGCTGGTTTCCAACTGGTACTCGCGGATGTCGCCCTGATGCTCGCGGTGATTCTGACGCGGCATGAGCACCAGACCCGTCATGGCGGCGGGCTGGGCAAAATCAATCCGGATCACGTGCGGCGGTTTCGGTCCGTTGCCCTTGGCATCCGCACTGCACCAGAACGTATTGGGGTCGCCATCCACCAATTCATCCGCCGGTTCACCATTGGCCGTGGCCGTGGCTCCCAGCTTGTGCATTACCAAATTGTCGAAAAATAACCCGCGCATGGTAGCGCTGCTCACTTCCGTGGCCGGCTGAAACCAGTCGCCGGCCATGTAATCCAGCAGTGAACGCCGCAGCGCCTGCGTGCCGGGGCGCGCATCCAGATCAATGGCGCTTACGAGGAGTTTGCCCGTGCCGACGCGCGCCTCAAAGATCACGCCCAACTTGTAGTTGCGATTCCAATCATCAATCGCCGAGACAATGGGTTTCAGCTCGTGCGGCAGCTGATCCAGATTGATGGCGCGGGTGCGGTTGAGCAGTTCGCTCCACTGCCAGTCACAACCAGCCTCCGTCGGGAAACCAGCGAGGGCAGGGTGCGATACATCACACCAGAGTCCCAGCATACGGCCCCAAGTCGGGCCCATGAGGGCGTTCCAGAAAACGGGCAGACGTGCCAGCGGCGGGCTGTCCCACGCTAGATCAGCCTGCCGGGGCGAAAACAATACCTTGCCGCCCGTGGCCAGTTGCTTCTCCGCCGCGTCCCATGAACCGGTCACCAAAATATCCGGCGCGGCGGCGGTGGAAATCTGCGCGGGGTAGAGCCAGAATTTCCAGTCATTCGTGAAACTCGTGCCCGCTGTCGCTAGCTTCACGCAGAGTTTGTATTGTGCTGGAGCCGAGAGCTTGGACAATTCTGCCGTAATGGTGCCAATGCCCAGCCCTTTGCCAATTGGCAGCGTGGCGGGCGTGCCGGCACCTTGCGCGACTGTGTGGCCGGCGGCGTCAACAATGCTCCAGTTCATGACCGTATTGGTGAGTGGCCCGGAACTGAAATTGGCCGCTTCCACCGGCACTTCCAGGGTGTCCGCCGTGGTGAAAACCCGTTGCCGCAAGCGGGCGAGGGGAACGACCGTGTTGCAATATTTTTTGAATTCCACCGGCGTCACATAGCCTTTGCTCTGCCAGAACGGATCCAGCAAACCGACCAGCGCGGTGCCCTGGCCGGTGTAATCGTGCAGGTCGAGCAGTTGAAACCCGGACAGCTCCGGCGTGCGCAGATTGGCCTCGATTTCCTCCTTGTAGCACACGGTTTGAAAATGTCCCGAAGCTTGCGCAAACTCACGGTTTTGCGCCAGCACACCGTGGGCCTGCGCTGAGTCGCGGAAGATTTCATAATTCCCGGGCTGCATGAAGCCGGTGAATTTCGGGATGATATCAAAATCCGGATACGCCACCCACTGGCCGAGTTCATGCGCCACCACCGGCACGCCGATGCCGCGCAGGGCACTGCCGTAATCGCGGCCGAACCAGCCGGTCTCCCCACGCGTGCGCCCGGTGCCAACCCGGCCGCACACCAGGTAATCCGCCCCGCCATCCAAGGATTGCCGGGGCGAATCAATGGCCAGCCAGCCCGTATCCGGCGTGTACAAATGGCGCGGATCGGCGGCGCGATAATGTTTCACCCACTGCGGCAGCACTTCCTTCCAATGCCCCGCCGCTTCATTGCTGGCCGAAACCAGCAGCAGCGAAGGGTGGTTGCCGTAATCCCGGACAATGCGATCCGTTTCACGGTAGAGCATTTGTTCGATGGGACCGCCCACGGCAAAACTGTTCCACATGCCGCACTCCACTTGCAGATAAAACCCCAGTTCATCCGCCGCCGTAAACGCCGCTTCCGGCGGACACCACGAATGAAACCGCATATGATTTAATCCCCATTCCTGACAGGTCCGAAAAATCTTCTTCCATGATTCAACATCGGTAGGCGGATAACCCGTCAGTGGAAAATCCCCGCCAAAATGCGTGCCGCGCAAATAAATGGGGTGGCCATTCAGAATGAATTCATGCGGCCCGGCGCTAATATCGCGCAGACCAAATACGGTGGCGGCGTTATCCTGGTTTTCCAAAGTTGCGACCACCCGGTAGAGCGTGGGCTGAAATTCGTCCCACAGCCCGGCATCCGCCGGCAGGGCAATTTCGGTTTCAAAGGTGCCACCGGACGCATCCCAACTCACGGGAATCTGCGTGGTGGCGATGATCTGGGGCGACGCGGCAAAATCATAGGGGGTAATCGCAAAGACAATCTGGTTCGTGCCGATCTGGCCGCTGGCATTGCCCAGCTTGCCGCGAACGGTGATGGACTTGGTCGCCGCATGGGGGAAGACTTGCAGTTCCGAAATCCAGACCGGCGCCGTGGCGCGTAATTCGATTTTCCCGATGATTCCGTTCCAGGCATTGTCCAGCGAATCGGAGATGCTATGCGAATCCAGCCGGTAGGGCAGAATCATCCGGTTGTCCACGCGGATGGTGAGATGATGCGTGCCAGTGGCCAGCAGGCCGAAATCATATTCATGCGGCGTACACAGGCTGAGATCGGAACCGATTTCCTTGCCATCCAGCCAGACGGTGGATTTCCAATGCGGCCGTTCCAGAAACAAGGTCACATGTTGCCCGTTCCAATTCGCCGGAACCTCAAAGTCCCGCTGATACCAAGCCGCCCCCAGATAATGCCGCACCGGCTGGCAGAGAAAAGGGACCTTCACGTTCCCTGCATTCGTATAGGCAGCATAATCAGTACGCAGATACCAGAAACGATCGTACAGCGACAGCACCCATGGGGTTTGTGTGCCGATGACATCACCAAAACCTTGGGATTCCAAAATGCCGGGCAAATGAATGGTGTCCGACAGATTCTTGGTCGACCAGTTTTCCGTGAGTCCGGCATCGGCGCGATCAAGGGCGAACCGCCATTGGCCATCCAGCGTCAGCGTTGTGGCCGCAGACGCGGTTGGCCCGGTCAAAGCAGACAGGAGGAGCAGCAACGTCAGAACGAGCAGGGCAGGGCGGATCATGGCTTGGTATGTCTTAGGAATGCCACAACTTACCGCATAACCGCCGCCGGCTGAATCACCAAAACTGGTTACTCATACAACTTCGATGCCAGTTCCAGTTTTAACTGCATATGTCGCTCCTACGGAGCTTAGGCATGCCGCCGTGAGTTCGGGTTCAAAGTATAAGTGGTATTACCACATGATCTTGGTTCTCATCGGGCCGCTGTTTTTATCAGCTGTTTTAAGGTGTCGGGTCTGCCGTATCAACAACCTCTGAACCCATACCCTCGCGCATAAAAATGAAATGTACGTGAATTTCGAACCCTTCGTGGAAACAGCCTCGCAACTCCCAGCCTGTTCTGGCTTGTTCCGCCAACATCGCCTCCATCGCTACCGCGAACTTCTTTTTTGAAAAATATGTGAAGAATCCTGGCGCGAATCGGACATGCTTATATTCGATTTTCTTCATGGTCTGTGGACTATGCGCGGATATCACCCAAACTTCAATCTTCTCACGATGGGAGAGGATTAAAATGGGCGAGTGTTCCCACTATTTTCCTGCCTCAAGCCTTCACCGCCTTGAGCAGCGCCGCAACCAATCCCTCAGTAGTATGCATCTTGGCCTCCAGCGTCGGCTCCAGTTTTAGCGCGCGGATGGCCTTGCTCGTCTCCGGGCCGATGGACGCGATCTTCAATTGCGAGAATTGCTTCCGCAATTTCGGCAGATCAAACCGCGCATGGAAATGCTCCACCGTGGAACTGCTGGTGAACGTCACCCAGTCGGCCCCTTCCTCCAGCAACCGTGCGCCGGCGCCGGTGCGGTCCTCGGTATCCGGCTCGGTCCGGTACACGGGAATGTCATCAATGATCGCGCCATTTTCCTGCAAGGCTTCCACGAGCTCGCGCCCCGCCACTTCGGCGCGAAAAATGCACATCTTCACGTTCTCGATGTTCTGATATTTCATGAAGGCCTCGGCTACCTTCGCGCCGGTGAATTCCTCCGGCGTCAGATCCACCTGCAAATGATATTCGGCCAGCTTGGCCGCCGTGGCGGGCCCCACCGCCGCAATGCGCGCGCCGCCGATGTCCCGCATGTCCTTAAACTGCTTGAAAAAGAGGTCGAAGAACGCCTTCACCCCGTTCGCGCTGGTGAAGATCAGCCATTCGTACGAATTGATTTCCAACAGCGCCTCCACCACCGCCATGCGTTCCAGCGGTTCGGAAATCTTGATCGTCGGCACTTCCATGACATCCGCGCCCAGTTCTGCCAGCCGCGTGGCAAAGGAACCGGCTTGTTCCGTGCGGCGCGTGATGACGATGCGCTGCCCAAACAGCGGCTTGTGTTCGAACCAGTTGAGCTCGTCGCGGAGATTCACTACGTCGCCAATGATGGTAATGGCGGGCGGAACGATTTTTGCTTTTTCTACCAGGCCTGCGATGGTTGCCAGCGTTCCGGCGGCCGTTTTTTGCCGACCAGTCGTCCCGCGATGCACCACCGCCACCGGCGTCTTCGCCGGCATCCCTTGCGCAATCAAAGACTTCGTCCAATCCGCGAGATTGTTTACGCCCATCAGCACCACCTTGGTGCCGGGAATCTGCGCGATTTGCTCATAGCGCAGCGCCGTGTGCGGATCGGCGGAGTCGCTGTGCCCCGTGAACACCGTGAAGCTGGAGCAATGGTCGCGATGGGTGAGGGGAATACCTGCGTAATTCGCCGCCGCCACCACGGAGGAAACTCCCGGGACCACTTCAAACGGAATCTTCTCCTTGGCCAGCCGCTGGGCTTCCTCACCACCCCGGCCAAAAATGTACGGATCGCCGCCCTTCAGCCGCACCACGTTTTTGCCGGCCTTGGCGCGATCCACCATGAGCTCCGTGAGTTCTTCCTGCGAGAGACCGCCATCGCGCTTGTGGTTGCCGCGCGCAATGATTTCCGCGCCTGCCGGCGTGAGCCGCAGCAGTTCCGGATTGACCAGCACGTCGCAAATGACCACTTCCGCGCGCCGGAGCAATTCCGCTCCGCGCAACGTCAGCAAACCCGCGTCGCCGGGGCCAGCCCCGACCAGATAAACAGTCCCATGAGATTTCACGCGGACAGTTTATGCAAAGTATTCAGTCAGGTAAATAGATTGTGCAGGCCGCGCGCAGGGGCGCAGGTTGTGTATTGCTCGCAAAAGTGTAGCGGCGGGCATCCTGCCTGCCGTAGAGCCGGTGCTTCCAGCCCGGCGGATCTCGCTCCGCAACATTGGCGGTTTGTTATTCGCAAGGGACCTGGCGGTTTCATGGTTCTTCCCGGGCGGCATGATGCCGCCCTCCACGGCAGGCAGGGATGCCCGCAACTACGAGAGCAGGTTCGGCCAATCAATCCCGCGCTTTCGGATGCAACCGCTTCCACCGCGCCGCCGCCAGAAAAAACACCGCCGGCCCAAACGAAAACAGCATCACCGAGAAGCCCATCGTCAAGCCAATGAACGTCAGCACGCCCGCGCAGCAATAATCCCGGTACCGCGCCACGATGTGCGTCGGCACCGCGATCAGCAGTTCCAAAATGCTACCCTTGAACAGCCACTGACATTGACGTGTCACCAGATCCGCCGGTTCCGTCGTGCGTCCCATCCGCGCAAAGATGACCGCCCATACAATCCACGTCAGCACGCCCAGGCCAACGGCGATCCAGAGTGGATATCGAAAATCATTTTTGTCCCGGAAAATAAACTCATAAATGGAAAGAAATGCCCCGCCGCCCAGCCCGCCCGCCATCAATCCGCCGGCCAGGATCGTGCGCCACACCGGCCCCCGCGTCACCGGTCGCATGCTGGCCACCCGCACCGGCACCGCCAGCAGCGCCACTTGCCCGGCCAGCATCACCGCCAGCCAGAGCCAGTATTGCCACGCCGCGAAGCTCGAGCCCACATCCTTAAGTGTCGCATGTGGTGCAAAGGCCGCCCAACCCACCGGCACCGTCAGCACCATGATGATCAACACATACAAACCCGCCACCAGCCACGCCCAGTTTTTCATAGATAGTCTTTGGTTAAAGATTATACCGTTATCGTTCGTTTGTCCCGCCGGCATCACACCGGCCCTTCATCATCACAAAGCGGAATCGGCCGGTGAAACGGATCATTTATTTTCCCATTCTTTCGTCCTGGTTATGTCACTGGATTAATCGCAAGAAGATTTGAGCCCGGCGCACCTCAATGCTACAGTCCGCCTCAGGTGACCCGCGTCATGAATCCATCTCCGGCTGATGCCGAAGCCCTGTTTGCCCGGGCGGTTGAACTCCCCGTCGGCGCGCGCACGGATTTTGTCGCCCGCCACTGCGCCCAGTCCCCCGAGCTGCGCCGGGAAGTGGAGTCACTGCTGCGCGCCCATGACGAGGCCGGCGGCTTTCTCCGCACCCGTGCTGAACAAAAGCAATCTTCGCCCGTCCCCGCCACCACCGCACTGCCCCGGCACACCACCGTGCTGAACGCCGCCGCCTATGCCGAAACGTTTTTGCGCGAACCCGGCCCCGCGACAGATCAGCGGTTGAATGATTACATCGCCACTCTCCCGGCCGCCTTGCAGCGTGAAGCTCGCGAACGCATCGAAGCCGCTCTCTGCGTCCGCCAATTGCGCTCTCGGACGGAACCAATTTCCGCCGGTCACGAACCACTTCCGCTCGCGCTGCCCGGTTTCCGCATCGAACGCCCGTTGGGCGAAGGCAGTCTCGGCCTCGTCTATGCGGCACACGATGAAAAACTCAACCGCCGCGTCGCCGTAAAAATCCTGCGTCACCGCGCCGATGAACCTTTGCGCCGTCGCCTGCTGGATGAAGCCCGCAAAGCCGCTGCTCTCAGCGATCCCGCCATCGTCACGATTTTTTCCGTGCTCGATGAAACGAATCCGCCCGCCATCGTCATGGAACTGGTCGAGGGTTTTCCCCTGGACCGCTTTGCCGCCCATTTGAATTTCGCGCAGCAGGCCGGGCTCCTCCGCGAAGTCGCGCGCGGACTCGCCGTCGCCCATGAACGCGGACTCATCCATCGCGATCTCAAGCCGGACAACATTCTCGTCGGCCCCGACCTGCGCCCGCGCATTCTGGATTTCGGTCTCGCGTTGTCGCTGGAAGAAGCCGGTCGGCAGGGTGGGGGATTCGCTGGCACTCCGCTTTACGCCTCGCCAGAACAGGTGCGCGGTCAGCCTCTGACCACCGCGTCCGACGTCTTTTCCTTCGGCAGCCTCATGTTCAAAGTGCTGACCGGCCGCTCCGCCTTCGAAGGCGAAACCGCCGCACAGGTCTTTGAAGCCATCGCCACCACCGCCCCGCCGTTTTTGCGCGAAGTTGCCCTCGGCGTGCCCGAAGATTTGCAGGCCATCTGCCTCGCCTGCCTCGCGTGGGATGTCGCCAACCGACCCACCGCCGCCGAAATAGCCGCTGAACTCGGCCGCTTTATTGTGGGCGAACCCGTCCGCCTAAAGCCCAAACTTTACGACGACCTTCTCCGCCGCAGCATCAGCGAATATTCCGGCCAGGCCCGCGGCTGGGAAAGTCAGGGCATCATTTCCCGCGAGGAACGTGACGCGCTCGAAACCATCCACCGGCGCCTGCTCGCCGATGAAGATCACTGGATCATTGATGCCCGCCGCATCACGCCCCTGCAAACCATCCTGTCCGGCGCCACCTGGCTGGCCGTGGTAG
Organism: uncultured Verrucomicrobia subdivision 3 bacterium; assembly: GCA_903820285.1. GTDB lineage: Bacteria > Verrucomicrobiota > Verrucomicrobiia > Limisphaerales > UBA11358 > UBA11358. The sequence goes on along the minus strand of CAIJGS010000113.1, from coordinate 1,190 downwards.
CCACCGTCCTCACCGTCTGGATGCTCCGCAACGATCTCGGTCCCATCTGGCGCTGGGCGCTGCCCGCCTATTTTACCTTAACCCTCTGGATCGCCGGCGGCGTCGCCCGACGCGAGCGCGAACCGCTTGCTGCCGCCACCTTTCTGGCTGGCGCCTTGCTCGCCATGGCCCCGTGCATTCTTGCTTTGCTGGCTGAGCTCGGCTGGTTTTCCGTGCCACCCGATGGCGTCAAACAACTCTTCACCGGCACCTTCACCAATCAACAGGTGCTGGCCGCATCCGTCACGGCGCTGGCCCTGTCCGCCTTCAGTTTGTGGCGGCTGAAAATGACCGGCTTCGCGTGGACCACCGCCACCCTCGCCACCACCAGTTATCTGAGCCTGCTGTTATGTTTCAACTGGCTGGACCAAAAACCGGAAATCCAGGCCCTGTGGTGCCTGCCGCTCGCCGCGATGGAGCCGGTCGCCCTCCTGCTGGAGCGCAAAGGTCGAGTACGTTGGACGCTCCCGTTCCATCTCGTCGCCATGCTGGCCATCGTTCTCGGACTCGATGTCATCGCCCTGAACGGACCCACCCTGACCCTACTCGGAGTGAATGGCGCGCGCTGGGCCTATTTCGATCACCAGCGGCTGGAAGCCTTTTCCTTTGTATTGAACGGTATGTTCTTCCTCGGGATGATGCTCCTTGTCGAACGTTCCACCAGTCTCGACCTGCGTCGCGCCGGCAAATTGCTGGAAGTGCTCGTCATTGTGCACACTCTTAGCGCCTTGTTCGTGAATGCCATGGGCCACCGCAATGACGCCCACGTACGACTGGACGTCTGGCTTTACCTGACGGCGGCGATTGTATTCATGGTGCTCGCACCGTTCCACTCGCGCTGGCGGTTGCTCGTCGGTGGTCTGGCCGGGTGCGGACTCGGCAGCTATCTGCTCGTGGAATTGGGCATCGTAGACCGCAAATCCTTCATCGTCGGCCTCGGCTTCACCGGCCTGCTCGTCGCCCTCGGCACCTTCGCCTATGTCCGCCGCCGCGCGGAAGCGAAACGCAAACGGTAATCTTCCTGAGTCAAAATCAACCGGGTCCAGCGTCACGCTGGATGGCGCGGAAGAGCCAGGCGCGGGCGTAGGCCCAATGCCGTTTCGCCGTCGGCTCGGAAATGCCAAGTACCTCGGCTGCTTCAGTCAGTGTCA
>CAIJGS010000112.1 GCA_903820285.1 uncultured Verrucomicrobia subdivision 3 bacterium | reverse complement strand
CAGCCATGCCTCAATAATAGCAAAGCCATTAGAAATTACAAGTACTTATAAAGTGTATAAGACATTACTCTTTATCCTAAGTCCGACAGGCTGCTAGGACATCGCATTGAACCCAGTCTCTGCCTGTTGCCTTTTGCCATTGGGATTCGAATACCTTGGAAATTTGCTTAAATCTCATAGGGAAGATTACGGCTGGCTCAAATCTTGAAAACTCGAATTCGTCTCCAGTTATGCAGTTATATGGGTAATTGGTCGAGAGTTCAATGATCTTGGGGTTATTTGAACCATCCAGAACATAGAAACAGTTCCCGTATTCTTGCCAACCAATGAAGCTATACCCCTGCCGGTCACCTGGCTCCAATTCGATAGTGAGTGAATTCATGACGCGATGAGTTCATGATTTGGCTGTTCTGGTTGACCCACGGCATCACAAGGTTCGTCACAATTGGTCGAATCCATTTCACCTTGGGTGCTGGTTGCCGTCGCCGGAACGAGCACTGGTGGCGGGCCGAATGATACCCGCGTCGCCTGTGTCTTCTTGTGCCCCTCGGCCAGGTGGCCATACACTTTGCCAATCAAAATTCCACCGTCCTGATGTCCGCACCAATTCGCCACGGTCATGAAATCCACCCCGGACATCACCGCATAGCTTATGAAATGGTGCCGGAGGTCATGGAAGCCAAATTTCTGCATCTTCTTTGAGAAGAGCTGAGCTTTGCATTCCAACTGCTCGCTACGGCAGGCAGGGCAGGCCGAGACAGTGCTGGGGTCGGCGATGACGGTAATCTTGCCACAGGCTAGGCAAACGACCCCAGCGGCCTTTCTGGTCAGTCGCAGCGATTCCATGAAGGTCTTGGTCGAGGCATCCTTATCGCCGCGCTGGGGGCTGGGGAACAGCCATTCCGAATCAGGCTGCCGACGGGTTTTCATTTCTGTCAGCAACGCCTTGAGTTGGGGGTTCAGATCGACATGCCGTGGCTGCCGGTTCTTCGCATCCCCTTCGGCCCCGATAGTCAAAAGACCACCGGTCAAATTAACATCGCGCCAGCGGAGGCGTAGTGCCTCACTCCTACGTGCGCCGCTGAATTGCAGCAACCGGAGGTAATCGACAAAGGTGATGCCATTCTTGCTCGCCTGCCGGGCTACCGCGCAAAACTGGTCGATTTCGGCTGGCGTGACCAACTGACGGGTCTTCGTATCCACCCGTTGCCAAGTTAAGCCCACGTAGGGCATCGGTGGTTTGAGGTAGCCGTCGCGCAAGGCTGCCTTGAGCAGGGCGCGGATGGCAATCAGGAACAAGTTGATGGAGCGGCCGGAATAATCCTCATCAGCCAGGTCTGTTAGAAAGCGATTGAGATGGTGGGGGCGGAGCTTGTTTAGGCGTAGGTGGCCGATTTTTTCAGCCCAGCGCTGGAGGTAGCTGGCCTCCTTGGCAATGGACGAGTCGCGTTTACCTGAAGCCTCTGCCTGCCGGGTGTAAACCTGATCAAGGTAATCCTGGAGCGTAGGGGACAGTCCCAAGGGGCGCAGGCGGTCATCCTCGCGCTCGACCCGGAGGCGGTCGTAGTCGGCTTTGGCTTCGGTGAAAGTGGTTCCGACCAGAGGCACCCAGCGGGAGGTTTTGCGTCCCAGGTCATCGGCTACGGCCAAATTGGCAAAGTACTGACCATTGCGCAGCCACATTCCGCGGACTCGACGCTTGCGCGAATCGAAGACTTTCTGGTATTTAGAAGAGGCCGATTGTTTTAGCAATGCAGGGGTTTGCACAGGCTTGCACCTTAGCATAAACCTTAGCAGTGTCAAATAGCGGGTTTCAGATTAGACATAAGTAGCTTATTATAAACGGTTGCCGGTGTGGCGAAATGGCAGACGCACAGGACTTAAAATCCTGGGACCATAAAAAGTCGTGTGGGTTCGAGTCCCACCACCGGCACCAAATCGAAATAATAGATCATCAAGGCTTTACCGTGGATGGGTGATAAAACGGAAGCCAGAACGGGCACCCAAACCGCTAACGGAGCGAAACCGTGCCATCTCACGTTAGCAATCCCCAGCACCGTAGTATCTCGGTCAACTTTCAATTGGGCATGCGTTTATGCCTATGAAAATTCGTTTCTGATTGGCTCGAAGACTGGCAGTCTGCCAGCCTTACGACTACCAACCCGAGCAACTGCCGTCGTCTTTGCAAAAATATTGCATAAATTCAATTGCATTGCATGCATGATTTTCTGAGTCGATCAGGCTAATCATATTTAGCGGAAGTAGTGGGTTTTTATCAGTTTTTTGAACATTAAGCGGCTAAAGCATGCTGGCATTGTAATTGCTTATACCTGCTCAGATTCTTGTTTTCCCGTAGCCACAGCTCGATGATAGGCCTAGGCTAAAGAGCAGGAGTTGGGAAAAGATGGCTGCGGTTTAATTAAACGATTATGTATATGAAAAATGGATTGGGGTTGGTTGTCGGCGGCATCAAAGGGATTGCCGTCCTGGTCGTAGCCACAATTTTACTTTTAGGCGCGCGGGCGACCGCCTCACCGCCGCCGACTGCCATCTGGTATGGCTCGGTAAACAGCAGCTGGGGTAACCCCACCAATTGGACGCCATCTTGGAATATCCCCGGCAGTATCCAAGCGGTGCCTGGTGCCACCACGAGTGTCACCATCCCCGCCGGCGATTCCATCTATCCGGTGATCACCAACAATGTCGCCATCGGCGCGCTTTCCATCATTCAGGGCAGTGGCAGTTGTACGGTGACGAACAGCACGCTCACCGTCGGTTCCGGCGGTATCACCGCCTTGAGCGGATCGACCTTCAACGTGAACACGGGCGGTAACATCGTTTCCACCGGCACGGTTGTCATCGGCGGCAACTTCACGGTGAATGGATCGGTCACCGGTCCGGTGACCGTATACAACACGGCCACCTTCACCATTAATTCCAATGCCACGGTCAACACCGTGGTCGGCGGGTTCAACGCCAACTCGGGCGGCGGCAGGGTCTACATCTACGGTACGCTCAATGATGGGACGAACGCCCTCAACGACAATACCACGATTTCCCTGGCGGGGGGCACGTTCATTACCGGTCCGATCGCTTTGCTTGACGTCAATCTGGCGGTGACCGCCGGCAATCTCACCTGCGGTGGCATCACCTTTGATGACGGCGGCACGCTGACGGTCACCGGGGCTTCGACGGTCACCTCCACCACTGCCTGGAACTTCTTTGGCGGCTATACCACGATCAACAGTGGCAACTTCAATTTTAGCGGTGGCACCCAGAGCATCCCCTCCGGTTCCTACACCAGCCTGAATCTGAATGGCGGCGGCACCATCACCCTTTCCGGTGGCACGGTGAGCAGCAATCTGACCGTTGCGGCCAACACGGTGGCGGGCCTGACTTCCGGCCTGAACATTTCGGTCGGCACGCTGACGCTCGGCACCGCCGGTCAGGTCAACGGCACCTGGGGTTCCACCAATTCGACTGCCGCGAATAAGAACAGCACTTATTTCGCCGGGTCGGGCATCCTGACGGTCAGCAATAACGCCGCCGCCGTGCCCACCACCACCACCTTGGCGGCCGTGACGGCCGTGACCTATGGGAACAACGCCATTTGGACCGCCACCGTCACCCCCACACCGGCCGGCGGATCGGTTCAATTTCAGACCAATGGTGTTGCCATCGGCACTCCTGTCTCATTGGTCGCCGGCAAAGCTGCCGCCACCAACTCCCTGGCCGCCGGCACCTATGCGGTCACGGCGGCTTATTCCGGTACCAATACCGCCGCCGCTTCCACGTCCGCCTCTGCCAATCAGGTGGTGAATCCAGTGACGGTCACCATCGCTTCCGGGCTCACCGCCGGCAATAAGACCTATGACAGCACCACCGCCGCGACCATCAATTCCAACAACGTAGTGCTGAGTGGCGTTCTGGCCAGTGACACCGCGAAGGTGCAGCTTTCCACCAATGGTGGCTCCGCCACCTTCGCCACGGCCACTGTGGCCAACGGTCTCGCCATCACCGTCAGCGGCCTGACCCTCACGGGCAGCGCGGCCGCCAATTACACTCTCACCCAGCCCACCGGCTTGACCGCCAATATCACGGCCGCCACGGTGACCATCGCCGCCGGCATCTCGACTGGTAACAAAGTTTACAACGGTACCAACACGGCGATCTTTCGAGCGAGCAACGTGGTGCTGAATGGCGTGTTGGCCAGCGACACCGCCAACGTGGCTTTCTCGGCCACCAGTTACAGCGCGAAATTTGCCAGCGCCAGCGTGACGAACAACGCCGCCATCACGGTCAGCGGCCTGACGCTCACGGGCAGTGCGGCGGGCAATTACACCCTTACGCAGCCGACGGGATTGACGGCCAGCATCACGCCGGCGCCAATCACCGTGGCTTCCGGAATTGCGGCGAACAGCAAAGGTTATAACGGTACGACCGCGGCGACCATCAGCTCGAACAGCGTGGTGTTGAGCGGTGTGGTGGCTGGTGATACGGCCAGCGTGCAACTCGCGACCAACGGTTACAGTGCGACGTTTGCCAGCGCGGGCGTTTCGAATGGCGTGGCGGTGACCGTGAGCGGTCTGACCCTTACGGGCAGCGCGGCGGGCAATTACACGCTGACCCAGCCGACCGGATTGACGGCCAACATCACCGGTGCCACCGTGACCATCGCTTCCGGCCTCACCGCCGGCAGCAAGATTTACAACGGCACCACCGCCGCCACCATCAACTCCAATAATGTGGTCCTCATTGGGGTGGTCGCTGCCGACACGGCCAACGTCAGCCTGTCCACCAACGGTTACACCGCCGCCTTCGCCAGCGCGAGCGTGACCAATGGAGCGACGGTAACGGTGAGCGGATTAGCGCTGACGGGCAGTGCGGCGGGCAATTACACTTTGACGCAGCCGACGGGGCTGACCGCCAGCATCACACCGGTTACGGTAACCATTGCTTCCGGCATCACGGCCAACAACAAGGTTTATAACGGCACGGCCGCGGCGACCATCAGCTCGAACACGGTGGTTCTGAGCGGCGTTGTTTCCGCCGACACCGCCAATGTCCATCTGGCCACCAACGGTTACACCGCCGCTTTCGGCAGCGCGAGTGTGACGAACGGGGCGGCCGTGACGGTCAGCGGACTGACTCTGACCGGCAGCGCGGCCGCTAACTACACGCTCACCCAGCCCGCCGGGTTGACCGCCAATATCACCGCCGCCAGCGTGACCATCGCCTCCGGAATTACCGCCAACAATAAAATTTACGACACCACCGCCAGCGCGACCATTAACTCGAACAACGTGGTCTTGGCCGGGGTGCTGGCTGGCGATACCGCCAATGTCCATCTGGCCACCAATGGTTATACCGCCACTTTTGCCAGCGCGAGCGTGACGAACGGGGTGGCTGTGACGGTCAGCGGACTGACGCTGACGGGCAGCGCGGCCGGCAACTACACCCTCACCCAGCCGACCGGTCTGGCCGGCAACATCACCGCCAACGTAGTGACCATCGCTTCCGGACTCACCGCCAATAACAAGATTTACAACGGCACCACCACCGCCACCATCAGCTCGAACACGGTGGTTTTGGCCGGGGTGCTGGCCGGCGACACCGCCAACGTTCAGCTCTCTACCAGCGGTTACACGGCCATCTTCGCCAGCGCGAGTGTGACGAACGGGGTAGCCGTGACGGTCAGCGGCCTGACCCTGACCGGCAGCGCAGCGAAAAACTACGCTCTGACCCAACCCACCGGTTTGACCGCCAACATTACCGCTGCCAGCGTGACCATTGCCTCGGGAATTACCGCCAACAATAAAGTTTACGACGCCACCACCAACGCCACCATCAGCGCGAGTTCAGTGGTTCTGAGTGGTGTCGTTTCGGCCGACACCGCCAATGTCCATCTGGCCACCAACGGTTACACCGCCGCCTTCGCGAGGGCGAGTGTAACGAACGGGATATCCGTGACGGTCAGCGACTTGACCCTGACCGGCAGCGCGGCCGGCAATTACACCCTCACCCAGCCCACCGGGTTGACCGCCAACATCACCGCTGCGAGCGTGACCGTTGCCTCAGGAATCACGGCCAATAACAAGGCTTATGACGGGACAACGCCGGCGTCGCTTACGGTCACCAACCTGGTGCTGAACGGCGTGCGGGCCCCGGATGTGGGTGCGGTCATGCTGGCAACCAATGGTTACGTGGCGAATTTCACCACGGCGAACCCGGCCAACGGCATCGCCGTCAATGTCAGCGGGTTGACCCTGACTGGCAGCGCAGCGGCGAATTACGTCCTGACCCAGCCGACCGGGCTGACGGCGAACATCACCCGGGCGACTCTGGTGATCAGTTCGCCGGCGAACAACGCGGTCATCATCACGAACAGCCCCACGGTCACCCTGACCGGCACCACGGCGGGCAACGCGCTGCTCACCGGCGTTTGGGCAAGCTTGGACGGCACGACTTGGGCGGCCGCCACCTCAGGTAACAATTTTCTCAACTGGTCGGTTACGCTGCCCGTGACGGCAGGTCTCCAGACGGCCAAGGTCTATGCGCAGGATGGCGCCGGCAACAACTATGCCACCAACACGGTGAATTTCACCATCAGCCACACTTCCCCCCTGAGCCTGACCATCAACGGGAACGGCATCGTCACCCCAACCCTGAACGGCCAGGCCCTGACCATCGGCCAAAATTACAGCCTGACCGCCGCCGGCCAGAATGGCTGGGCGTTCACGAACTGGACCAGCAATCTGTTGCCGACTTCCGGCAGCGCCGCGCTGAATTTCACGATGTCGTCCAACCTGACGTTGACGGCGAATTTCGTGAACGTGACGCGCCCCACCTTGCAAGTCACCTCGCCGACGGCCGGCCAGCAGATCATCAGCAACGCCACAGCTATCGTGGTAAGCGGTCTCGCCGCGGCGAACCCGGCGGGTGGCGTGAGCATAGCAACGGTCCGGCTCAGCCTGGACGGCATCAACTGGACCAATGCGACCCTCGCCGGCACTGGTACCAGCTGGAGCGCAGTCCTGCCGGTCACGCCGGGCACCCAGGTATTGCAGGCGTATGCGGTGGATTCGACCGGGTTGGCCTCGCTGACCAACACAGTGTCGTTCAAACTCATTCACACCAGCGTGCTGACGGTAGCCACGACGGGCACCGGTTCGGTCACTCCGAATCTCAACGGCCAGGTCTTGAACGTGGGCCAGAATTACTCCCTCGCGGCCGCGCCGGCCGCGAACTGGCGGTTCACGAACTGGACCAGCAACGTGTTGCCGACTACCAACAGCGCCAACCTGAACTTCACCATGGCCAGCAACCTGACCCTGACGGCGAATTTCGCCTACGCGGTGAACCCGGTGCTGACCGTGACCGCACTGACCAATAACCAAGTGGTGGTGACCAACGACACCTTCACCACCGTCAAGGGCGTGACCGTTTCCAAGGTGGCGATCAACGGCGTCTGGGTGACCATTGGCACCAACGGCTGGATGCTGGCCGATACCACCAACGGCTGGGCGACCTGGTCGACGGTGCAGCCGATCGCCACGGGTCCGCAAACGATGCGCGCCTACGCCCTGGATATTTACGGCAACAACTCGGGCACCAACGTGATCAACTTTACGATCGCCCGGACGGCTTACATGACCGTGGTGACCAACGGCAACGGCACGATCTATCACAACTGGGACAATCAGAATCTCCAAGTGGGCGGCGTCTTCACCATGACCGCCACGGGACGTAATGGCTGGTCCTTCCTTAACTGGACGAGCAACCAGATCCTCCCCGGTCAGACGCTGGGAACCAACGCCACGCTGACCTTCACTATGACCACCAACCTGGTGATCACCGGCAATTTTGTGGACCTCAGCCAGCCGACCGTCACCCTCCCGATCCTCCCGGCCGGTGTGCATACGGAAACCAACCAGGCACCCTTCGTGATCAATGGTGGCACCCTCGCGGCGGCGGATGGTTCGCTCGTCACCAATGTCTGGGTCAGCTTCAACAACGGGGCCTGGTCGAACGCCATCACCGCCAATAATTGGACGAACTGGACGCTGGCGGTGAACCCCGTGCGGGGCGCCACCAACACCATTCAGGCCTATGCGGCGGATGCCGTCGGCAATATATCCGCGACCAACTCCACCTACTTCTATTACGTGCAAATCTTGCCGGTGACCGTGCTGACCAACCAGTTCGGCACCGGCTTGGGCTCGATCAGCCTGACCACGAACGGCCAGCCGCTTATGGTGGGCAGCAGCTATTACATCAAGGCGCAACCTGCGGCCGGCTGCGTGTTCAGCAACTGGACGAGCAATCTGCTCCCGCCCACGAATGCGTCGACGTTCCTCTTTACCTACGCCTCCAACCTGGTGTTATATGCCAACTTCCTGGACATCACCCGGCCCACGCTCGCCGTGACCGGTGTGACCGATGGCCAGGTGGTTTCCAATGCCACCTACAACATACCCGGCACCGCGGCAGACAATTGTGCCGTGGCCCGTGTGCTTTATTCAATCAATAGCAATGCCTGGCAAAACGCCAGCGGCACCACGAACTGGTCCTTTGCCGCCGCCCTGAACCCGGGCCTGAACACCCTGCAAGTTTACAGTGTGGACCCCGCTGGTAACGGCTCGCTCACGAACACCTTCCGGCTGACCTACAAAGTGCCGGCCTCGCTGACCCTCCGCACCAACGGCCTGGGTACCATCACCGGCCAGAGCAGCTCCTATTCGGTCGGCCAGACCTACACGTTTACCGCCGTGCCGGCTGCGGGCTTTGTCTTCACCAATTGGACGGGCCCCCAGGGTCTCGTCAGCAAGAGTGCCGCTCTCCAGGTCGCCATGACCACCAACTTGCAGCTGACGGCCAACTTTGTTGATACGCAGGCCCCGACTGTCACCATCACCACCCCGGCCACCACCCGCGTCTTGAGTTCCACCTTCGCGCTCGCCGGCACTGCCACCGATAACTGGAGCCTGACCGGTGTGTATTGTCAGATCAATGGCGGCGCATGGCTGCCCGCCAGCACCGTGAACGGTTATACCAATTGGAACATCATGCTGAACCTGTCAGCCGGCACCAATGTCATCAACGTGGCCGCGACCGGCCTGGGCAGCCCGACGCCGCGCTATTCCGCAACCAAATCGGTCACCATTGTTTTCCTGGCCGCCCCGTTCAACCTGCAAAACCTGCGCGCCGAAGTCACCCCCGATGACGGGACGCCCGGGTTTGAATTGAACTTTGGTGCCAGCACCTTCAACGAGTATGCCTGGAACACCAACCTGTACAACGCGGCCGGCAGTTTTGGGTACACCAACCCGGCCCCGGATCAGGGCGTACTGACCCTGCAAGCCACCGCGCTGCCCCAAAATGTTTATCAACAGACGCTGCAACTCGCCTTCACCAACCGGTTGGTGGCCCGTTTCAACTACACGAATGACCTTGGCCAGACCGTCGGCGCCACTGCCGTTTTCACGGTTGTCACCAATATCACCCCCAATGCGCTGGCTGGGAAAACTCTCCGGTTCGTGAATAGTCAGGGCCAGGTGGGCGCGTGGGTTTTCCAATACAACAAGGTTACCTACACCCTCGGCAACCAAAGCCAAACCTATAACTGGTCCGGCCAGGCCTACGGCACTTGCGCAGCCCTGCTGACCCTGACCAGTGCGAGCCAGACCAACTGGTGCCTCTTCCACTTCGAAACCGGCGAATCCGCCGAGTATTACATCGCGCGCAGCGACGGCTCCGAAGATTACGGGATCGCCGGCTTTGACGACACCCTCACCGGCCTGTCCGTCGCCCCCGGCAACCTGGCTGGCCGCGAACTGCTCTCCAACTCGGGTTCCACCCTCACCGCCGTGCAATTCGCCGCCGGGCAATTCACCTTGATCACCTCGGATGACAGCCTCACCGGGGCCGGCACTTATGGGTTCCGCCAGACGGTCGTCAACCAGGCCCAACTCAGCCTGAATTACACGGTCCCGCAAGCCGCCACGACCACCACCGTGGTGCGGTTCTATAATCCCTCCTTTGGCATCAGCACCAACCCGGTTGTGGAGGGTGTGCTGATCCACTAGAGGATGACAGAATTGATGGAATTGCTCTAAGAACCCCAGTGACTCGCAATCATCCAAGGGAGGCATCCATTCCGGATATCCAGCCGATGGCTGGCCCGACGGCCGCTGCGGGGGCTTAAGAGGGGATGAGCTGCGAATTACGGGGATGGTGGATGGCACCGGACGGTAAAGTGGCCTCGTCAAGAGGCCACTTCCCAACGCCCCGCCCTTTGGGCGGGGTTTTTATTTTTCACCACCGTTGGGCAGGATGAGATTCCTTGTAATCAAGCAGCGAACGGAACTCCTCGACTTGCCGATTTTCCTGCGTAAATTGCACCGATGAAATTTTTTTCGATACTGCTTTTGGCTGGCACGATGTTCGTTTTGAGGTCAGCAGCACAAACCAACACCGTTCCGACGGCAAATGATTCGGCGGTGGAAACGATCGTGCTGATTCGGCATGCCGAAAAGCCGCACGGAGGGCTGGGCCAGCTGACCTGCCGTGGCTTAAACCGGGCGCTGGCCTTGCCCAAAGTGCTGCTCGCAAAGTATGGCAAACCGAATTTTGTGTTCGCGCCCAACCCCACCCAGAAAGTCGATCTTGGCCAATATTATTACGTGCGTCCGCTGGCGACGATTGAACCCACGGCCATCCGCTGCGAACTGCCGGTCAACACGGAATTCGGTTATCTGGAAATCAAACAACTCGAGGACGAGCTGGCCAAACCCAAATATCGAAATGCCACCGTCTTCATTGCCTGGGAGCATGTATTGGAAGATCAGTTTGCCAAGAAACTGGTCAAGGACAACGGGGGCGATGCGCATCAAGTTCCTGACTGGCCAGGCAATGACTTCGACACGATTTTTGCTTTCAAAATCACCCACCCGGCGGGCGGGAACAAAATTGCCTTCAGCATTGACCACGAAGGCCTGAACAATTTGAGCGATGAATGTCCGTAAAAGCCGGCACTGCCGGATACTAGGATGACTATCCGTTCGCCGGCCGCGCGGGCACATGGTTAATTGCCGGCCAACACCTTTTATGTGATGCTGATTATGATGACCCCATGGCGGATGATTTGCGTTTTGATGGTTTGGCTGCTGGCGGCCCGGGCGGAGGCCCGGGCAGAGGCGGTTTTGCCGGTGGCACCGTCGTCGGGAGGGGCGGCCCAGAATGGCTTTACGGATGCGGTGGCTTTCGGCTTTTCGCCGGTGGCGAGCGGGGTGGAGAATACGAAGGCGTTGCAGCGGGCGGTGGATCAGGGGGGCACAATCGTGGTGGGGCGGGCGGGCATTTATCCGGTGGCGGGCACGGTCTATCTGGGCAGTCACACGTCACTCATTTTTGGAAATGGGGTGTATTTGAAGAAGGTGGCGGAGTCGGGGCCGTTTTCACATGTGCTGCTAAACAAGGGGGCGCTCACGCGGACTTATGACGAGGGGATTACGGTGGAGGGCTTGCAGATCATGGTGAACGGGGTGGATGCGCGGATGTTCAAGGAGGCTTACGGACTGCATGGGCAATTGGCTTTCTTTTACGTGAAGGATCTGGTGATCCGGCATTTTCGGTGTCTGGATCTGGGACGTTTGCAGTATGGCATTCAAGTGTGCACGTTTGAGGATTTGCTGATTGACGACGTGATCATCAAGGGTTTGAAGGACGGGGTGCATCTGGGCTGCGGTCGGCGGTTTACAATCCGGCACGGGGTGTTTCAGACGGCGGATGACGCGGTGGCATTGAATGCGCACGATTATGCGGTGGGCAATCCGGAGCTGGGCTGGATCGAGGACGGGGTGGTGGAGGATTGTCACGATCTCGCGGACGCGGGCAAGCCGATCGGCTATTTCTGCCGGATTCTGGCGGGGGCGTGGATGGACTGGCGTCCGGGCATGGAGGTGCAGCAATCGGACACGGTGGTGTCGGACGGACGGCTCTACCGGGTGCAGGCGAAGCCGGATGGGACCATATACAAGTCGCTCTCGCAACCGCAACATGTCAGTGGGTCGCAGGTGCTGGATGGCATCAATTGGGGCGTGGTGCAGACCAACGTGACGTATACGGCGGGGGTGCGGAACGTGGTGTTCCGCGATATTTTCCTGGAGAAACCGCGCACGGCATTTTCGATTCATTTCGACACTGGCCGGTACAGCCGGTCGTATTATCCGGGGGCGGCGATTCCGATGCAGCAGCAACTGGTGTTTGATGACATCCGGGTGTTGTATACCGAGAAGACGGATTTTCTGGCGGTGGGCACGCCGGTGGATGTGGTGACGATTGTGAATTCCAGTTTCCGGAACAATACGATTGAGTTTCACGGCAACCGGGCGATGCCGGATTATTTGAAGACGACGGTTAATCTTGTTGGTTGCGTCTTTCGCGAGCCGGGAACGCTGGATCTGCTGGTGAACAGCGTGCCGAAGAAGTTGGTTACGCTGAAGACGACGGCGAGTGTGACGGTGGCGGGGGATTTTAAGGCGCGGGTGGTGCCGGGCGAGGGAAAGATTGCGGTGGAGTCGGATTTGCCGGGGCTGGGGAAGAAATAATGGGACAAAGGGAACATCCAACAGTCCAACATCGAACGCCCAACATCCAATGGGGCTCGTCACCAGCGGCTGGCGACCGTCTGCATCGACCGGGTATCGCCCAAAAAATAATTAACGCGCGGGGATTAAAACCGCCGTGCGTCAATCGTATATCGCAAATCAAAAACCCCGAAATCAGTCCGGATAACCTTCGGGATTCTTCAGGTGCCAGGCCCAGGCGGTTTTTACGATGTCCTCGAGTTTTGGGTACTGAGGTTTCCAGCCGAGGATGGTGTGAGCCTTGTTGGCGGCGGCAACAAGGCGGGGCGGGTCGCCGGCGCGGCGGGGCTTTTCAATGGCGGGAATGGTATTGCCAGTGATCTTCTCGCACATGGTGATGACTTCACGGACGGAATAGCCGTCGCCATTGCCGAGGTTGAAGAAGCCGCTCTTGCCGGGTTGCAGGCCGAGGATGTGCGCCTGGGCGAGATCCTTGATGTGGATGTAATCGCGGATGCAGGTGCCGTCGGGAGTGGGGTAATCGGTGCCGTAAATTTCGAGGTGGGTCTTCTTGCCGAGGGCGACGAAGAGTACGTTCGGGATGAGGTGGCTCTCGATGCGGTGATGTTCGCCAAATTTTTCGCTGGCACCGGCGGCGTTGAAATAGCGGAAGGCGATGAATTCGAGGCCGTAAATCTGCTGGTACCAGATGAGGGCCTTCTCGAACATGAGCTTGGATTCGCCGTAGGGATTGATGGGGCGCTGCGGGAGATCCTCGGTCATGGGCACGCGGTCGGGCGGGCCATAGGTGGCGCAGGTGGAGCTGAAGACGAACTTTTTGACGCCACATTCCACGGCGGCATCGGCGAGTTTGAGGGCGTTGACGAAATTGTTGTGAAAATATTTCTTCGGATTCGTCATGGATTCGCCGACGAGGGCGAAGGCCGCGAAGTGGAGGATGGCGTCGGGCCGGACGGATTTGACGGCGGCGAGGATGTCGCCATCCACTTCCGGTTTGGCAAAGATAAAGCTGGCGCGGGGATCCACGGCGGAGCGGTGGCCTTCGGTGAGGTTGTCGTAAACGGTGACCTGATGCCCGGCGTTGAGGAGTTCCTCGGTGCAGACGGACCCGATGTAACCGGCGCCGCCAGTGACAAATACTTTCATGGGGGACAGTGTAAAAAAATGGCGGGGGGATTAAAGAAAATTCAGCGGCGGGGGGAATGGTGGCATTTAACCGCACAGAACACAGAGATCGCAAAGAAGGGGAAGATACTCGGCTGGCAAGTTGGCCGGATCGACGTGGAATGGAGGGTTTAGTGAAAATTGCCGCTTGAAACTTGGCGGGTTAAACTCGAAACTTTCGGCACATGAACCGGATTGTAGAGAAGTTTGCCAAGTTGAAAACCGCAGGGAAGAAAGCACTGGTCGTTTATATCGGAGCGGGAGATCCATCGCTCGCCGCGACGCGTGAGCTGGCGCTGGCGTTTGACCGGGCGGGGGTGGATGTGCTGGAGCTGGGCGTGCCGTTCAGCGATCCGCTGGCGGACGGGCTGGTGAACCAGCTCGCGGCGCAGCGCGGTCTGGAAGCGGGCACGACGCCGCCGAAGCTGCTGGCTACGGTGGCGGAGATTCGCAAGGAATCGCAGATTCCGATCGTGTTCTACATTTATTTCAATTTGATCCACAAGGTGGGGATGGCACAATTTATCGCGGACGCGGCCAAGGCGGGCGTGGATGGTCTGCTGGTGCTGGATCTGCCGCCGGAGGAGAGTGACAATTACGAGGCGCTGATGCGGGCGGCGGGGTTGTGCAATATTTACCTGGTGGCGCCGACGACGCCGGACGACCGCATGGCTTCGATTGTGAAGCGCGGGGCGGGATTCATTTATTACATTTCGCGGGAAGGCGTCACGGGCATGCAATCGCAAATTGCGACGAACCTGGCGTCGCAGGTGGCGAAGCTGCGGGCGCATACGGATTTGCCGATTGCGGTGGGGTTTGGTATTTCGAATCCGGCGCAGGCGAAGGCGGTGGCGGCGGAGGCGGATGGCTGCGTGGTGGGCAGCGCGATTGTGAACCAGATCGCGGAGCACGGGAAATTGCCAGACCTGGCGGAGCGGCTGGGTGCCTTTGCGAAGGCCATGGCGGACGCGGTGAAGAGCATTTGACGATTTAAATAACAATAACAAACACTGAACCAGACTGATATTGACTGCAATTATGAGTGTAAAATCCAAGACCGAAAACAAGGACCGTTTCGTGATCATCATGGCGGGTGGACGCGGCGAGCGTTTCTGGCCGATCAGCCGGGAGAAGACGCCGAAGCAATTGATCAAGCTGCTGGGTAAGACTTCGTTCCTGCAGCAGGCGGTGGCGAACATTCTGCCGATCGTGCCGCTAAAGAACATTTTTATTATCACGAACGCGGTACAGGCGCCGGAAGTGCGGAAGCAGTTGCCGAAGCTGCCGAAGGACAACGTGGTGGCGGAACCGGTGGGGCGCGATACGTGCGCGGCGGTGACGCTCGGCGCGGCCCTGGTGGGCGCGCGTTCCACAAAGGGCGTGATGGCGGTGCTGCCGGCCGATCATGTGATTCCCGATGCGAAGAAGTTTCAGCAGGTACTGAGCGATGCCTTTGATGTGGCGGCGAGCGGGCAGGTGATTGTGACCATCGGCATCAAGCCGAATGAGCCGGCCACGGGGTATGGTTACATTCAGACCGGGGCGGTGCTGCCGACGCCGGTTGGCGGCAAGAAGTGCAAGACCACATTTTTCAAGGCGGAACGGTTTGTGGAAAAGCCCGACCTCGCCACGGCGGAAAAATATGTGGCCAGCGGCGATTACCGCTGGAATGCAGGGATGTTCGTGTGGAGTTTTGTGACGGTCACGAACAGCCTGGAGCAGCATCAGCCGGAAATGTTCGCGGCGTGCCAGCGTTGGTTCAAGGCGGCGGCGGTGCCGGCGAAACTGAACCGGGTGCTGGCGAAGGAGTATCCGGAAATCAAAAAGATCTCGATTGATTATGCGCTGATGGAGAAGGCGCAGAATGTGGTGGTGGCCGACGGCGCATTCGAATGGGACGATCTGGGCGCGTGGCCGGCGCTGTCGCGGCATATCAAGCAGGATGCCGAAGGCAACGCGGCGGTGGCGGAACTGATCCACGTGGATTCGGCACGGAACATCGTGTTTGATGCGCGCACGAAGAACCGTACGCCGATTGCGCTGGTGGGCCTGCGCGACACGATCATTGTGCAGACGGATGACGCCGTACTGGTGGCGGACAAAGGTCAGGCGCAAAAGATCAAGGAGCTGGTCAAAAAACTGGCGGCGGATGCGAAGCTGAAGAAGCTGGTTTGAACGGCACCAAGAAGATTGCAAACAAAACCCGCGCCGAGGTTCGGCGCGGGTTTTT
>CAIJGS010000111.1 GCA_903820285.1 uncultured Verrucomicrobia subdivision 3 bacterium | reverse complement strand
TGGAAAGCCTGCGCTACTTCGCGCTGCGGGTCAACTCCGGCCGCGTTGGCGTTTTGTCCGGCCTCACGACTTCAGTTTTCGGGCTCAGCGGCAACCGTTTGCCTCACTCAGACGGGTGAGGGCGAGCGATAAAACACACCCACAATATCGTTGCCACCGCGGTCAAAAATCAGTTCTTTTCCGACTCCGTGCTCACTGGTGCGCCTTCGCCCTTGAGGGCGGCGGTGAGGGCGTGCCAGGAGAGGATGGCGCACTTCACGCGCGCCGGATATTTGTAAACGCCCGCAAACACGGCGAGCTTGCCGACTTCGCCCGTGGCCTTGCCGGTGGTGACCAGTTCGCGCACCAGCTCAAACGTGGCCAGCGCCTCGGCCTTGGTCTTGCCCTTGATATTTTCGGTGAGCAGCGAGGCGGACGCCTTGGAAATACAGCAGCCCTGGCCGACGAAGCTCGCCTCGCGGATGACCTCGCCGTCCAGCGTGAGAAACAGTTTCAACTGGTCGCCGCACAGCGGATTGTGCCCCTGCGCCGAGCAGGAGCACTGCGGCAATTCGTGGAAATTCCGCGGTTTCTTGCAGTGATCCAAAATGACCTGCTGATACAGGTCGTTGACATCGTCAAACATGGTTCAAACTTTCCCGTTTCCGGCACCCTGCCGGCAGCCTCACTTCGCAATCGCCAGGTGTGGATTCGCTTCGAGGCGATCCCACACCAGCTTGTCAATGGCGGTGCGGACCGTCTCGGACTGGATGCGCTCGATGATCTCGCCGGCAAAGGCGTGGATCAGCATGCGCCGGGCCGTGTCCGTACCCAGACCGCGCGAACGCAGATAGAAAATGCTCTCGTCATTCAACTGGCCGATGGTCGCGCCGTGCGTGCATTTCACGTCATCGGCATAAATCTCCAGCTGCGGCTTGGTGTCGGCGGTCGCGTCGTCGGACAGCAGCAGATTTTTGTTGGTCTGCTTGGCGTCGGTTTTTTGGGCGATTTCGCGCACCAGAATGCGGCCGTGGAAAACCCCCTTGGACTTGTCATCAAGGATGCCGTTGAAATATTCGTGGCTGGCGCAATGCGGTTCCGCGTGCTCCACGATCATGTGATGGTCGGCGAGCTGTTCGCCGCGCGTGAGGTACAGGCCGTTCAGCACGCTCTCGAGGCCTTCGCCGGCGAGTTTCACGCGGATGTTATTGCGGGAAAGCCGGGCGCCGAGCGCAAAGGAATGCACGCGGGTGTGGCTGGCGCGGCCGAATTCACCGGCAATGGCCGCCACGTGAAACGCGTTCAGCGCTTCATCCTGCAGTTTGACATGCTCAACCACCGCGTTGTCGCCGGCCACAATTTCCGTGACCGCGTTGGTGAAGTACGCCACGTTGGCCGTGCTCAGATAGCTTTCCACCACCGTCAGCTTGGTGTTCGCTTCGGCAATGATCAGATTGCGCGGCAGGATCACCTCACCATTTTGCTTGGCGGAGGAGATGTAAATCAGTTCCACGGTCTCGGCGACTTCCTGGCCTTGCGGCACAAAGATAAACGCGCCGTCGGTGAAGAATGCCTGGTTCAGCGCCGCAAAGGCGTTGCCGGCCGTCTGGGCATACTTGCCCAGATGCTTCTCAATGAGCGCGGAGTTGGTGGCGATGGCCGTGGCCAGATTTTCAATCCGCACGCCGCCGGACACGGGCTTGATGCTGGAAAGTTTGGCGCAAAAATAGCCGTTCACAAACACCAGGCGATGGCCCGGCATTTCGGCAAAAATGGATTCTTCCAAGGTCTTGGTTTCCGCGCCGTTCACCACCACGGGATCGGCCACCTTGAATTCCAGTTTCGCAATGGGCGCCACATTGGTGTAGCGCCAGTCTTCATCGCGCAGCGTCGGAAAGCCGAGCTCGGCAAACCGGGAGATGCCCGCCTTGCGGACAGGCAGGAGCCACTTCGGCTGGATGGCGGCTTCCACCGCGCTGAATTGTTTAACAATCGGTTCGACTGCGTTACTGGAATTTTCTTGCGTCATAATCTACAGAATCAACTTGGCTAAAAGCCTCGAACGCTCATTTTTCCATGCATTTGGGCCGGGCGCAAATTAAAAACTTGGCTTTAAACGCCGGGCGCAGCCTGACCTTTCCCCGATGGCCGGTTGCCTTGATATGCCTTGATCATGCACGATTACAGGGGTTTTTGCCTTGATTGGCGACGGGAAGCGCAAAAGGGGACTGATTGGTGATGACGCTCGCCCTCACCTGTATCCTCTCCCCCAGGAGAGGAATTTTCCTTGGTACACGTTTTGACCTGTCTAATGCCGGTCCGCCCCATCCAGCGTGTGGATTGGCCGAATAAAGGGCTTTCATTTTTTGGCGTTTGCCTTGATGAGGCACGATTAGCCTTGATTGCAGGGGTTTTTGCCTTGATTGGCGGGTTGGGGCACCCCTTCAGGGCGGTATTCATGTGGGGTGCAAACCCAGGGCGTTGCCCTGGGCTGATATGAGGCCGCGCCGTTGGCGCTCGATATGGTGGTTTGCTTTTTCACTTTTTGCCTTGATGAGGCTTGATTAAGCACGATTGCTGGGGTTTTTGCCTTGATTGAGCCTTGATACTGCCTTGATGACGGGGTTTTAACGCAAAGGCGCGGAGTCGCAAAGTCGCAAAGGGGGAATGGGCGGTAGGGAGGGCAGTCCTCTGCCCGCCGCCGCCTGCCAACCAGAAATCCCGGATTGACCGGGACGATGCCTGCCAGCGTGGGCGTTTGGGTTCGCCACAACGGACGCGCCCCACCTCGCCGTTTGAAAATTTCATCGTTTGCATTGAAGAGGCTTCATTTGCCTTGATAAGCCTTGATTGCGAGGGAAAACGGGTCTCGGGTGATAGACCCATGCAGCGGCGGACGGAGGCAAGTTTGTTTTGTTGCCCGCCCTCACCCCGGCCCTCTCCCCCCGGAGAGGGGGAAACGGTTCCAGCGTTTCTCCGGTTCCACCCGGACTGATGGGGCATGGCCATTTTATGTTTTTTTATCGGATGCCTTGATGATGCACGATTACAGGGGTTTTTGCCTTGATTGGGGG
>CAIJGS010000110.1 GCA_903820285.1 uncultured Verrucomicrobia subdivision 3 bacterium | reverse complement strand
CCGGCAAAATTTTGCCCGCGTAAATCCCGTTCGCCAGATAGGCGGCGGCATTGTCACGCACCCAGAAACTTTCATTCGTAAGTGCGCCCAGCAATTCCGGCAGGGCATCCCGGCCGATGCCGGCGAGCGCCCCGGGAACGTAGCCGGGGTTCGCCTGCATGATCGTCATCAGTTCGGGAATAGCGGACCTGGCGAGTGGCCCCAGCGCATCCATGCCCCAAGTGGCCTGACGGCTGCGGATATCCACCGTCCGCAAATCCGGCTCCGCATAGTGAACCTTGGCATAGCGCGGGACGCCCAGGTCGGCGAGCAGGAACGGCAGGGTTTTTGGCCCCATCTGCCGGAGAGCCTCGCCCGCGGGGGTCCGCTTCTCCGGCGGCTGGTCATAATCCAGATCGGCCAGCCAGGCCAGCAGCGGGCGGCCCTGATAGGCCGGTTCGCGCGGCGCCAAAATAGTGTCCCGGACCACCACGGCGCCGGTGCCGGCGACCACCAATACTGCTATGCCAATCAGGGCTGTTTTTGCTTTTGACCAGGCCATAAGTTTCAAGGCTCCTTGGATGAGGGTTAAAGTGGAACTGCCCGTCGCCACGCCTTTGGCCGCCGCCAGCAGGGCCACCGATTGGGCCAGCCCGGCAGGGGCGGCCTGAACCGGATTGGCCAGCATGGCATCCGTCATCATACCGACGGTGGAGGAAATTCCCTGTCGCGAAAAATGACGGTGTAATTTTTCCAGGGCGCGGTTCACCCGTTTCTTGGCGGCGTTTTCGCTGATGCCCGTCGCGGCCGCGACTTCGGCAAAACTCTTGCCGTTGAAAAACCGCAGCACCACGACATCGCGCTCCGGGTGGTTGAGGCGGCCCATGGCAGCCTCCAGCAAGGGCGTCAGTTGCGTCCAGAGGGCATCAGTGGCTGGATCGGCCGGGGATTCAGATTGCATGAAGGCCTCCTGTTCCCGGCGGACCCGCCGGTATTCCCGTTTCAAATAACCGGCGGCGGTCAGTCGCACCGTCTGATACAGCCAGCCGGGCAAAATGGTGCGGTCGGAAATGCGGCCGGCCTTCTGTGCCAGGAGAATGAAAACAGCCTGGGTGATTTCCTCGGCGGCATGGGGATTGCGGGTCTGGCGCAGAGCGGCGGAATACACCAGATTGACGTGGCGTTCCACCAAGATGGCAAACGCCGCCTGGGAATTCTCCCGGGCATATTTCCCCAGCAAATCGATGTCACTCGCGTCGTGCATTCATTAATCATATGTCCGCCGACACGAAAAAGGGCCGGAATTTTTTCAAACTTACCCGACTTTCCCGATCAACCAACCGTCAAAGTCGCGGTCAGGACGTATGGTTAAAAACCAATTCACCACCCTTGACCCCGACTTCAATACGTTCCCCCGGCTTGAACTCACCTTCCAGCAGGCGCATGGAAAGCGGGTTCAATAGCAGATCCTGCACAGCGCGTTTGAGCGGACGGGCGCCAAATTGTGGATCATAGCCTTCCTTCGCAATCAGGCGTTTCGCGGCGGCATCCACCTCCAGCGTGAGATTTTGCTGGGCCAGCCGCTTCGACAAACCGGTGAGTTGAATCTCCACAATCCGGGATAACTCCTCCTCATCCAGGCTTTGGAAGATGATGACATCGTCCACGCGATTCAGAAATTCCGGGCGGAAGTGGCGTTTCAATTCCGCCATCACCTTGTCTTCCATGGCCTGCCGGGAGGCAGCGGTGGTTTTGCCATCCAGAAAATATTCCTGGATGATGGGTGATCCGAGGTTGCTGGTCATGATCACGATGGCGTTCTTGAAATCCACCGTGCGCCCCTGCCCGTCCGTCAGGCGGCCGTCATCCAGCAACTGCAGGAGCACGTTAAAAACATCCGGGTGCGCTTTCTCGATCTCATCGAACAGCACCACGCAGTAAGGTTTCCGCCGGACGGCTTCGCTGAGCTGGCCGCCTTCGTCATAGCCCACATAGCCGGGCGGCGCGCCGATGAGCCGGGAGACCGCGTGTTTCTCCATGTATTCGCTCATGTCAATGCGCACCATGGCGCTCTCGTCATCAAAGAGAAATTCCGCCAGTGCCCGGGCCGTCTCGGTTTTGCCGACGCCGGTGGGACCGAGGAAAATGAACGAGCCGACCGGGCGGTTGGGATCCTGCAAGCCGCTCCGCGCCCGGCGCACGGCATTGGCCACGGCCTTGATCGCGGATTTCTGGCCGATCACCCGCTGCGCCAGGCGTTCCTCCATCTTCACCAATTTCTGACGCTCGCCTTCCAACATCCGTGAAACGGGAATATGCGTCCACGAAGCCACTACGCGTGCGATGTCCTCATCCGTGACTTCCTGGCGTAACAGTGAATTTCTGGCCGCCGGGGCCGATTGTTTTTCAATGCTGGCCAGCTTCTTTTCCAGGTCGGGGATTTTTCCGTACTGGATTTGCGCGGCAAGGTTCAAATCGCCTTTGCGCTGGGCCTGTTCCAATTCGATTTTGGCCTGTTCGAGCTGTGTCTGCACTACGGAGACGGCATTGACGGCGGCTTTTTCATTCTGCCATTGCACAGTGAGGGCCTTGGACTTGTCCTTCAAATTGGCGAGCTCGCCTTCAATTCGTTTAAGGCGTTCCTTGCTGGCGACATCCTTTTCCTTGGCGAGGGAGGTGCGTTCGATTTCGAGCTGCAAAATCTGCCGGTCGAGCTGGTCCAGTTCCGTGGGTTTGGAATCCAGTTCCATCTTGATACGCGAAGCAGCCTCATCCACCAGGTCAATTGCCTTGTCCGGCAGGAACCGGTCGGTGATGTAGCGTTGCGAGAGCGTGGCCGCCGCGACCAAGGCGGCGTCCTGAATGCGGACACCATGATGCACTTCGTAACGCTCCTTAAGACCACGCAAGATGGCGATGGTGGCTTCGACCGTCGGCTCGGCCACGAGCACGGGTTGAAAACGGCGTTCGAGCGCCGGGTCTTTCTCAATGTGCTTGCGGTATTCGTCCAGCGTGGTGGCGCCCACGCAGCGGAGTTCGCCGCGCGCGAGTTGCGGCTTCATGATGTTGGCGGCATCGCTGGCACCTTCGGCGGCACCGGCACCAACGAGCGTGTGCAACTCATCAATGAACAAAATGATTTTACCCTCGCTGGCGGTGATTTCCTTGAGGAACGCCTTGAGCCGTTCTTCAAATTCACCACGATACTTGGCCCCGGCAATCATCGCGCCCAGATCCATGGCCACGAGCCGTTTGTTTTTCAAGGATTCAGGCACATCACCGCTCACGATGCGGCGGGCCAGGCCTTCGGCAATGGCGGTCTTGCCCACGCCAGGTTCGCCGATGAGGACGGGATTGTTTTTGGTGCGACGGGTGAGCACCTGCATGACGCGGCGGATTTCCTCGTCGCGACCGATGACGGGGTCAATCTTCCCCTGCCGGGCCAGGGCGGTGAGGTCACGGCCGTATTTTTCAAGGGCCTGGAATTTTCCTTCCGGCTGCTGATCGGTCACCCGCTGGTTGCCACGCAAATCGGCGAGGGCTTTCAGTACGGCATCCCGCTTAAGATTGTGGGCCGCAATAATCTTTTTCAACGACGAGCTGGCAGTATCCAGTAAACCGAGCAGCAGATGCTCGGTGCTCACATAATCGTCCTTGAGCTTGGTGGCCTCGGTCTGGGCGGCTTCGAGGGCTTTCGACAAATCCTTGCCGGCGTAAGGTTCGGCTCCGCCCTGAACCTTATAACGGCGGGCGAGTTCCTTTTCCAGATCGGCTTGCAGGCGGTTGGGTGGCACGCCGATTTTCTGGAGCAATTCGGGCACCAGGCTCTCGGCCTGGCCGATGAGTGCGAGCAGCAAATGTTCGCCATCCAGTTCCTGGTGCGAATGTTCCCGGGCCAGACGTTGCGCGTCCTGCAACGCCTCCGTTGATTTTTGCGTCAATTTGTCCAGTTGCATGATAAACGATTTATCCAGTTGCGCCCGGCGTCAAGTCCAAGGTGCATTTTCCGGGCACGACAGAGCTTCTTAAAACCTTGAAAAAGGCGGTCGCCGGCAGGGCCATGGCCAGATTTGCAAGCCGTTCCGTCAGGCGAGGTCTGATTGATTCGCCGAGTTGCTGCGTCCGGGGACCGACGCGCTCCGCGTAACTGCGCCCTGCTCACGCCGCTGGCTGGGAGCGCAAAAGCGACCGCGCCCGACTGGTCCAAACACGATCGCGCCGCCGCTGATAAGCGGGGGCAAAATTATCATCGTTGATCACGTCCTTGAGTTGGGTGCGGGCGACAGCGGGCTGCTGTTTCTTGATACATAATTCGGCAAACTGGACCTTCGCGCGGGCGTAGGAATT
>CAIJGS010000109.1 GCA_903820285.1 uncultured Verrucomicrobia subdivision 3 bacterium | reverse complement strand
CAGCCCTTGGATTAGCCGTTACCTCACTGACCTCGGGGCCGCCGTCATCGTCGCCAATCCCCGCAAGCTCCACGCCATTTCGCGCCATGAACGGAAGTGCGACCGGCGCGATGCCGCCATGCTCGCCCGCCTCGCCCGCGCAGATGTCGCCTTGCTGCATCCCCTCCAGCACGGCTCCGCCCAGGCGCAGCACGACCTGCTGGGTATCAAGCTGCGCGACGCCCTCGTCCGCACCCGGGTCGGGCTGATCAACACCGTCCGCTTCACCCTCAAGAGCTTGGGGTATCCGGTGTCCAACCCTTCGTCCGAGGCGTTTCACAAACACATCGTCAGCGAGGTGCCGGCGGATTGTTTGCCCGTCGTCCAGCCGCTACTCACGGTGCTGACCCTGATCACCGCCCAAATCAAAACCCTGGAACGCGACCTGGTGACGCGCAGCAAAAAGGATTACCCCGTCACCCAGCGCCTCCAGCAAATCTCCGGCGTCGGCCCGCTTACCGCCCTCTGCTTCGTCTTGAAAATCGGAGATCCCACACGATTCGGCCGCAGCCGCGACGTGGGGCCGTACCTGGGCCTGTGCCCGGGACGCGACCAGAGCGGGGATACGGACAAGCAATTACGCATCAGCAAATGCGGCGACGGACTGCTGCGCCGCCTGCTGGTAAGCGCCGCGCATTACATTCTGGGGCCGTTCGGCCCGGCGTGTGCGCTGCGGGCCTACGGCGAGCACCTGACGGGCACGAGCACCCGCGAAAAGAAACGGGCGGTGGTGGCGGTGGCCCGCAAACTGGCGGTGCTGCTGTTGAGCCTGTGGAAACACGGCACGGATTACGAACCGCGCGTGCCCGCCGCGCCCGCGCTGGTGCTGATGCCCGTCTGAACCCAAAAAACCAAAACCCTTTTAATAAAAAAGAAATTTGAAGGACGCTGATTTAGTCGGGAGGCCGGTCCGGCGACGGCGCCGTCGCAAGGCGAGCGCGTTAACAAGATAGGCCCCCGACACCCTTTGGAAGAACCCGGATCCAATCATGGACCGCTGGCAACAGCGAGTTCGGATGGAAGCGTGATCCTTTCCCGTCTTGCCAAACCATCAGCTAACTATTAATAAAGTGATGTGCCGCCAAATAATATAACTAAGCCCTTGACTGCCTTCTCATGGAAGTCGCCGGAGCCAACCGCCGTTGGCGCTGGCCGTTCCGCTATCGCGGTTCACGTCGCAGGTTGGTACAGGATGTTGCAAACCATCTGAAATCGGCATAGGGTTTGTGTATGGAATACAATCAAAGCAAGGTCGATGAAATGACGCTGGCGCTGATGTTTTTGACAACATTCAGTATTGGTGACGGGCCCCGAAGTTGGAAAGGTTACGATTGGGATGTGATGAACCGGCTTCACGAGTCTGGTTTGATTACAGATCCGGTGGGTAAGGCCAAATCGGTAGCTTTGACGGAGCAAGGAGCAAAACGTTCACAAGAGCTGTTCCAAAAATATTTTTCCAACGCTCCCTGAAAATCCGCACAGCTAAAATCAGGAATTAAAACTCCCCACACCCACTATCCTGCCGCCACCATCGCCCTCGAAGCCGGCACGCACAGCCCCTGGATCAGCCGTTATGGCAAAGATTGCTTCGCTGCAATACGCGTTACTTGCTCAATTTGAGGTTATACGATGTGCTCCGCCCGCCTTCCGCGCTGCGCTCAAGAACGCCCATTTTAACAAGCGCCTGAATATCCCGCGTCGCCGTATCTTGTGACGATTTTGTCAGCTTTGCCCATTTGGTCGTTGTCAGCTTACCTTCAAATCCATCCAACAAGCGGTTGAGAACCGAGCGTTGCCGCTCGTTCAAGGACGGGCCGTCCAGCTTTTCCCAGAAGCGGGCTTTTGCCATCACGCTTGCCAGTAAACTTTCCGCTCCGTCAATGGCTCGGCCAAGGCATTCCAGAAACCATTTCAGCCACGGCGTTATATCGGTCGTGTCTTTTTGTGTTGCTTCGAGGAGGTCGTAATAATTTTTCCGCTCCTGCCGGATTTGCGCGGACATGCTGTAAAAACGCTGGCTGCTTTTTTCAGACCTTGCCAGACATAAATCGGCGATGGCGCGGGCAATCCGCCCGTTGCCGTCATCAAAGGGGTGGATGGTCACGAACCACAAATGCGCCACGCCAGCTTTCAAGACCGGGTCGAGTTCCGCTTCTTTGTTGAACCACTTCAAGAACGCCACCATTTCTTTTTCGAGGCGGTCGGCCATCGGCGCTTCGTAATGAACTGTCTCGCGCCCGATCCGGCCGGAGACAACCTGCATCGCGCCGGTTTTATCATCGCGCCATTTGCCGGTATTGATGCGGGTCATTCCGCTTCGGCCGGTCGGAAACAAACAGGCGTGCCAGCCAAACATTCTTTCATCGGTGAGCGGCTTGGCGTAATGGCGCGTTGCGTCCAGCATCATTTCCACCACGCCGTCAATGTTACGGTCGGACGGGATAAGCCCGGCAACATTCATCCCCAAGCGGCGGGCGATGGAAGATCGCACGGCATCGGGGTCGAGCTTTTCGCCTTCAATCTCGCTGGATTTGACCACGTCGGCAGTCAGGGTTTGCAGGACTGCCTCTGCCTTCAACTTGAAGCCCAGGGCTTCCATTTGCCCAAGGAGGCGGCCCTGACGATGACGCACGTCGGCAAGCAGGCTGGACAGTGCTTTGCTGTCCCAATGAAGCTGAGGCCAATCTTTTTGTTCGTGAATATACATGGCTAATCTCCGCTTATTCTGCGGATATTATGGGGCGTATTCTCCGCAAAGTCAACGGCATTGTCCGCAAACCATGCGGAGAATAAGGGGATTAATCTCCGCATTCTGGCAAAAGCCCTTAAATTGAGGGCCTGGATTTAGAGACGGTCAGGCTGCAGTTTTATTAACCTTTTGTTAGAGCTTCCCGCGTAATTTCAACAACAGGATGTAACCGGCTTTACCAACAACCGCGAGGTGGAAAATGGCAAAAGTAGATTGGGACAAGGTGGCGCACTCGAATGAGCACGTCTTGCAATTAGCATACACGGTCAACCGCTTCATTTATTTTGGCGGCTCAAGCCGCGACTAACTTTTTCTGCGCCGCCTTCGCTTCGTATTCCTCAAGGGAAGGGGCGACGATGATGGCCTTCTTCGCATAGGCGCGGTGAATCGTCTTGCTGTTATCAACAGCATGCGGGTGCCGGCCGTGTGGCTGCGTCGGTGGCAGGGCGAGAGCCTCGCGGAGCGGATACTCCGCGCTCTGCCCGAGGCGACCGGGCGCATCTTGACACTGCCCCGGAGGCTAAAAAGCTGAGCACCACCTCACCCCGGCCCTCTCCCCCATTTACCAATGGCGGAGAGGGAGATAGCCCGTCGCGCGGCCGGTTTGCTGCCAGTTCATGCTTATGGATTGGGGGCAGTGTCAGGATGCGCCCGAGGCGACCCCGCCCGGATACCCTGTCTTGCTTTTACCCGTATCACTGGCATTGTGTCTGTCTCATGCTGACGCAAGACGACATCAAGAACGCGCTGACGGTGATCAAGTATCCCGGTTATTCGCGCGATATCATTTCCTTTGGGCTGGCGAAAGAGATCTCCGTGGCCAATGGCGCGGTAAGCGTGGTGCTGCAATTGACTTCGCCGAATCCCGACGCCGCCCGCCAGATCAAGGTGGAGAGCGAACGCGTGCTGAAAGCCCTGCCCGGCGTCAGCCAGGTGTATGTGGATGTCCGCCAGCCGGCCGCCGGTCAGGCGGCTCCCACCGGTGGATTCGCCAATCAAAACCGGGTCCCCGGCGTGAAACACATCATTGCCATTGCCAGCGGCAAGGGCGGGGTGGGCAAGTCCACCTGCTCGGCGAACCTGGCCTGCGCCCTAAAACACCTTGGCGCCAAGGTAGGTCTTTTGGACTGCGATATTTACGGCCCCAGCATTCCCCTGATGATGGGCGTGTACGAACGCCCCACCGTTAGCCCGGAAGAGCGGCTGGTGCCGCCCCTGGCCCATGGCGTGAAGGTCATGAGCATTGGCCTGTTGCTGACCGATGACCAACCGGTCATCTGGCGCGGACCGATGATTACCAAGACGATCCAGCAATTTCTCCTGGCCGTGGAATGGGGTGATCTCGACTATCTGCTGGTGGATCTCCCGCCGGGCACGGGCGACGCGCAGCTATCACTTTGTCAGACGGTACCGCTGGATGGCGGGGTGATTATCACCACGCCGCAGGAAGCCTCGCTCGGCGTGGTGCGCAAGGGCATCGCCATGTTTAACAAAGTGAACGTGCCCATTCTGGGCATTGTCGAAAACATGAGCTATTTCACCACTCCCAACGGTGAGCGGGTGGAAATTTTTGGCCATGGCGGCGGACGTCAGGAAGCCGCCCGGCAAAACGTGCCTTTTCTGGGTGAAGTGCCCATTTTTACCGAAATTCGCGAAGGTGGCGACCGGGGCACACCCATCACCGTTTCCACCCCCAATCACACTGCGGGCAAGGCGTTTATTCAGATTGCCAGCACCCTGCGGAGCAACCTGAAATGAGTGGGCAGGCTGGAAAAAAGCCGGATTTGACCGCGTTTTCAGCCAGACCAACCCCGCATGTTTGTGTATTTGTCATAAGGTTGTGATAATCAACCATTTTAAGGTGCGGTTTTGGATTGCCAGAAATGTCACGTAGAATTAACTTAAGAGACATAACAAATTACCATGTCGACCGCTGTCAAAGAATCATCATCGGCGACCGATTTGCTGAAGAACTCAACGCTTTACCGCGAGTTTCAGGCAGAACGGGACGAAATACTCCGTCATAAGTGGATCGAGTCCGAGAAAGCCGGCTATGACATCGGCTTCGAACGCGCCCTGACCGACTGGATCATCAATCACCGTGGATCGTGGCGCAAAGCCCGTCAGCTGACCGCCCACTGACCAAAAAATTTCCTTTAACGCGGCCCGGCGAGGTTGCGAAGGAATCATGAAAATTAAAATAATAACGCGAACAGGTCCCCAGACCGGGGACGGGTTCGCGATTTTTTATGCCTGATTCCACCGTCATCCTCGATGCCCTCGCGATCCAGCGGGCGCTTACCCGCATCGCCCATGAAATTGCCGAGCGCAATGTGCAGGGGACCGAAGTGGTGCTGCTGGGCATTCCCGTGGGCGGTGATCACTTGGCGGCCCGGTTGGCCAAAACCCTCGCTGGCATCTGGAACCTGTCCGTACCCGTGGGTATTCTGGATGTGACCATGCATCGCGATGACCTTGACAGCCGCATGGCGCCCATGATGCATCCCACCGACATCCCCTTTGATGTGAATGGCAAGATTGTCGTGCTGGTGGATGATGTGCTGTTCAGCGGCCGCACTACGCGCGCCGCCATGGATGCGCTCAACGATCTGGGCCGGCCCAAAAAAATCCAGCTCGCGGTGCTCGTGGACCGCGGCCATCGGGAACTGCCTATCAAGGCCGATTTCGTGGGCAAGAACGTGCCCACTTCGCTGGATGAAAAAATCTCGCTGCTCCTCACCGAAGCCGGCGCGGCGCGGGACGAGGTGTTGCTGAAGAAAAAGGTCTGAACCATGAGCTGGAACCGCAAACATCTGCTGGATATCGAGTCGCTCTCCGCGGCGGAGATCACCACCATTCTGGACACTGCGCGCAGCTTCAAGGCGGTCGGCCAGCGCGCCATCAAAAAAGTGCCCGCCCTGCGCGGCAAGACCGTGGTGAATTTGTTCGTGGAACCTTCCACGCGTACGCGCATCAGTTTTGAACTGGCCGCCCAGCGGCTGTCGGCCGACGTCATCAATTTTTCCATCGAGGCCTCCTCCTTCAAAAAGGGCGAGACCCTCAAGGACACCGCGCTGAACCTGCAGGCGTTGAATGCTGATTTCATCATCATCCGCCACAGTGCCAGCGGCGCGCCACACTTTCTCTCCCGCGTGCTCGACGCCCACGTCATTAACGCCGGTGACGGTGCGCACGAGCATCCCACCCAAGCCTTGCTCGACGCCTTTACCATCCGCGAAAAGAAGGGGAAAATTGCCGGGCTCAACGTGACCATTCTGGGCGACATTCTGTACAGCCGCGTGGCCCGTTCCGACATCTGGGCGCTCCTCAAGCTCGGTGCCAACGTCACGCTCTGCGGACCCTCCACGCTCGTGCCAAAAACTTTTGAGCAGATGGGCTGCCGCGTGACGCATGACGTGGATGAAGCCATTCGCGATGCGGACATCATCAACCTCCTGCGCATCCAGCACGAACGCCAGCGCAAGACCATGTTTCCCAGCATCGGCGAATACACGCAGCTGTTCGGCCTGAACAAGGCCCGCCTGGCCCGCACCAAGCCGGACGCGCTCATCATGCATCCGGGTCCCATCAACCGGGGCGTGGAAATTGACAGCGAGATTGCCGATTGCGGCCGCTCCGTGATTTTGGAGCAGGTGACGAATGGTCTGGCTGTGCGCATGGCTGTGCTGTTTCTTGTGAATGGCGGCAATGTTCCGCCGGAGGCCGCCAGTTATACGTGAGCTGGGTTTTGGGCAGTCGGGAATCTCGGCCATCACGGAACTGCTTGCCCACCCGCCGGGGCTACGCTTAGACTCGGGCAACCCTCAACCCACCAATTATGGCCAAAACACTGCGGGTCGGACTTATCGGATACCGGTTCATGGGCCGGGCTCATTCCAATGCCTGGCGGCAGGCGCCGAAGTTTTTCAATCTCAAGGCCAACATTGAGCTGCACACCATTTGTGGCCGCGATCCCGCCGGGCTTTCCGCCGCCCGCGCCCAACTGGGCTGGCAGCACGCCGCCACTGACTGGCACGAAGTTGTCGAGTCTCCGCTGATTGACATCGTGGATATCACCTCGCCCCCGCATTTGCATGCGGAAATGGCCATTGCCGCGGTGAAGAATGGCAAGCACGTGCTCTGCGAAAAGGTCTTTGCCCTGGATGTTAAACAGGCCGCCGCCATGCTGGCCGCCGCGCAAAAGGCCAAGGTCGTGCACATGGTCTGCCACAATTACCGGCGTATTCCGGCGATTGCCCTGGCCAAGCGCATGATTGCCGAAGGCGCGCTTGGCCGTATTTTTCACTTTCGCGCCCGCTACGCTCAGGACCGCCTCGCGGACCCGGAATTTCCCCTCGACTGGCGGCTCCAGAAAGAGACCAGCGGCAGCGGTGTGCATGGCGACATCAATTCCCATATCATTGATCTTGGCCGTTATCTCGTAGGCGAATTTACCGAAGTGCTCGGCCTGCTCAACACCTTTGTGCCCGAACGTCCCCTGGCTTCCGAACTGGCCCGCGGCCATCGTAAAATGGGCAAGGTGACCGTGCCTGACTCGGCGATGTTCCTTGGTCGCATGGAAAACGGCGTGCTCGCCAACCTGGAAGTCACCCGCTATGCCCCGGGTCGGCGCAATCAGATCACCCTCGAAATCAACGGCAGCAAAGGCTCACTCGTCTTCGATCTGGAGGACCTGAACCGCCTTAAATTTTACAATGTGGATGACCCCAAGGACCGCCAGGGTTTCCGCGACATTCTCGTGACGCAGCGCGACGGCGTACAGCCCTACGTCAGCAACTGGTGGCCGCCGGGACACATCATTGGTTATGAGCACACCTTCGTTCACACCGTCGCGGATTTTGTGAATGCGTGTGTGGACGGCAAGGCGGTACACCCCACCTTCGAAGACGGCTTGAAAAACCAGCGCGTCCTCGCTGCCGTGGAGGAATCCTCCAATAAAGGCCGCTGGGTTAAAGTCACGGTGTGACGGGGAACCGAGGATGGAAGATGGAGGGTAGAGGATAGCACCGTGTTGGTGCCGATAAGGACACATCGGCAACCACTATTTAAATAGTCGTTTCCCGGTGGCCGTCTGCAAAGACCCCTACTTTTTCTTGCCGAGGAATAATTTCAGGATGCCGAACACCGTGAGCGCAATGCCGCCGATGTAAAAATACGTGGCACGGTCCGTGGGGGCGCCTTCCACAAGCGCCTTCACCTTGGAATTGACCGCCTGGGCCGCCGTGTGCCCGAACCATAATGCCGTGATGCCCGCCACCAGGCTGATAAAACCAATCAGTTTTTGCATGAATCAGAGATAATTGAGGTTCAACCGCCCTTGCGCTGTACGAAGCCGATCAGCAACAACAGCACCACCGCCCCGACAAACGCGGAAATCAGATTGCCGGCCAGGCCAATGGCCACAAAACCCAGCAGACCGAATAAAAAACCACCCAGCAGCGCGCCGATCACGCCCACGATCAGATTGCCGATCAGGCCGAAACCATGACCCTTGACCACTGCGCCAGCCAGAAATCCGGCGGCCAGTCCGATGAGTATGAACCAGATTCCGTTCATGCCGTAATATTCACCCTGGACCGGTCGAATGCAACTGGTAAATCCATTATGGACTGCCATTTAAGCAGTGATAGCCCCTCTGCCTGGGTGGGGAGGCTTGGCTGTCAGCAAAGCACTACAGGTTGGCGGCCATTGGTGGCAACCAAAGCTGGATTGGAAATTGAAACAGCAACCGGCCTCAGTAGGCCCCGGCCGTGCCGGCTACTCCGCTCACAATGGCAATGCCCGCCGAGGTGCCCAAGCGCGTTGCGCCCGCCTCGATCATGGCCAGCGCCGTCGCGGTATCGCGGATGCCGCCGGAAGCTTTCACGCCGAACTTCGGTCCGACCGTGGCGCGCAGCAGTTTCACATCGGCAATCGTCGCGCCGCCGGTGCTGAAGCCGGTGGACGTTTTCACGAATTGGGCGCCGCTTTCCACGATCAACTGGCAGGCGAGTATCTTATCCGCTTCCGTCAGCAGGCAGGTTTCCATGATCACCTTGACCGGGCGTTCATCGGCATCCTCCACCACATCCACCAGTTCGCGGAAAATGAATTTGTGGTCGCCGGCCTTGAGGCGGGCGATGTTCAGGACCACGTCGATCTCCTGGGCCCCATCGTCAATGGCAGCATCCGTTTCGTACCGCTTCACATCGGCGGACATGGCCCCCAGCGGAAAGCCCACCACGGCCGCCACCTTCACCTGGGATCCTTCCAGAAAAGTCCGGGCGGCTTCCACCCAGCAGCCATTCACGCACACGGAGTAAAACTGATGCTCGCGCGCCTCGGCGCAGAGCTTCTCAATCTGGTCGCGGCTCGCGTCTGCCTTGAGCAGGGTGTGATCAATGTACGCCGCCAGTTGGGCGGGAGTGAGGTTGGTAGCCATAGGTTTTGCTGGTTATACGTTTCAAAGGGGATTTTGACCGCGTCAACGCGCGGCGTCAATACCGTGGCTTGTTTTGCTTCAACCATTGTTTGTCTTCCTTTGGTTAAATAATTTTCAAAATTCTGTTCCTTTTTCGCGCCGGCGGACATTTATTGGTGAATGCCGGAAACGGATGACATGCAATTGCTGGCGCGATTTGCGCGGGAAAACTCGGAACCCGCCTTTGCCGCGCTGGTGGAACGTTACCTGAACCTGGTGTATTCGACCGCGTTGCGCAGCGTCGGCAGTTCCCACGCTGCCCAGGAAATCACCCAGGCCGTCTTCATCATTTTGGCCCGGAAGGCCGGCGCGCTGCGGGGCAAAACCATCCTGCCCGGCTGGCTTTACCAGACCACCCGGCTCACCGCCGCCAATTTTCTCCGGGGCGAAATCCGCCGCCAGCAACGCGAACAGGAGGCCTATATGCAGTCCCTTTTGAATGAGCCGACGCCGGAAACCTGGGGCCGCATCGCTCCCATGCTGGATGACGCTTTGGAAAAACTCGGCGCATGCGACCGCCACGCCATTGTCCTGCGGTATTTTGAAAACAAATCGCTCGGCGAAGTCGGCGCCGCCCTTGGTGCCAGCGAAGACGCCGCGAAGATGCGGGTGAATCGCGCCCTGGAAAAACTCCGTAAGATATTTGCCCGGCGTGGCGTCACGCTGTCCGCCACTCTCATCGCCGCCGCTGTCTCGGCCAATTCCGTCCACGCCGCCCCGGCCGGGCTTTCCCTTTCAGTCATTGCCGCCGCCAAAGGTACGGCGGCGGCCGGTTCAACCTTAACCCTCGCACACGGAGCATTGAAACTTATGGCCTGGACCAAAATCAAAACCGCCGCCGTCATCGGCGCGGCCACCCTGCTGGTGGCCGGCACCACCACTGTGGTCGTGCATCGACACTTCCACCCGCATCTTTCCACCACCGACCTGGCCTGGGCGGACGATCCGCACAACTGGCAGGCCGATTCCCGGGTGATTGACCGGCTGCCGCCGGTGTTTATCCTGCGGACAACCCGGTTTCCCAATGAAAGGGCCAGCATTCAGTTCGGCAATGCGGCCGTGAACTATCACTTCAACAAAGCCTTGGAAAAGGATGTGGACATGACGGGGTTGATTGCCGATGCCTATGGCTGGAATAGCGTCCGCACCGTCTACCCGGCGGATTTGCCGGCCAGCCATTTTGACCTGCTGTTCACCCTCCCCGAGGACTGGCGTCCGCGGTTGAAAACGGAATTAAAGGAACGGTTCGGTCTGGTGGCGAAAGTTGAAAAGCGGGCCATGGATGTACTTTATTTGAAAATGGTGAATCCCCATGCACCCGGACTCCGGCCCCCCGGCGGTGGTTATGGTTGGGAAAGTTCCACCAGCAGCACCGGCGAGTACGAAACCACCATCCAGCATCATAAACTCGGCGACCTGACCGGCTGGTTTGAGGGCCAGACCGGCAAACCGGTTTTAAATCAGACGGGCTTGAACGGGGAATACGACATTCATCTCAAATGGAAGGTGCCGCCCGGCCAGTCGGAAAACGAGGTGTTTCAAGCGGCTGTCCGCGATCAATTGGGGCTGGAATTCGTGCCCGGTCGCGAAAGCGTGGATCTGCTGGTCGTCAAAAAAACGCCTTAAACCGCCGGCGCGGCCGCCGCTGCCAGGGCGGTTTCCGTCTGGGGCCCCCGCCGCCCTTTCCAGCGGTTGTGCACCCAGAACCAGTTGGCCGGGTCGCGTTTTACCGCCACTTCCATCGCCGCGTTGATATCCTGGGTGATTTCATCGCAGGAGCGTCGCCGACCGTTTTCCTGCGTGGGAATGGCTTCCCCGGTTTCAATCACCCATTTGCCCAGCCCGATCCGGTAGCAGATCGGCACATACAGCGAGCAGCCATAGCGCATGGCCATTACCGCTGGCGCGCGCGAAGCCAGGCAGGGATAACCGAGAAAGGAAACTTCCATGCCACTATCCCCCGCACTTTGATCGGCCACCAATACCAGCAGCAAACCGCCCTGACTCATCATCCGTTTCAATTCCTCGGACTCCTTCCGCCGCTCAAACAGCCGGTTGCCCGATTTGGTGCGCAGTTCGTAAAACAACTGGTTCAACGCCGGCTGGCGGATGCCCCGGTACGTGGCGGCAAACTGGTAGCCGCGGATGTATTCCGCCAGCCGCGTGAACAGCTCAAAATTGCCAAAATGGCCCGTGGCAAACAGGCGGTTGGGCGCGGGGTTTTGCCGGTCGTCGTGGCTGGCTGCCCCCGGTCCCCGAACCTCGAGCACCTTATACAGACTGGCGGCGTCCAGGGCTGCGGTGTGCACCGCGCAGCAGGAGTTTTCCCCGATGCGCCGGAAATTTTCGTGGGCCAGCGCGCGGATTTGTGCCGGGGTTTTTTCGTGTTTGAAACAGCGGGTAAGATTCGCAATGGCCATGCGCCGGTGGCGCCGGTCCGCCCAAAAAACCAGCTCCCCGCCGCAACGACCCAATAGCGCCGCCCAGCGCAGCGGCATCGCCTGGAGCAGGCGAATCCCGATGCGTGTGAGGAGGCAAAGAATTTTGTCCACGCGTGTGGCCAGTATCGCAGAGCAAACGGTATCCGCAACAACTTCGCGCAGTAATTTTGCCGGCCGTGGATGATCCGGTTTTGGGCACTTAAACCGCATAAACAAGCTTGATTCATGCGTTGTCTGTTTTACGATTAATTACACTTCTGGAGTAAAGATCATGAAAAAAATATTGGCCATGGTTCTCGCCGGCTTGGCTGGTTCCGCCTCGGCCGCAGTTTTTACCGTCACCAGCCCGAATGACAACGGTGCCGGCACCTTGCGCCAGGCCATTCTGGATGCCAATGCCAATCCGGGCCTGGACACTATTAATTTCAACCTCCCCGGCAGCGGCATTCAGACCATCGCCGTCACCAACGCCCTGCCCGATATCACCAATGCCGTCACCATCAACGGCTATTCCCAACCCGGCAGCAGCGCCAATACTTTGGCCAACGGCGACAACGCCACCATCCTTATCCGCTTGGACGGCCTGAAAGCCACCGGCTCGCCCATCGGCTTGAACTTCACCGGCGCCGGTGCCGCCGGCAGTTCCGTGCGGGGTTTGTGTATCGTCCGTTTTTACCGCGGTATCCAGATCAATGAAACCGCCAATGTCACTGTTGCCGGCGATTGGATCGGCATGGATCTCGATGGGGTCGCCCGTGGATCCACTTACGAAGGCATTTACATCTACTCCTTCTTCAGCCAAGCCAGCAGCATTCTCATCGGTGGCTCCACCCCGGCCGATCGCAATGTGATTTCTGGCAACCGCTATGGCGTCTGGTTTTCCGGAGCCACCACGGGTAATTCTTTCGTGCAGGGCAACTTCATTGGCACCGATCCCACGGGCACACTGTCGCGCGGCAATCTCTTCGGCGGGGTTTATATTTTTAATGGCACCAACATCACCGTGGGCGGAGCCTCGGCGTCCCTCCGTAACATCATCAGCGGGGCTACCGCTGCCGGTGGCACTGGGGTGACCGTGCAGAGTGGGCCCAACAATCTGATCCAGGGCAACTATATCGGCACCGATGTGACGGGCCAGTACGACTTGGGCAATGTCTCCGATGGTATTTACATCACTTCGAGTGCCGGCACGCGCATTTATGACAATCAGGTCGTGAACAACCGCGCCAACGGTATCAACCTCTCGTCCTCCTCCTCGACGGTCATTCAAAACAACCTCGTTGGCACCGACGCCACCGCCACCCGGCCGTTAGGCAATGCCCTGGCCGGTATCACGATCTCGGGCAGCACCAATAAGGTCGGCGGTCTGCTGGCGGGGCAGGGGAATACCATCCAGTTCAATGTCGGCGCCGGCGTCGAAGTCACCTCCACGACCGCGCAGCAAAACGAAATCTCCGGCAACTCTGTCTACGACAACGGCGGACTGGCCATTGATCTCTATCCCGTCGGCGCGACCACCAATGATGTGATGGATGTGGATACCGGCGCCAATGGCTTGCAGAATTATCCCATTCTCACCAACGCCACAATCAGTTATAGCGCCATCACTGTGCAAGGTATTCTGAGCAGCAAAGCTGGTGCCTCCTGCCGCGTGGAAGTGTTCGCCACGCCCGCCTGGGACGCCACCAACCAACCGGAAGGTAAATTGTTCCTCGGATCCACCAACCTGGTTACCGATGGCAGCGGCAATGTCGCCTTCAATGCCACCTTCGGCACCGCGCCCGCAACCAATTGGGTCGTCACCGCCTCCGCCACCGATGCCAATGGCAATACCTCCGAATTGTCCCCCGGCATCACCATAGGCTCCAATGGCGTCGCGAGTCCTCCGTTGGTTATTGTCCCGGCCGGGGTGGCCAATGGCGGAACGGTCAAGGCCACCGTCGCCTGGCCAATCGCGGCGTCCTTTTTCGGCCTGGAGAAGGCCGGCTCGCTAAATCCACCGGTCCAATGGCAGTCCGTGACCTCCGGTATTGTGGATGCCGGCGGCACCCGGAGTTTCACCTTTACCAATAACGGCAACGGTTCCAACCTGTTTTTCCGCCTCAAAAAGCCCTGACCAAGCCCTGGCCGGCCGGCCTTGGGCCGTCTCACGTCACATTACGTTGCATTTTCTTTTTGCACCCGCGGCGGCTAGGCGGTTTAATGTCCCCTCATGAAAATCGTATTAGCCTATTCCGGCGGCCTCGATACCTCGGTGCTGCTGTCGTGGATCAAAGAAAAGTACAATGCCGAAATGATCGCCTTCTGCGCCGATATCGGGCAGGACGACGAACTGAACGGCTTGGAAAAGAAAGCCCGCACCACCGGGGCGTCCAAGATTTATATTGATGACTTGCAGGAGGAGTTTGCCCGCGACTTCATCTTCCCCATGATCCGCGCCGGCGCGATTTATGAGGGCCAGTATTTCCTCGGCACCAGCATTGCGCGGCCGCTCATCGCCAAGCGCATGGTGGAAATCGCCAAAAAGGAAAAGGCCGATGCCATCGCCCACGGCGCCACCGGCAAGGGCAACGACCAGGTGCGCTTCGAGCTCACCGCCGCCGCCCTCGCGCCCGACCTCCAGGTCATCGCCCCGTGGCGGGATGAACGGTATCGCAGCGAATTTCCCGGCCGCCAGGAGATGATTGATTACTGCGCCAAGCACAAGATTCCCGTGCAGGCCAGCGCCAAGAAACCTTATTCCATGGACCGCAACCTCCTGCACATCTCGTACGAGGCCGGCATTCTGGAAGATCCGTGGTACGACAGCTACGACCTCAAGAATCGCGACTATTTCACCACGCTCTCCGTGCTGCCCGAAGACGCCCCGGACAAGCCCGAGTTCGTCGAACTCGAATTTGTGAAGGGCGATTGCGTGGCCGTCAACGGCAAGCTCCTGAATCCGCTCGGTGTCATGCGCGCCCTGAACAAGCTCGGCGGCAAGCACGGTGTCGGTCGCGTGGACATGGTGGAGAACCGCTTCGTCGGCATGAAATCGCGTGGCGTGTATGAAACGCCCGGCGGTGCCATTCTGCAATTCGCCCATCGCCAGATGGAAAGCCTCACCATGGACCGTGAGGTCATGCACCAGCGCGACGGCTTCATTCCCAAGTATGCCGAGCTCGTGTACAACGGCTTCTGGTATGCGCCGGAACGCTACGCCCTCCAGGCCTACGTCGAGGAATCGCAGAAGAATGTCACCGGCACCGTACGCGTGAAGCTCTATAAGGGCAACATCATGGTCAGCGGCCGCAAATCCGCCGTGAGCCTCTACAATCCGCATATCGCCACCATGGAAGCCGACCCCACCAAGGCCTACAACCAGGACGACGCCACCGGCTTCATCCGCCTGAACGGCCTGCGACTGAAAGTGGCGGCCAAGGTGCACGCGAAGAAAAAGAAGTAATTCGTGCGACCATCAAAATTCAACCCCACGGTGTCATGCCGTGGGGTTTTTTATGATATCGTCGGGAGTCCAGGTGGTAATACCATTTCGAGCTTGAAACTGCATAGGTCGGATCGTGCGTGGCGCGGGCGGCAGAGCGCTTCACTGACCAAGGCGGCCAGGCGCCAGCAAAGGCCGGCCCGCCTTTAATTTGGACGTTGAAGCGGCGTGAAGAGCCTGTGTGAAAAACAAATCGCCTAAAAATCCGGCGCTTATAATTGGCTTATGGCGCATTTTGATTTTTTCCGAAGGTGATTCGAACCGGTTTTTTGGCTGAATTTTTCGCCGTTCGGATATTTTCACACAGGCTCTGAACGCCGCGCTCCGCTTGCGCCCAACGCAGGCACCCCTCAGACACCAGGATTATAGTGCAGTTTCAAACTGCAATTGGTATAAGGCCGCTGACTTCCCCCAGGTCATCCTGCCCGGAATTTCCTTGCTTGAGGGAGCGAACTTCGTGATTCTCTCCTTGTCTGAGGCTAATTCTAATTATTAGTCCTGATATTCTCAAAACGGAACCAAATGCAAAAACCGGATGTCTGGCAACTCACTCCAGACAGCCGCAAGTAATTCCAAAATGAACCCTGCTTTGTTTTTTAAATCAGCCTGCCCATTGTTTGCCCTCGCATTGCTCACCGGCCTTATGCCGGTAGCAACCGCGCAGGATGCGGATCCCATGGATGCGGAAATCAATGCCGTCATTGCCAAAGCCAATGGGCTGGAGATCAAACGCGGTTTGCTGGACAAAATGATGGCCGTCGTTCAATTCGAAGCCGATGAGCATCATGCTGGTTTGCCGGCCAATATCCGGGCGCAGGTGTTTGACCAGATCATTAATGCTTCGCTTTTGGCCGCAAAAGCCACCCCGGAGGATCGTCTGGCTGGCGATGCCGATGCCAGTCGCGAGTTGCAGGCGCACGTCCGGAATTTTGGCAGCCCGGAAGCGTTGGATCAAAAATTGGCCGCATTGGGATTGAACCAGCGGATAGTGTCTATGGCCGATGCCAAAGCCAACGTGGCGCAGATCGTTTTAAAACGCCTGCTGGGCGTCCAGGTCAGTGAGGCTGAGGAAATGATATACTACAATGATCATCCCGAGGCATTTCGAGCACCTGGTGGCCAGCCGGCGGAATTCATCAATGCCAAGGCGGATATCAAACAGCGTCTGGAAGGGCAGCAACTGGCCAAACTGGCGCCGGCATTTCTGCAGCAGCTGCGCCGTGAGGCTCAATTGCAGATATTGGATGCCAGCATTCTGAGTAGTTCGACGGTTGCTCCTGCCGGGCAGGCTGTGCCCACCGCTCCAACAGCCTCCGCCAGTCAACCAGTTGCCGTGATCGCGCCGGTGGCCACCTATTCGGCGCGGGATTTTGCCGGTGCCTGGACCTTTGTACACGGCGCCAACGGGGCAACGCATCAGAACTTTGATGGGTCCACGGAAGCGCAAACTTTCGACACGGATTTGATTGTTTTTCAGCCCGATTCTGCGGGGGGGCTGACGTTGCGCCAGCGGGTGCTGGTCGAAGTTGATACCGCCACCAAAAATGGCATGACCCGGTTCAATACCGAAACGTATCCGCCTGGCAAAGAAGGGATTCGTTTTTCGGATGAGACGGATCAAGACTTCACCAAGACGTCTTATTCTGTGGAATACCAGCCGGGCAGCAACCTGATTCTGTTTACCAAGCGGGGCTATTACGGTCCGCCGTTTGGCACCACGACGGATAAATACCTGTTTGCCCTGGACGCTGCGAAAACCAAGCTGGTCCGTTTCCATTTGGTGGAACCGGCCCAGCTCGAGCAAATCCGGCAGAAGGTGCCGTGGCAGGCAAATGTGACGGTGTCCAGCGCGCGGCAAATTACACCTGAGTCGATTCAGCGCGCCATTCAGTATCATATGCGCCCGGATGCCAGCGGGTTTGAAGCCCAGCCCACTTATGCCATCCGGATGCAGCAAGGGCAGTGAATTTCCCCGAGATGCCACGGTTGAAATGGGGTGACGCGG
This sequence comes from uncultured Verrucomicrobia subdivision 3 bacterium, assembly GCA_903820285.1. Classification (GTDB taxonomy): domain Bacteria; phylum Verrucomicrobiota; class Verrucomicrobiia; order Limisphaerales; family UBA11358; genus UBA11358. Next base: position 492 of record CAIJGS010000109.1, on the reverse strand, counting down.
TTGAGTGTCCGGCCTCCCATCCGCCTTGCCTTTTGGGCAGATTAAAATATCGTGACGGGCCTTGAAATCATCCGCCCACAGCACCGCTCTGATCGCCGCCGCGCGTGAGCTCTCCGACCACGTTGGCCGGCTGCGGTTTGGCGCGCCCGTTACGCACGTTTACAATCCGCTCACATACGCTTGGGCCCCGCACGAGGAATACCTCCGCCGCTTTGGGCATACGGCCAAGCGCGTGATTTTTCTGGGGATGAACCCGGGTCCCTTCGGGATGGTCCAGACTGGTGTTCCCTTCGGCGAGGTCGCCGCCGCGCGCGACTGGCTGGGTATCACCGCCACCGTGGCGCAACCTGCCAAGGCGCACCCGAAACGGCCTGTCACCGGCTTTGCCTGCACCCGCTCGGAAGTCAGTGGCCGCCGCCTGTGGAAACTCTTCGCCAGTCGCTTCGGCACGCCGGACGCTTTTTTCTGCGAACATTTCGTCGCCAACTATTG
>CAIJGS010000108.1 GCA_903820285.1 uncultured Verrucomicrobia subdivision 3 bacterium | reverse complement strand
CGAGGCCCAGCTCTCGCAGATCGTTCACGCCATTCAGGAAGGCAAATACGTCATTGAAGGCGATTTGCGCCGCGAACTCGGCATGAACCTTAAGCGTTTGCAGGGTATCAAGTGCTACCGTGGCATCCGCCACATGCGCAGCCTGCCGGTGCGCGGTCAACGCACCCAGACCAATGCCCGTACCCGCAAGGGGCCGCGCAAGACGGTCGGTGTCCAACGCAACCCGAACGCCAAGACCGGCATTCACTAATAATTGAATTTCGTTATGTCCGAAGAGAAAAAGAAACCAGCCGCTCCCAAGAAAGAAAAAGAAGCGAAGCCCGATGCCGCCGTAGCCACGGCGGAAGCGAAGCCCGCGAAGAAGGCCGCCGCCGAAGCCGCTCCGGCTGACGCCAAGCCGGTCGAACCCGTGGTTCCCGCTGCGCCTACCGCGGCCGAACTGCTGGGTGAAGACCCCAACGCCAAGAAGATTGTCAAGGCCAAGCACGCCAAGAACATCAGCGTTGGTGTGGCCAACATTCTGGCGACTTTTAACAACACGCAGGTCACCATTACCGATGCCCAGGGCAACCTGATCGGATGGTCCAGCGCCGGTCGCGTCGGTTTCAAGGGTTCCCGCAAGAGCACGGCTTATGCCGCGCAGCAGGTCGCCCAGGACGCCGCCCGCCAGGCCATGGCCCACGGCATGAAGGAAGTTGAAATACGCGTCAAGGGTCCGGGATCCGGCCGCGAATCCGCCATCCGCGCCCTCCAGGCGATCGGTTTGGAAATCTCCTCCATCAAGGACGTGACCCCGGTGCCGCACAACGGCTGCCGCCCGCGTAAAAAACGCCGCGTGTAATCAAACTAATAAGCAACTCGCAAACCACCACTTTCTATGGCTCGTTATACAGGTCCCCGCGTCCGCATCAGCCGCCGTTTTGGCGTCCCCATTTTTGGCCCCACGAAATATCTCGAACGCCGTAACTACGGCCCGGGTGTTCATGGTCCGAAGTCCCGCCGCAAGACCACCGAATACGGTGAAGGTCTGATTGAAAAGCAGAAGCTGCGCTATTACTACGGTCTGATGGAACGCCAGTTCCGGGGCGTCTATGAAAAGGCCCTGCGCCGCCGCGGTGTGACCGGCGAACAGATGCTCCAGATTCTGGAGACCCGTCTGGACAACATCGTTTTCCACCTCGGCTTTGGCAACACGCGTGCGGCCGCCCGCCAGATGGTCAGCCATGGTCACGTGACCGTTAATGGCCGCAAGGCCAGCATCCCGTCCTACGCCGTCAAGGTGAACGACGTGGTCAGCATCAAGAACAACACGGTTTCGCGCCAGCTCGCCACCAAGGGCTTGGAAGTTTCTGTGAGCCGTTCGGTGCCGGACTGGATCTCCCTGAACAAGGAAGAGCTCAAGGGTACGGTCATGCGCATCCCCACGCGTGACGAAATCCAGCCCATCGCCAACGAACAGGCTGTCGTTGAATTTTATTCCCGCTAAACCGCAAACATAAAACAATTACATGGGCTTTTCCGGCCGGGAATAATTATCGCCGGGAAAGCCAGATTAAAATTGTTGAAAGGATACCATGCCAGTTCGTCTTGGACGTTTTGAAATGCCCAAACGGTTGCAGAAGGATGAAGCAACCGCCACGGAAACCTACGCGAAATTCATCGCTGATCCGTTTGAAACCGGTTACGGCCACACCATCGGCAACTCGATCCGCCGGGTACTGCTTTCCTCGCTGGAAGGCGCCGCCATCACCTCTGTCAAAATCGACGGGGCGATGCACGAATTCACCACCATTGAAGGCGTGGTAGAAGACGTGACCGATGTGGTGCTGAACCTGAAGAAAGTCAAATTCAAGGCCCACAGCCGCGATGAGCAGGTTTTGCTGCTATCGGTCAACAAGGAAGGCGCCGTCACTGCCGGCGACATCCAGACCAACCAGAACATCGAACTGGTGAATCCCAACCAGCACATCTGCACGCTGGACAAGAAGAAGAAATTTGAGATGGAACTCGTGGTCAAGATTGGCCGCGGTTTCTGCCCGAGCGACGAAAACAAGCGTCCCGGCCAGGCGATCGGCATTGTGGCCATCGACTCCATTTTCTCCCCCGTCACCCGCTGCCGTTACAGTGTGGAAGCCGCCCGTGTCGGCAACCGTACGGACTACGACCGCTTGGTGCTCGAAATCTGGACGGACGGACGCATCACCCCTGATGACGCGCTGACCCAGGCTTCCGCCATTCTCGCGCATCACCTCGACGTGTTCGTGGGTTATGACAAGAACGCCGTGGAATTTGAAGAAGCCGCGGACAAGCAGGACGACGAGAAGGCCAAGCTGAAGAAGCTGCTGAACATGAGCGTCAATGAAATTGAGCTCAGCGTTCGCGCCGCCAACTGCCTGAACAACGCCAACATCACCACGGTCGGCCAACTGGCCATGAAGACCGAGCAGGAGATGCTCAAGTATCGCAACTTCGGCAAGAAGTCGCTCAACGAAATCAAAGAAAAGCTCACCTCTCTCGCCCTTTCGCTGGGTATGACCTTTGAGCCCGGTCTGGTGGAAGCACCGAAGGAAGAGATCAAGCCGAGCTGAGAACCGAGTATAGTTAAGGATTTACCATGAGACATTTGAAGCGCACGGCCAAACTGGGCCGCACATCAGAGCATCGCAATGCGATGCTGGCTAACCTTGTCTGCAGTCTGATCGAGCACAAGCGCGTGACGACCACCCTGGCGAAGGCCAAGGCGGCCCGTTCCGTCGCTGAAAAGATGGTCACGCTGGGCAAGAAAGGCACCATCCATCACCGCCGTCTGGCCGCAGCCCGTCTGCACCAGGAAAGCGCCGCCAAGGTCCTCTTCAATGAGATCGCCCCGGCCTTTAAGGATCGCAAGAGCGGCTACACCCGCATCATCAAGCTTGGTCAGCGTCAGGGCGATGCCTCGCAGAGCGCCATCTTGGAATGGGTGGACGCCGTGATTACCGCCCCCGAACCCGCCGCTCCCGCGACGGAAGCCAAGGCTGAAGATAAGAAGTAAGCTTTTGATTTAGTAACCAAGCCCGCTCCAAAAGAGCGGGCTTTTTTATTTTTGGCAGGGATTCATCGTGTAGCAGCCCGCCTAGTTTGAACCAATCTGGTGGATGACCTTTTTGGCATGAATAAAGGCCTTGGTGATCGGGCCCAAGGACAGGGCCAACAGAATGGCGATGATGCTCATCACGCACAAGATCTCGACCAAAGACAGGCCCGCACGGTGGTGCTTTTTAGCTGACATAAGCTTGGTCAATCAATTGGGGCTCCATTGATAGTCGTAGCTGGCCGGCGGGTCATACATGAACGCCTGCGATGACTGGCCACCTTTATATGAACTGTCCCAATAAATCCGGATGTAACTGACATGTCCGTCCACGTAGCTGACCAGATTTTTCGCATCATTAAATTTTAAGCGGGCCGAAGGCTCATGCCATGACCAAGGGCAGGGAGCTGAACCTTCCGAGATCAAGGTCGTCCGGGCCGGGTGTTTTACCGAGCTCAACTTTACCCCGGTGAGGCCGGGGCGGGGTACGATAAAGGTCCCGGTTTTATTGGTTTGAGTGGCATTGTTTCCGCCGTTGAATACATAACTGGAATAATCCAAAAAAGGCTCGTCATGGAGGCTTTTTCGTACGTATTGCCATCCGATTGAAGGATAATTGGTGAAAATCCCGTTGGGATAAAACTCATCGGCCGGGCAGGCGAAAATTTTGTCCGGTGGCGAGGATGTGGCATTTGCCCCCACGTAACTCTTCATGAGCGTTTTGTAACCCGAATACAGTGTCAGGATATCGGCCGAAGCGGTTGCCAGGCCGGGCGAAGGCGGGGCGTCATGCGAATCATCGGCATACATGCGAATGCCCAGGTTGATCTGCCGCAGTTTGTTAACGCAGGTCGCACGCCGGGCCCGGCGTTTGGCAGCGTTCATTGCCGGCAGCAGCAGGCCGGCGAGCACGGCGATGATGGCCATGACCACCAGCAGTTCCATCAGGGTGAAACCTTGGACGGCCCGGGAATTGTCTGTCACATAGATTACGACAATCCGCCAACCTGAAAGCTTTGATGCTTTTTAGCCAATCTGCGGTTGAACGCGGTGTCAGGGGGATTGGGCTCACTTTGGCTTGTGGTACGATTGGTGACGAGCCGTCACCAGTACGTTTTACCGCAGAAACATTACCAGCAGCAGAATAACCAAAATCAGGGCGGTAAGCCACCAGAACCAGGGGATGCCTTTGGGGCGCACCCGGCCGCCGCCGAATTCTTCCTGAACGAATTCCTCGTAATTGAATTCTTCGTCGGGGAGGTCGAGGCTGCCGGTGTTGGTTTCTTCGGACCAGCCGGTCTGGTCATCCGAGCCGCAAGCGGGGCAGCAGCGGGCCCGGGCGGGAATCCGGGCGCCGCAGTGGGGGCAAAGGGGAGGGGGCATGGGCTGCTTTCAACCACCGACGCCGGTGTATTCTTCGTCGGTCTTCAGTTCAATGCCCATGAGGACATAGTCGTGGGTGACGGCTTGCATGTCTTTGACGTAATCAGTCAGCCGGAGGAGTTCGCTGAACCCGAGAAAGGCGAACATTTTGATGGCGGCCTCCTGTTCGCCAATGAATTCCGCCTCGGCCTTTTCCAGGCCGGCCCGGCGGGAGATGTCCAGGATTTCGGTGATCAGGCGGGTGGCGATGCCGCGTCCACGGTAGAGCGGATGCACCAGCACGCTGACGCGGCCGATGTGGCGTTTCCAGCCGCCGAGCTGCTGGTGCAGGGTGGCTATGCCCACGATTTTGCCGCCCACAAGGGCGACGAGGGGCAGGTTGCGGCCGACATCCATATTCCGGCACCATTCACGAATGACCTTGAGGTCGGTTACGCGATGTTTGATGAACATGCGCTCGCGTTCCGGGATATCCAGAAACAGCTGGTGCAGGGCCTTTTCATCGGTCTTTTCCAGAACCCGGAAAATGGCGCGCTTGGTATCGCGGAGCCGGACGTGACGGGGAAAACGTTGCAGTTCCAATTCAATGCTGAATGACATGCCAAAATCCTTTGCTGTCGAACTTTGCTCCGGCGGCGAGCCCGGCGCAATAAAAAAATCAAATCAAGGCCGATTCGCCGGCGATACCCGTGTACTGGCGCAGGGAGTCCAGCTTCACCTCGGCGGGGTCCAGGCTCCAGCGGGCGGCGAGTTGCGGCACTTTTTCAAAGTTGCCACCGGCATCCATAATGCTGACGGTATGTTCGCCGTATCCGGACAATTTCAGGCAGGCCTCGTGCTCCGGCAGGGTGAGGGGGCCCTGATTCCATACCGTCTCGCCGGTCCAGGCGTAGGCGCGGCTGACATAGCCGTCATCCAGCCGGGCCCAGGCATGATGATGCAGCAGACGGCTGGCATAAAAATACTGCACATGGCCGAGCTTGCGACTGAGGGCGCTCAGGAAAACGTAGGTGGCATCCACATCCTCGGTGGGGGTGGGCAGGGCATTGCCGGTGACGATTACCCAGCCGTGGACGCGGGGGCTGATGAAAAAGCCATGGTCGCCGGAGAGGCCGCTGACCCAGGAGCAGGGTTCGGCGCGGTTCAGTCCCAACGCCTGCTGCACAGCTTCGAGGGAAACGGAGCGGATGGCTATCCAGCAAACCGGACGCTGGACGGGGGTGTTTTCGGCGGGGAAAAAGTTTTGCGGGTGAACCGGCTCGGGTGCAGACCGCCGGGAGTGGCGGCGCATGAAAAAGGCCACAAGCAGAATCGTGCAACCGATGCCGAGGGCGACACCGTGCATGGCAAGCAACGTCAGTGGGATGGCGTTAGCGGAATCCACATAGGCAATCTAACCCGACTTTGTGATCCTTCAACCAAATTTCAGCAACAACTTGCAGATAGCCAGGCCAGATACTTTTCGTTGCCCGCCGTGAGGGGGAGCACCACGAATTCGGGGGTCTCGTAGGGGTGGGTCGCCAGGATGGCTTTTTCCAAGGCTTTCAATCGGGTTTTGCGGGTTTTTATGACCATCATTACCTCCGTACCGGACTCGATCCTGCCCTGCCACCAGTAGTGGGATTCGATTTTGGGAACCAGATTCACGCAGGCGGCCAGTTTGTCTTTCAATACGATTCGGGCCAGCGACCGGGCGGTTTTGAGGTTGGGCGCGGTGACCAGCACCAGGGCGAAGGCGGCGGCGGATTTCATGGCGGAAACAGCTTGGGGCGGGTTGAGGCGAGAAGTCAAAATACCAAGGCGGAGTTAATTTGTTCTGACGCTCGCCCTCACCCCGGCCCTCTCCCCCGTGGAGAGGGAGAAAAGGTTCCAGCGTTTGGGCATTGCCAAGCTGGTGGGTTGTTCACACATAATATAATCCGCAAAGGGTTTCACAAGCCATGTTTAATCGCTGGCGGATTACCGCCAGTATTGCCATTTGATATCCGGGAACAGGTTGTCCCGGGCCTCGACTTCGCGGAGCCAGTTTTCATCGATCCGGGTGAGGGTGAGCTGTTCGTGCAGGGCGATGAAGCGGAGCAGATGGTCCTTGACGCGGCGGCGGGCGTATTCGGAGCTGGTTTTGGCCCGGAGAATGAACGGCCAGTCGCTGGCCTGGGCGAGCAGCAATTCGCGGGCGGCCTGGCGCAGGGCGCGGGCTTGGAGGCCTTCGGCGGCCGGAAAGCGGTTTGCGAGATCGGCCATGCGTTCCTGGGCGATTTGCAGGTGCGGATGAATCCACTCGTTGGACTCATTGAGCCAGACGCGCCAGTAACCTTCCTCGCCCCAGCTGGAGGAGCCGGGGGTGGCGACCTGATTGGTCGGATGCTTTTTCAGATATTCCGTGGGCGTGATGAGCGCGATGTCCTTTTGCTCCTGGCACAGTTTCCGGACCAGAAAATCCACGAACTCGGGTCCTTCGTACCACCAATGGCCGAAGAGCTCGGCATCGTAGGGCGCGACGATGATGGGCGGTCGGTCGAGCAGCGGCGCGATTTCACGGACCTGATTCACGCGTTCATCGAGAAAGTGCCGGGCATGTTCGCTGGCGGCGGCCAAGGCATGGTCGCGTTGATACACTTTCTTTTCGCCGGTGCCGGTGATGCGAAAATATTTGATGCCGGTGAAACCGCGATTGTCCGGCGAGGGCAGGTGAGGGCGGACGTAATCGAAATCCAGGTCAAAGCCGATGTCGCGATAGAAATCGCGGTAGCGCGGGTCGCCCGGATAACCTTCATGCTTGCTCCAGACCTGGCGGGAGGAATCGTAATCGCGGCCAAAGGCGGCCACGCCCCGGGGCGTGTAAATTGGCGCGTAGGTGCCGTAGCGCGGGCGGGGTTGGGCATGCAGAATGCCGTGCGTGTCCAGAATGAACCAGCGGATGTCCGCTTCCTGCAAAAAATCCTCCACACCACTGGCGTAGGCGCATTCCGGGAGCCAGATGCCGCGCGGCGGGCGGCCGAAGCAGTTCACATAATGGTCGCGCGCGGTGAGGATCTGGCCGCGGATGGATTGCGGATTACCCGCCATCAGGGGCAGCAGCCCGTGGGTGGCGGCGGTGGTGATGATCTCCAGCAGGCCGGCATCCTGAAATTGTTTGAAAGCGCTGATGAGATTGCCCTGATGGCAGCGCCAGGTTTCGCGGGCGAGGGTGAATTTCTGGTGATACATCCACGCCAGATCGCGGTAGGCGCGGTCCCAATGCGTCCGATGAACTTCCTTTTCCGCCAATTCAATCAGGCTGTCCAGATGCCGGGCGTAACGGTCGCACAGCAGGGGGTCCAGCAGCATGGAGCAGAGCGTGGGGGAGAGGGAGAGGGTCAGGCGGGCTTCCAGCAGGTCGCGCTGCCAGCCATTGAGCACGTTGATCAGCGGCAGGTAGGTTTCGGTGATGGCTTCAAACAGCCAGCTCTCCTCGAGAAATTTCTCATGTTCCGGATGCCGCACAAACGGCAGGTGCGCATGGAGGACCAGTGAAAGATAGCCTTGCATGATGGGAGAGGGTGGGCGCGTGAAAAGTGTGGGACGATTATTCTTCCAGTTTGTCCGCAATCCACTCGGCCAGGGCACGGGCTTTGATCAATAAAATGATGCCAACCAGTCCCGGCAGGAACTTGATGAGGCACGGAATGATCTGCATATCCGAATGATCATGCTCGGTGATGGCCAGGTACAAGGCAAAATTAACGATCGTCCAGCCGAGGAGGGCGAGGGCGATTACCCGGACGAGCATCAAGGCTCCGCGTTGGGAGGCATCCATGCGGTCTCCGGGTGGAAATTAAACGTTGTCGGCCAGCGGCGGCTTGAGGGCCGGATCCTGCGGGGTCTGGCCCACATCGCCACGGTATTCCGTTTCGCGGACGAATTTCAGTTCGGCAGCGCGGCCATCGGTGCCATCGGCGGAAATGGCCACGGCGGGGAGATCATATTTGCCGTCCGGCAGGGCGAAGCGGAAGCTGAAGGTGCCGTCGGAGCGCAGTTTGATTTCATGGCCGCCGAGGGTGACGCGGGCATTGGGTTCCGTGGCACCGTAAATGATGAGTTCGGCGTTGACGTTGAACCAGAATGATTTTGGTTTATCCGAGCCCGGCGGTTGACCGCTGGGGCTCGAGGCGCTCGAAATGCCGGCCGGGACGAAACTTTGCGGGGTGTTAAAGCCGGCCACCGGGGAGGTGACATCGTGGGCCAGACGGCGGCGGATCAGTTCGGTGATTTCCAGCGAACCCATCCAGACACGGCGGGTTTCATCAATGCTGATGATTTTGGCGAGCGCACGTTCCTGTTCCGGGGTCCACACGCGGGTTTGGGCCACCCCGGCGGTGGGGCTGACTGGAGCGCCGACCGCGCCCGTAGCGCCATAGGGACCGGCGGCGGTGGTGCCGACGGAGGGCGAAGGGGCGACGGACGAAAGACCGGAGGAGGAAAAGCGGGGGAGATCGGGATGGCCATGGCGGCGCAAATCCTCGATGGCATGCGTCAGCGGGACATTGTCGCGCACGGCTTCCTCGATGATCTGCATCAGCTTGGCGAACGGAAATTCAAAAGGAATCGTGGCGTATTCGGCCTCGCTCTCGGCGGCGGCGGCATCGGGCGGGGTGAGGGTGCCGCTGGAAACGGCGATGCGCATCCACTTGCCCAGTGCGGAATAATAACCCAGCTCGGCGGCATAGGTGTTGCCGGCGCGTTCCACGTGGGCAAACCAATGACGGGATTCGGGATGGACGTGGATTTCGTAAGCCGGATGGCCTTCAATTTTGCCGGCAAAAATGCGCAGCACGAGGTGGCCGTCGGTAGACAGACCGTTATAATCGTTCTGCTGTTCGCGGGTCAGGTCCCAATGCGCATACAGCCAATGGGGATCGCGGGCGGTGAGGAAAAGTTTTTTGGTGCCGTAACTTTCAGGCAGGTCGCCGCCGGTGAAGCTTTGGGCGGGCGGGGTGGCTCCCAGGGAAAATTTTTCTCCCGGACCGCCAGCGGTACTGGAGGCGGGTTCGTCCCCTTCGAGGAGGATGGACGGGATGGGGAGGGGTTCGGTGGCTTCGGTGGCTTTGCGGCGGGTGTAAGTACGGCGAACGACGGTGCTGGCATCTACTTTGGTCTTGGCCTTGGGCTCTTCCGACGGGGGGGGAGGGGTTTTGGCGGGTTTGGCGGCCTCAGATTTGGTTTTGGGCAGCGATTGGGCCACTTCAGCGGTGGACTCCAGCAGGGGTTTGGCAGACATTCGGGCGGTTTTTAGGGGGGCAACGGGGGTGACCACAGCGGTGGGGGAATCCTTTACGGCATGCTTGGGCTTGGTCGCCGATTTTTCACTGGGCTTGATCCCGGTGGCAGTTGCCGATGAGACTTTGGTGCTGATGGTTTTTCCTGATGATTGGGTCGCAGCGGTTTTTTTCATGAGCGCGAATCCTTGGTGCGGTTTTGGCCCACAGCCATACGAGAATAGGCCGGTTTAAAGTTGGAATCAACGCCAATTTTCAGAAAACTTCTGGTCAAATGTGCCGGCGAATGTTAAAAAGTAAAAATTATGAAGAAGCTCAAAAAACTATTGTTTATCACCGGCATCCTGTTGGTTGTCCTCCTCGTGGCGGTGGTGCTGGGGGTGGGCATTTTTCTGGATAAAATTGTGAAGACCGGCATTGAAACGGTCGGCCCCAAAGTGACGCAGGTGACCATGAAAGTGGACGCGGTCAATATCTCCATGCTCAGCGGTTCGGCCAAGATCAAGGGCTTTGTCATTGGCAATCCGGATGGTTATAAAGAACCGACTGCCATTAGCGTCGGTCAGGCGGAAGTCCAGATCGTGCCTTCCTCGCTGCTGTCCGACAAGATCATCGTGAAAAACATCCAGGTGGATGCCCCGGAAATCACCTTTGAGGGCGGTCTTTCGGGCAACAACCTCACCAAGATCCAGCAGAACGTGAATGATTTCGTCACCGGCCTCACGGGTGGCCCCTCCACCAATGCCCCCGCCGCCACCCCGGCCAAACCGGCGGGTCCGGGCAAGAAACTGGAAGTGGATCATTTCCTGATCACCAATGCCAAGGTGCATGGCTCCATCAAGCTGTTCGCCGGCAAGGAACTGCCGCTGCCCAGCCTGCCGCTGCCGGACATTGAACTGAAGGACCTCGGCACCGGCACCAACGGCATCACGCCCGGCGAACTCGTTCAGCAGGTGATGAGTGCCATTACCAGCTCTACCCTCAAGGCGGTCGGCAATGCCGCCACCGACCTTGGCAAGGGTGCCACCGACGCGGCGAAAGAGGCCGGCAAAGCCGCCACCGATGGGCTCAACAAAATTGGCAAGGGCATCGGTGGTTTGTTTGGGAAATAATTGAATCGGAGTAAATTCCCGGAATATTTCACCCGGCGCGGAGCGAAGGCTCCGTGCCGGTTTTGCTTTGCTGGAAAAGAATCTACAGAAGCAAACCAAGGTAACAAAGATGCTTTGGTTTTTGCGTGGGGTGATGGGCCAAACCATCTGCTGTTGGTACGGCTCTTTTCCACATTTTTTGAGTTGGATAAGTGAAGGAGCGGAATAGCACAACAAGCATAATAATTTATATGTAGGGGGGGCTTTGCGAATAGCCATCGTTGACGAAGCACCCCCCATCCGGCCTCCGGCCACCTTCCCCCATCCGATGGGCGAAGGAACTGTATGGTGGGGCGTTAACCCGGGGCGGCGGTCGCTCTCGCGCCCTTGCCCCGGGCTATTTTCATGCCGCCCCGTTGGGGCTTGCGGTGGGTTCGCAAAAGCTGCCGGAAAGATTCGGCAGCCTTGAAACAACCGGCAAAAGATGAGGGTGATGACAGGGCTTGTTGCCTTCCCAACGACAGCATTCACAGAAATATTATGCCCCTTCCAGTTTGAAACTGCCTATGCCGCTCCGCCGGAGCTAAGGCGGGTCGCCATTAGTGCGGTTTCAAAATGTAACAGGTATTAGTGTTTGAGTTTCGCGAGCGCGTCCCGGGCGCAGCCCTGGATGGTTGGATTGGCGTTGGTGCTGAGGGTTTCCAATTGTGGAATCAGCTCGGGACTCCCGAACTGTTTGGCCAGCGCCACGCCGCAGACTTGCAATTGATACGCGCCGTTATCCGAGGCCAGCAGCCGCTCGATCAGCGGCCGCAGGTCGGCAGGGGTGAAGTCAGCGGGGCGCAGGGGGCGATGGTTGGGGGACTTGTCCGCCCCGGCATAATAACCGTTGGATATTGTTTCATACAGGGTACGCAGCATGTCCGGAGCCGGATCGCGCAGGAGGGCCTTGATCGCCTGCACGCCGGCATCGGTGCGGTGAAATGTCAGTGCGCGCAGGGCGATGGACCGGGTGTCCCAGCGGGCGCGCGGGTCATTGGCAATGGCAATCAGGCGCGGGGTAAAGTCGTCATCGTAGTATTTCAATGCCAGCCAGACGGCCGACGGCCATTCGTCCCGGTGATTTTCGGACAGCGCCCGGGTGAGCAGCGGTTTCATATCTTTGTCCGTGAACTCGTGCGCCTGCAGGATGCCTTGCAGGTTTTCCAGCCCGTGCGCCTGCGCCGCCGCGAGGAGCACCGACCGGGTTTCGGCGGTGTGGGGGACATAATCATCGAGGCCGACCACGGCCCAGAAGTGGTCGCCGTTTTCAAACACCACGCGGAGCAGGGTGGACACGGCTTCCGCACTGCCGGTGTACATCAACTGCTGCTGCAAGTCCGACAAATCGGCATCCGCCAGCCCGGGCGGTCGCCCGCCGGGATGCGTGGCCAGATAATCCAGGCGCAGGGCCAGTTGGTTGGTCAAACTCTGCACGTACGCGTGCATCTCCGAAGCGCTGCGGGGGCGCACGGTAATGTGGATGGGCGCGGACGTGACCGGATTGGTGCCATAAATGTATTCAGGACGATATGTCCCGGTCACTTCGTATTGCCCTGGTTCCCGGATGGCGGCCCAGAGATTCAGGGGGATGGTTTTGGTGTAGGATTCGCCGGGATGCAGAATCGCTTCGCCGAACAGACCACCCATCATGCCTGAGCGAAAGTGCATGATGGCATCCGGCACCGGTGTCCCTGAACCGGTTTGCGCGGTTAATTGGTACTCGGGCAGACGGCCGCCGCGATCGTAATTGCGGTTTTCGTACTTGGTGTCTGTGCTGCCATGGTTGCGGATGACGAACTCGACGGGGATGGGGTCGCCGAGCAGAAACTCGTTGGTCGCGCAGCGGATGGTGAGCGACAGGTTGGGGGGATTGGTGGTGGCGGGCGGGACGGGTTGGGCTGATGTCGGCAGGGCGAGGGCGAGGAGGAGCCATGGCCATAGGCGGGGGGCGGTTGCGATTGGGTGGGGCGTGGTCATAATTGGTTAACATCCAACATCGAACATCCAACGCCCAACATCCAATGACTGGTACGCGGAGCGGTGGGCAGGCATGGAAGGGCTCGGGAAGTAACCATCAAAGTACCTTGATAAACCTTGATTTGCTTGGATTTGGCGTGATTGCCGGTGGTAACGCGAAGACGCAGGGGCGCAATGGCGCAAAGGGGGAATTCCGGGAATGGGCTGGGGCTTATCCCAGTTGGTTGATGATTCTTCATATACCTTGATAAATGCGTTTTTAAAGGGATTTTGAGTTAAAAATATGGGGAGGGTTAACCGCGAAAAACGCGAACTATGCGAAAGGGGGGACGGGGCGGGGTTTGACCGCAGATGGACGCAGATGGACGCAGATGGGGGCTGGGAAGGGGAGCCGGAGACTGGATGCCGGCGGGTGGTTAATTCTTGATATAACTTGATAATTGCGTTTTTAAAGGACTTTTGAGTTAAAAATGCCAGGAGGGTTAACCGCAAAATACGCAAAAGACGCGAAAAGGGGAAGGGAGCAGGGAGCTTTGACCGCAGATTGACGCAGATCAACACAGATGAGGGATGGGGAGGCTCACCGGCAACTGGTTTGATTTGGTTTGATTTACTTTGATCGGCCTGCTGGATGGTGGCGCTGCTTTGCATCGGCAATGCGGTGTGGGTGACGGAGCGTGGTTCGGGGAATCGCTGACATGTCCACCGGGCTGTATGTGGGCGCGAATTATACCACTTCCAGCTAGAAACGGCATAGGCCGGCTCGTACGGAGCGCGGGCTTCAGCCCGATTCAATGACCAAGGCGGTAAGGCGTCAGCAAAGCCATGCCCGCCTTCATTTTGGACGCTGAAGCGGCGTGAACGCCGCGCTCCGCTTGCGCCCAACGCGGGCAACCCGCAGGCACGAGGAGCATAGTTCCCATAGGGCGGTTTCAAACGGCAAGTGGTATTAATCGTCATGGTCGCAGGGCTGGCCATATGGCTGTGGCTCACAGAGCCGCGCGCCGATGAAGGGGGCGGGGTGGCCGGGCGGGAATTTGGTTGTGATGGTGAGTTTACCATGTAAACCTCTAACGCAGTAAATATAGCACACGGTTGGGAAAGGCAAGTGCGGGGGAGGATTTTTGACAGAATGACAGAATGGCCAGAATTGAGGTTATGGTTTCGGGTATTGCCAGACCCAGTCACCGGCCGAGAAATCTATACCTTCATATTGGTTGGTTACCACGATGCCGCCATCGTCTCTGCCGTTCAAGCCGACGGAATAGAGCACGAAACTGCCGGCGGGGGTGGGGTGATAATGCAAGGGTTCCCCGTTGATCACGTCCGGAGGGAGGGAGGGCAGGAAGTTTGGTATCAGCTCGGTGAGGGCCTTAGGATAATTACCATGGGCCATACGAAAAAGCTCCAGGCCGCCGGCAATCTCTGCCAGATCTATCCCATTTTGGCTACTGTCAGTTCGTCTGCTATACTGTGGCGTTCCCGGAAGTAGTGCATAGATGAGGACATCATGAGGGCTGATCTTTAGTGTTTCCCGCCAAGGGTCGAACATTGAGGTAATATTAATGACCTTTTGCGTGTCAATGCGATGCTTTGCCGGATCGGCTATATCAAGCAATCGTTCCTGATAAAACATCGCCAATGACGCCTTGTTCCATTCGTACCAGCCATTTGGCGGCAGCAACCGCAAAAGCTCGCCGGCAGACTCTATCGGTATAAATCTCGCTAGCATTTCAAACAGTTTTCGAGCGGGCTCAGGTGGGGGTGGAATTGTGATTTTATCCAACAAATACTCGGACGTTTTCGGGCAGATCGACCCAATCAGCCAGCCAGCGGTCCAGTTCCGGTGCTTTCGTTCATACTCAAGTTGCGCAATTTTTTGGGACCGATCCGCGCGCAACTGTGCCTGCCCCTCGGAGATCAGATCCAGCGACTGCAAATTTCGGTTTAGTTCCTTAATATCGGCTTCGGACCATTGCCTCGCGGCTAGTCCTTCCCAGATGGGTTGGATGGCACGATCGATGATGGCTAATCTTACGAGGAATGAATACCAGTCGGGCTCCGGGCGGATAGTTTCTGCCAGTCGCAAAATCAATTTTACATCCTCCAACGCCTTTTCATCCTGACCGTGCTGCAACTCCGCACAGGCGCGGAGTTGCAGCACAGTAGCGCATTCTTTTAAATCCTCTAAATGTGGCAGACGCATTTCTACCGGATTTTCTATGGCATAATTCAAGGGGAACCGCGCTTGTGGTCGCTGCAATACCTGCGCCAGTTCGGCAATCACAGGCTTATACCGGCTTAATGCCAGCAGAACATCGGCGGCTGGTGTTTGGGGTCGTTCACTGATGGGGAATTCATTGGTGTTTAGCGCGGTAATTTCCATGGTGGAAGCGTTGGAACCCATCGCTTGCCCTGTACTCCGCATGCCTGGGAGCATCCACGGTTGCGTCCTTTGCATAGCTGGCGGAACCGGCACCATGAAGGAAAACTGGCCATTGGTCACAAACCGTGCCCGGTAATAAGCCTGCCAGTCTTGGAGGCGGATAGGCCGGCCCATCTGCCATTTACCAAAATCTCCGCTCCAGAACTGACTCGTGTTCGTTCGCCACCATATCAAATTTAATCGGTCTTGGGCTTCGTGCAGTGCTTCCTGCTCCCGGTTGGTGGTGGCAATCCAGCGGCCGGCAAAGCTGTCGGCCAATAGTGGTGCCATGGCCACATTTTCCGCATCGGGTATTGGCGGCGGGACAAAATCCCGGAAGTCAAATTTCTCTCCCTTGGCTTCCCATGCCTGCCGATATTGCATCCAAGCTCGGTGTCCCCGCCAGTTTTCCTCGGAATAAAACAGGGTGGTCAATGCCGCCAGTGTCAGCGTCATTATAATCACCCGTTTCATGATTCGCCAACTCACCAGCCATCGGCAGAAATGTCTCAATGAATAGAGGAACAGCAGACCCGTGAGAGCGATGGCTGAATAGATCCATAACCAGTTCAGAAAAAACAGGGGCGAATAATAGTCAACATTTCCAGGGTCTGACTTCATTTGCATCCCGTAACCAATCAGGCCCAAAGTCACAGCCGCCAGGGCGAGCACATACCACACTTTGCGGCCGGTCGGCCGGTGGCGCCACGCATGAACGCAAATGGCTGAAGGAATAAGTGCCAAAACGAAATAAAACAATAATCCAGCTACTATCGTTGTCAGGATGTTGGAAAATTCTGACCCATACCGCCAAAAATCCGGCTCTTGTGCCTGCTCCGAAAACATCCCGGCCGCGACCAAAGCCGACCAGACCACCAGCCAGAACCAGACGCGCCGCCAGAATCGTGGCTTGGGGGTGGTCGGAGTTTCCATCTGGCTGGTTAGCTTTTGCTTATGAAACAACGTTTTAGAAATTTGTCGAGGCGGTTTTTAATAAGATATGCCATCTACGGTTTGAACTGCTTATGCCGCTCCGCTGGAGCTTGATATTTTAAGGCTGTTGCTACAAATATGGCGCTCCTCCGGAGCTTGGGCGGGCCAGCATTAGCGAGGGGGTAAACTGCCAGCGCCTGGAAATTTTGCTTATGGCTTCGCCGTGTCTTTTTCTCGCGGCGTGGTAAAGGGTTTGAAAATCTGGGTGAACTCCCAGGGTTTTTGTGTCATGCCGGTGGAAGTGTTGCCGGTGGGAGGGCCGACGGATTTGCCGGCGTCGCGGTTGCTGGACCAGAAGGAAAGGCTGGCGACCCAGGGCTGGGTTTGCGCCCAGGCGAGCAGTTCCCGGGCATCGCGCTGGGTGAAGATTTCGCTTTTCTCATCGTTATGGCCGATCATGGGGGTGAGCCCGATCCGGATGGCGGGATCAACGGCCAGGCATTGTTCCCGGGCCTTGAGGGCGCTGGCGATGGAAACGTCGGCCATGGTTTTGCCGCGCAGAAATCCGGGGTCGTAATCCATGGTCATCACATTGGCGGAATAAACTTTCACGCCGCTGGCTTGGGCATTGGCGAGCAGTTTTAATCCGCTGGGCGGAATGCCGTGGGGATCCACCGGCAGAGTGTAGGAAATCCGCAGGCCCGGGTTTTTGGCCTGTAAACGGGCGAGGACGAGGTTGCGCATTTCGTTGATCCGGTCTTCTTTCAAGGCTTTGCCTTCGATGTCAAAATCGAGCCAGGTGAGGTGGTAGCGGTTGATGACGGTTTGGTAGGCTGATTGCAAGGCGGCGGCATTGGTTTCCACCCGGGCGATTTCCCGTCCGTCGGCGCCACCGAAGGAGACGATGACATCGCCACCCCGGCGGCGGATGCCCTTGATTTCGCTGGCATAGACATCTTTCTCCATGTCGAACCGGCCATCCCAGGCGGGATGGTTTTGTTTGTCGGCGATGATGAAGGCGAGGGTGTAATAGGCCTGGCCGGTGAGTTCATGACATTGGGTGATTTTGAATTCATCGCCGGAGCCGATGTACATGTACGGGGCGAACACCCGGTCAGGCCAGGGGCGGGCGTGGGCGGTGATGGCGATGGTTAGCGCCAGCAGGAGCGGCATCCAATGCAGGGTAAAGCGCGCGCGAGTCTTGAGTGCCATGGAATCAGGTGTGTCGGGTTGCTTTGGTAAACGTCAGCCACAGACGGTCGGAACATTTTATGATGGGGACGGGGTTGAGACAAGCCGGCAAGGTCCGCCAAGATGGTGTCGGGCGCAGGACAAACTCTTCTGGACGGTTGAAAACTTCAACGGCTGGTCGAGCCATCCGGCGGAGCGCGACTGTGTCGAAGACCAGCCGCAGCAGCTTGGCTCGCAACTGCGTGTGGAACCATCCGGCGCGGCTGAACGTTCGGACATTGCTGCGGCTGGTGCTAGCGCACACAGCCGCGTTCCGGGGGACGGCGGCAGGCCAGCCGACACCGTTACGCTGGCACGGCGCGGTCGCGGTAGCGGGAGGCGATGGCGATGAAGAGGCCGGCCACCACGAACATCAGCAGCGCGTAGAAATAAAATTCACTGGCCCCGGTGGCTTTTACATATTTCTCATTCAGGCTGGTAAAGACGGCGATCAGGAAGTGGCCGCCCGCGATGGTCATGAGCCACAGGCTCATGATCATGCTTTTCAATTGTTTCGGGGCCTGGGCAAAGGCGAATTCCAGGGCGGTGGCGGAGAGCATGACTTCGCCGGCCTCCAGCACGAAATAGGGCACGAGCTGCCAGCCGATGCTGAGGGATTCTTTCCGGTCCAGATGCGCCTGCAACAGGCCGCAGAGAACAAATGCGACCGCGCCCAGCACCATGCCGGCGGACATGCGGCGCAGGGCGGTGGGCTTGATGCCTAGTCTTTCCAGCCAGGGATAGATGCCAAGGGTCAGGATTGGCACCCAGACCATCACCAGCACGGCGCCGATGCCTTGCATGGTCTCGCCATTCAGGAACAGCCAAGGCTTCATATTGTTTCCCTGCAAGACCCAGGTGGAGTTCACCTGGTTGAAGAGGGCCCAAAACATGGGGATCGTGGCGAAGACCATGATGATGCGCAGGACCGTGCGGCTGTCTTCAATCTCGCGGCGGCTGAAGCGCCGCCGGGGTGTTTCCCAAAAGCCGCCGCTGGCCTTGCTGCGGCGGGAGTGGGTGAGGGCATACCAGGCGACGGGTAAAAAGCGGACCCGCTCATTATCCTGCACCGGCGGCTGGCGCACGTAATGTTTCGTGCCGAGCCAGAAAATCAGGGTGGCGAGGGCCATGGCGATGCCGGGCACACCGAAGGCCCAGGCATAGCCGGCCTGGGTGTGAATCCACGGAATCAGCAGAAACGCGGCGGCGGCACCGAGGTTGATGGTCCAGTAAAACCAGCCGTAAACTTTCATCAACAAATGCTGTTGGTTCGGGCCAAACTGGTCGCCCACGAAGGCGGAGACGCAGGGCTTGATGCCGCCGGCACCGAAGGCGATCAGCGCGAGGCCGGTGAACAGGCCCGCCTGGCTGGTGCCAAACAGGGCGAGGGTGCCGTGCCCCAGACAGTAAAACAGCGAGATGATGAGAATGGTCCGGTAACGGCCGAGCCACCGGTCCGCGAGCCAGCCGCCGAGCAGCGGCAGGAAGTAAACCGCGCCGCCGAAGAGATGCAGCACTTCCGTGGCGCCGGCATCGCCCATTTTCATTTGCTGCGCCAGGTACAGTTCCAGAATGCCCATCATGCCGTAGTAACTGAAGCGTTCGCACGCTTCGTTGCCGACGATGAACTTGATCTGGGAGGGGAAGCGATCCGGCTGGCCGGGGCTGGTGATGCTGGTTTGAGTGGCGGCTTCGGGGATTTCAGTTTGGGTGTTCACGGGTTTCCGATGGCTTCTGATTGATTGGATGACATTTTGCCCGGGGCCATGGGTCAGTGCGAAGCCGCGGCCGGCAAGCCGAGCTGGCCGC
This sequence comes from uncultured Verrucomicrobia subdivision 3 bacterium, assembly GCA_903820285.1. Taxonomy (GTDB): domain Bacteria; phylum Verrucomicrobiota; class Verrucomicrobiia; order Limisphaerales; family UBA11358; genus UBA11358. The sequence continues at coordinate 2,762 of CAIJGS010000108.1, read as the reverse complement.
GCACGATTTCCGGCAGATATTTCACCGGGATGGAGCCGGGCGAGAGCACGGCGTCATGGTAGCGGCCGAGTTCAAACTTGCTGCCCAGCTCGCGTTCGATTTGCTGGTGCAGGTGGTAATGCGCCATGCGGCCGACGAAATAGGTGCTCAGTTGGACGGAGCTTTGTTTGGCGCGGATGAGTTTCAAACGGGCTTCGCCTTCCGATTGGAACGCCTCCTGCGTGAGGAAGGCCATGGCTTCGTCATCCGTGATGGCGGTGCAGTGCATCTGGTAGTCGAGAATCGAATTGGCCACGGCGCGCAGGTAAAACTTGAGCTGCATCAGCCGCAGCCGGAGATCGCCCTGGCCGTAGCCTTCGTTCAGCATGGTGATTTCGCCGTAGACCGCCCAGCCCTCCACGTAGACGCCCGACTGATAAATCTTCCGGATGAGTGAGCCGGCCTGCGTGGCATGCGCCAGCTGGACATAATGACCCGGATAGGCTTCATGGATGGTCAGTACCTGCAGCATGAAGTGGTTGTATTCCTCCAGAAAACTTTGCACGCGGGCGGGGCTCCAATCGGCGGGCGGAGGGCTGATGGCATAAAAACTGCCGGCGGCGGGGTCCAGCGGCGGGGCACCGTCCATGTAGGCGAGCGAGTTGCCGCGTCGGAATTCCGGCATTTCGATCACCTGGCACAAATCGGGATTTGGGAGGGTGACATAATGTTTCTGCCGGATGAACGTCTCGATTTTTGCGACCGTGGCCCGGGCATCTTGCACCAGTTCCTCGGGCTTGCCGTGCTCCTGATTGACGGCGTGCACCACGCGGGTGATGGTTTCGCGCTGGCCCTGGGCATCATCCGGGGGCACGGGTTCTGTGGGGAAATACTGGCTCCACAGCTGGCGGGATACCACGAACATGTCCCGGCGCACGCGGTCAAATTCGGTGTGTGCCTCGGCGAGGTTTTGCTCGGCGGTGAGGCCGGCCTGGGTTTCGCGCACGAATTTTTCAGCGAACTTCTTTTTGCCGATGCGCCATTCACCGGTGGCGCGGGCCATGAGCGGTCCTTCCAGAAATTTTTGGTATTCCTGCAATGAGGCCACCACGTTGGACGCGGCGGCTTTCAGTTGGGGTAATTGGGGCGTGGGGCCGGCGAATTGGAAGAGGTCGTGCTGATAAAAGTCAATGGCACCCTGATTTTGCAGGATGGCGGTTTGCAAGATCGGCTTGGGCGGGGTGGTGAGGGTCTTTTCCGCTTCCGCCACGATGCGGGGAAGTTCGGCCATGCGGGCGATGCAGTTGGCAATGTTGGTCTCCGCCGGGAGCGTGCAATGGGTCAGCGGCAGATAGGTGCTGTCGCTGATGTATTCGCCATAGGTGCGGGGGTCTTCTTCAAACGGATGGAATTGTTTGGTCTCCCAGATCTGGGTTTCGAGATTGTGCTGGAAAATTTCAAAATCAATCTGGCCATCGCGCGACAGTTTGGCGTAATCCACCTGGCGGGGCAGGGCGGCCAGGGTGTCCTTGGCGAGGGTGAGCCAGCCAGCGCGGGCGGCGGCCGAAATGTCATCCAGCCGGTCATCCCAGCGATGATCGCCCTGACCGGTCGCATCCATGGGCTGTTGCTGGAAGTGCTTATCAAGGTAGCCCTTGAAAAACCCAGCCAGTTTTTGGTCCTCAGTTTGCTGGCCAAAGACCGTTACGGTTGTGAAAATGCCGATCGAGATACCGCTGATTGCGGCCCGCCACCTTGACTTATCCATGTTATCACGAGTGTGAACTATGATGCCAGCGAGTCAACTCCCCCAATCGGGGGAGGTTGCCCCGCCGCTATCAACTATCCGCCGGCCCGGGGTTGCCAGCTTTACAGAGCTGGCGCATACTGCCTTAAGCAACGTTTTCGATGAATGCCCGACAAATATTCGCCGGCGGCCTGAGCGTGGTGCTCGTGATCCTCGCGCTGGCCGTGTACCAGTCATGCGTCCGCATGGCGGCGGCGCCGGGGCAGCTGGCCGGGGCATTGTCCTCAGATTACAAGTGGACGTTGAACCGCGCCGCCGAAGTGCTGCGCAAATGGGGAGGCGACCAGGTGGCGGTGACCGTGCAGAGCGATTCGCTGGGCGTCAAACCCATCGGCGAGCTGGCGCTGGCCAAAATTCGCGTGCGCTCCATTGTGGATTATTCGGATGCGTCCTACGGTTCCACCAAGCGCATCATCGCCCATGAGGCCTTCGATGTGAAGATGGGCTGGGACATCAACAGCGACATTGCCATTGTGGTCAATCGCGAGGCCCGCACGGTCCGGATTACGGCCACCCGTCCGCGCATTCTCTCCATTACCCATGCCGACCGCGAACCGCAGATTCTCCTTAGCGAAGATGGTGTGCTGAACAAGCTCAAGCCCGAGGACATGGTCAAGGTGCAGGGCCAGCTCGAGGCCGGGGCGCGCGCGAGCGATGAGATTCGCGAGGGCATGACCGTGGCGATGGAGGATTTTAAACGCTACTTCACGGCGATTTTTCAGATGGAAGGCTACACCGTGACCTTTGATTTCGATGGCAAGAACCAGCTCGGCAATACCCCGCTGCCGGGGCCGAAGCCGGAAACGCCCAAGTGAGATGAAGCCCATTTCTGCCAGAAGATTGTGGGTGGTGCGCGGTCTGGCCGCGGGGGCGGATGGCATTCAACTGGCGTTGCCATGGCTGTTTGGCGAGGGTTTTGTTTCACCTTTCGAAGATGCCTTGGATGTGGTCATGTGCGGGCTGATGACGTGGCTGG
>CAIJGS010000107.1 GCA_903820285.1 uncultured Verrucomicrobia subdivision 3 bacterium | reverse complement strand
CCGCGGCGGCACGTGGTCCCGCTGGAGCGACCAGTACGTCGTGGCTTATGAACGTTATGATTACCGCGAAGGCAATGGTTCCCAGCCGCAGACGCAGGATGTCGCGCTATTTGCCATGAACGATAATGGCGGCTATCCGGGCGATGAAACCTTTGATGACGGCGTGTCCCGCACCAGTGATGGTTATTACGGCGGCATCATCGTTTCCAATTCCAAAGGTCAGGGCCTGGCGGTTGGCTTTGCGCCCGGCTCCGTACTGGTACAACTCGCCAGTTCCGCCCCCACCGGCGGCCGGGCATATCAGAAGCTGCTGGTGCATGGCGCCACCTCCAGCTATTCGGCGGCCCAGTCCTCCGCGAACGCCGCCGATCCCACGCAGCGTTTGGTCTATGTGGGCGGCCAGAGCATCCCCTCCGGCGGCGGCGCCATTGAACTGAATCTCCCCAGCAACTCATGGGTGATGTACGGTTACCAATGGCCGGAAGCCAGCCGCGCCAATGTATCCACCAATGCCATCGTACTGCGTCAGGGTGGCAGCGAAGTACCGCATATCACGGTGTACCGGCACGATGGGGTTAATGGTGACTCCGGCTACAATCCGCTCTTCCCCTTCAAAATGCGCGGCAGCGTGGATGTGTACGGCAACGTGATCGGCGGCGTGAACATTTCCAATCTCACCTACGCAATTGACGTGCCCATCGTGACCAATGCGCCGTTCGACATCATCACCCGTGCGGACGCGTCCTCCATCAATACGCTCGTCAAGCTGGATGGCGGCATGGATTTGAACAGCCAGATGGGCCTGGGACCGACCAATTATCAGGCCGGCGTGGCCCCCACCAATTTCCTCGACCTGCGCGATAACAAACCGGGTTATGCAGATGATGTTTTCTTGGGATACGAACAGACCACGTTCCAATTTCGCAATGGACCGGAAAAATTCGCCGCGCGCAACATCCAGAGCAACACCATTGTCTCCGCCGGCGCGGAAACGTATTGGTACACCGTGGGCGGCACCAACAAGGTGGTGTCTGGTACGGGCTATGGCGCAGCGATTACCAACCAGACAGCGGCTTGGGTTTACCATGATCCGCTGGCCACGAACAGCGCGCTCTCGCCGAATAATACCCCCACGCAAATGGTGCCGACCAATCCGGCTGCCGGGCAGGCGGTGGATCTTTACGTGAAATCCGGCTACCAGTTCCAGATTAATACCTGCTTCATTTATTACACGACTGATGGCTCGAATCCGGAAGGCGCCTTCGGCACTGGCAAGGGCTCAACTAAAGTCATACAGGCTGGCTGGGTGAATCACGACAGCACCTACACCAACGTGGATTGGTGGCATGCGACCATTCCTGCACAGTCCAGTGGCACCCAGGTGCGCTACAAGGCCGCGCTATTCAATGGCGGCAGCATCTATTCCGGCCAGAGCATTGGTACCATCTCGGATGGCGAGGCCTCCGGCTCCAAACTCTACGGCCTGACCCAGAGTGCCATAACGAATTTCAATCCCACCACTGCCACCGTCTGGCTCCACAACGATCTGAATGTGAGCAACACCGCCACCGGTTTGAAATCCGGGTTCCACATCATCCGCGCCCGTAGCTTCCTGCCGCGCACCGGGCAGGCGAGCGTTTACAACACCTTCCTGCAAACGTTCTATTATGATGCCGCCCTGCCTACCGGCGTGATCCCCTACCCCGTCAGTGGCAGCACCATTGGCAATAACGGGTACACCGTGGTGGTGCGCGCGGATAGCACCGTCACCGGCGTGGACTTCAACATCCAGGACAGCAGTTCCGCCAATGATGACCTCTCCACCGGCAAAGCGAATGGCAACGGCAATAACACCAATGGGTCACCCATTTTTGTCCCCGCCACGGCGGTGGCGCCGGACAGCTCCCTGAGCGTGACCTACACCAACGATCCGCAGGAATTCCGGTTTGTCTATACGAACGTGCCCAGCAGCGGCACCGCCACCATTTATGTGCGGCTGAAGGAATTTGCCTCCGGTGTATATACGAACCGCTACACCCTGCTGACCACCACGGTCAACACGCTGGCCCCCACCGAATCCCTGCAAATCTCCAGCCCGGCAACGAACGGCACAGTCTTGCTCTACGCCACCAACTCGACGTATCTCATTCAGGCCTGCTTCACCTCGGGCCTCTCCACCGCCGCGACGAATTTTAACCTGCTCATCAATGGGGTTCTGCAACCTTCGTCCTCATACATCATCCGCGCGGCCGGCTCGCTGGGTCCGAATGTCTGTCCGGGGTTGAAAAGTTTTACGTACAACTGGACCGCCCCCACGCTGGGCACCAATCTCATCGAGGTGATCTATACCAACAACATCGTGCCCATCGGCGACGCCCGGGTGGTCGTGGTAACGCCACCGGTGAAAATCACCGGTCTGTCAAGCAACCATCAACTGGTAATGTGGAACAGTGTTACGGGTGTGAATTATCAGATCCTGGCCACCACCAACCTGACCCAGCCGTTTCAGCCGATCAGCGACACTATTCCCAGCCAAGGTTCCACGACCTCTTTCTATGACGCCAATCCAGCCCCGCAAAAGTTTTACGAGGTGGAATTGGTGCCGTAAGCGGATGCGGTTGAGGTTCCTCCAAATAAGGAAATTAAACCCAGAGGCGCTGAGGCCGAAGAGATGCGCAGAGAGAAACAACTACGACTTTGTGGATTGTCAGCCAATGCTTCCTGGCCTGCCAGATCTGTCTCTGCATTCAACGCCCCTGCTGACGAATTAACCCATGCAGGTTCTTATTAAATTCATCCGCGCGCAGTAGTGATTCCAAGGTGAGGTGCAGCCGGTAACGCCAGTAATAATTGGGAATGGCCGGCACGTTGATGCGTTCCGCATCGGCTTCCGCCCGGCGCAGATGCCCATCCGTGCCCAGCAGATCCTGCAACTGGAAAATGCTCCACATGGCTGGCGAGGCGAGATGTTGCCGCACCACATCGGCCACCAATGCGGGGGTGGCGACCGCAGGCGCAATCCCATCATGCCCCAGTTCACGCTGATAAAACTTCTGGCTCAATTCGCGATCCTCCGTCCACCAACCGCGAATGGTGCTCATGTCATGCGTGGAGGGCGTCACCACACTCAGATAGGGGGCATCGGCGGGACGCGAAAAATCCACGCCGGGCGTCTTGGGCATGCGCTGGATTTCCAGGCTCAAAACACCCAGGTCCGCCATCACCGCCGGCACACACGCGGGCACCAAACCGAGGTCCTCGCCGCAGATGAGCATGTTGGTAACACGCTTGAGCGCGGGCAATTTCTGCATGGCCTCGCGCATCCAGAAGTCATCCTGCCGCCGGAAAAAATAGTCCACGTACAAATCCCGCAGCCGACCCTGAACTTCGAACGGCAGCGCCTTGAATGACCGCGTCTGGTCCATGGCGAACCGAAAATGGAATTTTCCATCCACCTCGAACAAGATCACGTTACTGATCAGGTCGTATAGACCAAGCTTCAGTTGCTCATCGAATTCATCCTGGGGCTGACTGGCAAAATATTTCTCCACCTGCCGCTGGGTGGCGTATTCGGACCGCAGCACGAAATGGCCATCGCCCACCTGGGTGAGAAAATCATGGCGGATGGCATCGGCCTGACTG
>CAIJGS010000106.1 GCA_903820285.1 uncultured Verrucomicrobia subdivision 3 bacterium | reverse complement strand
TTGATTCTTTGGAGCGCGCTCCAGCGCCGGGGCGAGGCCGGATTCCGGCAGCGGGCGGCCGACTGCTTTGCGCTGGCGGATTATGCCATTGAACGGTTCCAGGCTGCCGGCATTCACGCCTGGCGCCATCGGAATTCGATCACGGTGGTTTTTCCGCGGCCCGGCGCCGAAGTGCTGGCCCGCTGGCAGATCGCCCCCAGCCACGATATTGCCCATATCATCACCCTGCCACACGTCACCCGCGCCATGATTGATGCCGTGGTTGCCGATGTGGCTGGCTCGCTCAACCGGCCGGAGGTAAACATCCCATGAAACAGATCACCATCATCACTCCGGCGGGCCGGCCCGGCATCGTGGCCGATATCGCCGAACGGCTGGGCGTCCGCGGTATAAACATCCTGCAAATGAACGTCACCGATGATCATGTTCATGGCATCGTCTTTCTGGAGGCGGAACCTTATGATGAGGCTCTGCGAGTGCTGGCTGAGGCGGGCTATGATGCCATCAGCGAGGATTTGATCGTCATCCGGCTCAAGGATGAGCCGGGCGCGCTCGCCCGGGTGTCAGCCCGCTTTCGCGAGCCACAAATCAATATTCATTCCATGCGCTTTGTGCGGCGCGATGGCGGCTGGGCCACTGTCATTCTTTCAACCAACAACAACGAGCGCGCCCGGGCGCTCCTCGCCGACTGCTTGGTTTAAGTGCTCTCTGCTATCTTATGAAATCTTTTTCAGCTGCCATCCTTTGCCTGTTTGCCTCCCTGATGCTGGCCACCGCCGGCAGTCCCGTGACGCCGCCAGCGCCTTACGGCCCGCTCCCCTCGGATCGCCAGTGCCAGTGGCATGACCTGGAAATGTACGGCTTCTGTCATTTTACCGTGGATACCTTCACGGATCGCGAATGGGGCCTCGGCAGCGAATCTGAATCCGTTTTCAACCCGACTCATTTCGATGCAGATCAGATTGTAAAGGCCTTCAAATCCGCCGGTTTAAAGGGCCTGGTTTTGTCCTGCAAACATCACGATGGCTTTTGCCTCTGGCCATCGAAGTACACGCAACATTCCGTCAAAAATTCACCTTGGAAAAACGGCCAGGGCGATGTGGTCCGCGAAATTTCCGACGCCTGCCACAAGTACGGCCTCAAATTCGGCATCTACCTTTCCCCGTGGGATCGGAACAGTGCTGTTTATGGCAAACCGGAATATGTCACCTACTACCGTAACCAGCTTCGCGAACTCCTGACCAATTACGGCCCGATCTTTGAAATATGGCTCGATGGTGCCAATGGTGGCACCGGTTACTATGGCGGGGCCAATGAAAAGCGCACCATTGACAAAACCGCCTATTACGGCTGGCCCACCACTTGGAACATCATCCGCGAACTCCAGCCCGGGGCCGCCATTTTCAGCGATGTCGGCCCCGACTGCCGCTGGGTGGGCAACGAACGCGGCATCGCCGGCGATCCCTGCTGGGCCACCATCACCGACGACGGCTGGTGTCCCGGCAATGCCAACGAAAAGCTGCTCAACAGCGGCATGCGCGACGGCAAAAAATGGATTCCCGCCGAAGTGGACTTTTCCATCCGGCCGGGCTGGTTCTGGCACCAGAGCCAGAATGACAAGGTCCGCTCCGCTACTGATCTCTGGCATCATTATCTTGAAAGCGTCGGGCGCGGCGCCTCCATGATCCTGAACATCCCGCCAGATTCGCGCGGTCTCGTTTATGAAAAAGATGTGCAATCCCTCGCCGGCTTCGGCCGCATTGTCAGCCAGACCTTTGCCGTCAATCTGGCGAAATCCGCCAAGGTTACTGCCAGCAACATCCGCGGTGGCGATAAAAAATTCGGCGCCAAAAACCTGCTCGATGGCGACCGCAACACCTACTGGGCCACCGATGATGCCGTGACGACTCCGGACGTGACCTTGACCTTTAAAAAGCCTGTCACTTTCGACATCATCAGCCTGCGGGAATATCTGCCCCTCGGCCAGCGCATCGAAGCCTACGCGCTCGATCAGTGGCGCGACGGCCAGTGGGTTCAATTTGCCGCTGGTACCAGCATTGGGAGCCATCGTCTATGGCAGGGAGAGCCGGTTACCACGGATAAAGTCCGTTTGCGTATTACACAGTCACCCGTCTGTCCCGCCCTCGCCGAATTCGGCCTGTACAAGGAAGCGGTCGCCGGGACGAATTAAATTCATTTTCCACCCTTCGCAATGAAACCCCTTTCCCTTGAACAAACCCTGTCCGGCTTCAAGCCGGACCCGGCTTCTTCGCGTCCGCTGACCGTGCAAAAGGCGCTATATCTCGCGCGTTGTTTGCAGGAGCGCGCCACCGTGCTCCAGACCTCGCCCGAAAAAAAACAGCAGGCGGAGTTGGACCGCATGCTCCAGACGCCGTCAGACAAGGCCACGCTGGCCCAGATGACCGACCAGGCCTTTCGCACGAATGATCCGCAGCGCGCCGTCGAGCACCTGATCCATATTCTCGATGTGCAGGGGGTGCCTCGTTTTTTTAGCCCCCTTGACCGCACGCTGATGAAGGGATTTAAATCGTTCGGCGGCTACATGCCCGGCGTTGCCCTGCCGCTCGTCAAGGAGCACATGCAGAAGGAAACCGCCAATGTCATTCTGCCCGGCGAAAAGGACCTGCTGGTCCGCCATCTCGCCGACCGCACCCATGAAGGTGTGCGCATGAATGTCAATTTCCTCGGTGAAGCGATTCTGAGCGAACCCGAGTCCGAACGCCGTTTGCAGCAATATCTGCAAGGCTTGCAATGGTCGGAAACCGAAGTGGTCTCCATCAAAATTTCCACGCTCTATTCCCAGATCTCCCCGCTCGCCCGTGAACATACTGTCGCCGTCCTGTGCGACCGGCTCGAACGCCTGTTCCGCAGTGCCGATCACGCCGGCTTCCGCCGGCCGGATGGCCAGGTGGTTCCCAAATTCGTCTATCTGGACATGGAGGAATATCGCGACAAGGAACTCACTGCCGAAGCCTTCATCCGCACCCTTGATCGTCCGGGCCTAAAACACATCCGGGCCGGGATTGCCTTGCAGGCCTACATTCCCGATTCCTTCGGGACCATGCGGCAAATTCAGGAATGGGCGCGCCGGCGCGTGGCGGCTGGCGGCGGCCGCATCACCATTCGCATCGTCAAAGGCGCGAACATGGAAAACGAACGCGCCGAGGCCTCCGTGCGCGGCTGGCCCCTTGCTCCGTATCAATCCAAACTCGAGACGGATGCCAATTACAAGCGCCTGTTGCACGAAGCGATGAAGCCCGAAAACCTCGCGGCCCTCGATGTCGGCCTCGCCTCGCACAATCTGTTCGACCTTGCCTACGGCCTGGTTCTCGCCCATGAGAACAATGCCCTGGACCGCGTCCAAATCGAAATGCTCGAAGGCATGGCCAACCACCAGCGCCGCGCGCTCTTCGAGATGTCCCGCAATCTCCTGCTCTACGCGCCCGCCTGTCACAAGGAACATTTCATCAATGCCATCGGCTACCTCATCCGCCGCCTCGATGAAAACACCGGTCCCGAAAATTTTCTGCGCCACGCCTTTAAGATCAAAGTCGGCACCTCCGAATGGGACATTCTCGAAAAAGGTTTTCTCGCCGCATTTGACGCCATCGGCACCACCAATGCCGCGCCTCGCCGCACCCAGAACCGCCAGCTTCCGCCCGCCCAGCCCGACGTCATCGCCCGGGGTTGGCAGCATCTGGAAAATGAGGCTGACACCGATTTCTCCCTGCCGCAAAACGGCGAATGGGCCCAGCAGATCATCGCCAAGTGGGAACCGTTGCACGGCGACCATGCGATCCAAATTCCGCTCGTCATTGGCGGCGAAGAGCTTCTCGCCGGCCGACCCGTGCGCGAATGTTTCGACCCGTCCCGCCCCGGCATCGTCGTCGGTAAATATCGTCAGGCCACCGAAGCGGACGTCATCCATGCTGTGGAGATTGCTGCTGCCGATGCCTCCGGCTGGCGCACATTGTCACCTGCCGCCCGTTCCGAAATTCTCGGTCGCGTGGCCCAGGAACTGCGCATCGCGCGCGGTGATCTGATGGGTGCCGCCCTCGCCGATGGCGGTAAAACCCTCACCGAATCCGACCCCGAAGTTTCCGAGGCAATTGACTTTCTCGAGTTTTACCGTGCCAGCGCCCAATGGTGGCAGGAACGTCCCACGCTCAAGGCCAAAGGCAAGGGCGTGGTGGTGGTCGTTTCCCCATGGAATTTCCCCGTCGCCATTCCCTGCGGCGGCGTCGCGGCGGCCCTTGCTGCAGGCAATACCGTTATTCTCAAGCCCGCTTCCGACACCGTGCTCGTTGCCTGGGAATTCTGCAAATGCTTCTGGCGGGCCGGGGTTTCCCAGCAGGCGCTCCAGTTTGTTCCCTGCTCCGGTGGCAAGGAAGGCCGCAAGCTCATCAATCATCCGAAGGTCAGCGCCGTCATTCTTACCGGCGGCACCGAGACTGCCCTCACGATGCTGAATGACAATCCGGCGCTCAATCTCTTCGCCGAGACCGGCGGCAAGGATGCCACCATCGTCACCGCCGTCTCCGACCGCGACCAGGCCGTCAAACACATTTTGCATTCGGCCTTCAGCCACGCCGGCCAGAAATGTTCCGCCACCTCACTGCTGCTCCTGCAGGCCGAGGTTTATGATGACCCCGTATTCCGCCAGGGCCTCTGCGAAGCGGTCGCCAGTATGAAGGTCGGCTCCGCTTGGGAGCTCGATACCAAGATGGGACCGCTCATCCGTCCGCCCAATGGCGATCTCGAAACCGCGCTGAAAGTCCTCGAGCCCGGCGAAGAATGGGCGCTCATGCCGCAACCAGCCGGCGACAATCCCAACCTCTGGACCCCCGGCATCAAATACGGTGTCCGCCCCGGCAGCTTTACGCAACTGACCGAATTTTTCGGCCCCGTGCTGGCCGTCATGCGTTTCACCACCCTCAGCGAAGCCGTGACCTTGGTGAATCAAACCGGGTTTGGCCTCACCAGCGGTCTCGAGAGTCTGGACGAGCGCGAGTGGGCGTATTGGAAGCAGCATATCCACGCTGGCAACCTATACATTAACCGGGTTACCACCGGCGCCATCGTACTGCGCCAGCCGTTTGGTGGTATGGGCAAGTCTGTTTTTGGCGCCGGCATGAAAGCAGGCGGACCCAACTACGTCGCCCAGCTCATGGATTTCACCGATGTTGCCGTCGCGGAAAAATCCAAGAAGCCGGTCCATGCCGAGTTGACCGCCCTCTGCTGGGGCCTGCTCGCACAAAAGAACCCTGAGGCCGAGCGCATCATCACCGCCACCGTCAGTTGTGAAACCGCCCAGCGCGAGGAATTCGGCCGGGAACACGATCACTTCCTGCTCGTCGGTCAGGACAACGTCCGCCGTTACCTTCCTTTTGCGAAGGTGCGCGTGCGCCTTCACGCCGAGGATACGGCCTTTGAAATTTTCACCCGGGTCTGCGCCGCCCATCTGGCCGGGTGCCACGTCACGGTGAGTGTGCCGCCTACGCCGCCGCCCGCCGCCGCGTTGCTGGAACAGCTCACCAAGGAGTGGACCGGAGCCATCGAATTTATCAGGGAAACCGACGAGCAACTTGTGACGTCCTTACAGTTGGGACAAACCGACCGCGTCCGTTATGCCGCGCCGGATCGCGTGCCGTTAATCGTGTTGCGCGCCGGTGCCGAGGCTGGTGGTTGTGTGATCAGCACCCCGGTCTCCGGCGAAGGCCGGCTGGAAATGCTCTGGTACCTGCGCGAGCAAAGTATCAGCACAGATTACCATCGCTATGGCAATCTGGGTGTGCGTGCCGGCGAAACCCGCGCCGCTGTCTTGTAAACCAACCCGTAATCGGGAATTGAAATGAAAAAAACTGTTTTCCTGCTGCTGACCTTGGGCCTGGCCCAGACGCTGTGCCGTGCCGGCACCAATGACTGGCCCTCGGCCTTTCCCTCGGCCAAACATCCGTGGAAACGCGCCGGCCATGAAGACGCCGCTACTGCCTATCGCGGGGAAATCCGCCAGCTCATGAAGCTGCCCCCGGAACAGGTGCAGCCTGCTCCCGCCGCCGTGGATTTTCCTGGCACACCTCCGCCCAACGCACCGTGCGTGGAACGAACCATTTCGGTAAACACCAGCGTACCGCGCTGGCATAGCACCGGCCTCTACGCCGCCCCCGGCGAGCTCATCACCGTCACCGTGCCGGCGACTGCCACGTCCGCCCAACTCGCCGTGCGCATCGGCTGTCACAAGGATCAACTCTGGTCGGAGATAATTTCCGCCTGGAAACGCGTTCCCGAAATCACCCGCAGTTTCCCCCTCACCAGTATCGTCACCCATGCCGCGAATGCCTTTGGCGGGCCGATTTACATCGAAGTGCCCGCCGGTTCCTCACTCGGTGAAGTGAAGGTGACCATTCAAAACGCCGTGCCCGCGCCGCTGTTTGAACTCGGCAAGACCGATTTGCAAACCTGGAAGGATCAGTTGCGTAATGATCCCGCGCCCTGGGCGGAACTCGTCAGTAGCAATCTCGCCATCTCCCTCCCCTCCGCCAGTATCCGCAATCTCGACAACCCCGATGCCGTCATGAAATTCTGGGACCGTGTGGTCGCTGCCGAAGATGACCTATCCGGCCAGACCAATCGCACCAGTCCCGAGCGGTTCGTTCTGGACCGCCAGATTTCCGCCGGCTACATGCACTCCGGTTATCCCATCATGGCCTGGCTGGACCAGTCCGAAAAAGTCGCCAACCTCGATGCCCTGCTCAAGGGTAACTGGGGTTTCTTCCATGAACTCGGCCACAACCATCAGCGCCCCGAATGGGTGCTCGCCGGCACCACCGAAATCTCGGTCAATATCTTCTCCATGTACTGCTTTGAGAAAGTCTGCGGCCTGCCGCGCCACGGCCATAACGCCATGAACGATGCCAAACGGGAGGAAGCCCTGAAGACGTTCTTCAACGACCCCACCATGGCCTGGACCAGTAAACCTTTTACCGGCCTGATTTTTTATGACCAGCTGGTGGAAGGCTTCGGCTGGGATGCGTTCCACCAGATTTTCATCGAATACCGCGACCTGCCCAAAGCCGAACGCCCCAAAAACGACGATGAAAAGCGGGATCAATGGCTCGTGCGTTTTTCCCAAATGACCGGCAAAAACCTCGGTCCGTTCTTCACCGCCTGGCGCATCTCCACCTCCGAGACCGCCCGCAATTCCATCACCAATCTCCCGGTCTGGCTGCCGGAACCGGATTTTCCCAAGCGCTACGAGGTGGCCAAGTGAGCTGATTTTACCGTGCAATATTTCCTCGAACATTTTGCCGTCAGCGTGGCTGCCATCACCGGCGTGCTGGCGGCGCGTGGCAAACAGGTGGACCTGTTCGGGGTGCTCGTGCTTGCCTTGGTGACCGCTTTCGGCGGCGGCACCGTCCGCGATGTTTTGCTCGGCGACCTGCCGGTGTTCTGGACTTCGGACCAAAGTTTTATCATCAATGCCGCTGCCACGGCTATTATCACATTTTATCTGGTCCGGTATCATGAGCTCCCCACCTCCGTGCTCATGGTGGCCGATGCCTTCGCGCTCGCGTTGTTCACCATGATCGGCACCCGCAAGGGCCTCGCCTTTCCGCTCGCGCCCTCCATTGCCATCATCATGGGTGTTACTACCGGCGTGGCCGGCGGCATCCTCCGCGACTTGTTGATTGGCGAAATCCCGCTTGTTTTCCGGCGCGAGATTTATCTCTACGCCACCGCCGCCTTCGGTGGTGCCTCCGGCTTTGTGCTGTTGCAACGCTATTCGACGGATCTCAAACTAAATGCCATTCTCGGCACGGCCATTACCCTGCTGCTGCGTCTTGCCGGCATCCGCTGGCGCATCCGGCTTCCCATGTTCCGGCCCAAAACCTCTCAGTTGGAAATGAATAACCTGAAAAACTAAAACGCTTATGTCCGATATCCAGCCCAACCATCTCGACCAGCTGAAATCGGCCGAAGAACGCGATCAAGAGTGGTTGAAAAATGTATATCGAGGCGGTAAGGAAAGGGACCTCACTCCGCGCGCCATCATCGCCGGCATGATCTTTGGCGGATTGATGTCGCTTTCGAATCTGTACGTTGGTCTGAAATCCGGCTGGGGCCTGGGCGTGGACATCGCCGCCGTCATCGTGATTTTCGCCGTCTTCAAAGCCTTGCGCGGGGCCGGGCTGGTAAAGGACGAAATCGGCATGCAGGAAAACACCATCGTCATGACCGTGTCCGTTGCCGCGAGCTGGATTTCTTCCGCAGGTCTCGTCTCCGCCATTCCCGCGCTGACTATGCTCACCGGCTACCAATTCATCTGGTGGCAGCTCACCCTGTTCATCGCCGTGGTTTTGTTGCTCGGCCTGTTCATGGCCATCCCGCTTAAGCGCCAGATGGTCCAGGTGGATTCACTACGCTTTCCCGCCAACGTGCCCACGGGCGAAACGATCAAGGCCATGTATGCCCACGGCACCGAAGGCATGAAGAAGGCCAAGGCCATGGGCATCTCCGGTCTGCTGGGCATGATCATTGCCGGCTTGCGCGATGGCCCCGGCTGGATCCCCGCCCAGTTCAACCCCGCCTGGCACATCAATCGTATCGGTCTGAACCGCCTCACCCTCGGCTTTGAACCCAGCCTCATCTTCATCAGCATTGGCGCCCTCTTCGGCATGAAGGTCGGACTCAGCATGCTGCTCGGGCTGGTCCTGAATTACGCCGTGCTAGCCCCCCAGCTCATTAACGATAAAATTGTCCATCATGCCGCGCCCCAAATCCGCGCCGCTGCCTTGCCACAGTTTCCGCTGACCGTTGCCGCCGGACAGACCTTTACTGTTGTTTTGACCGAAGCCACCACCACCCCGGAGCTGACCCCGGATGCCACCCCACAAACTATTTCCTACACCTGGAGCCAGCCGGCCACCTATGCCAGCCTTGATGCGCTACAACACGATTTGTCCGCTGCTACGCTGCCCGATGGTTCACCCAATCTGTTCGCCCAATCGCTGGCTGTCAGCACCATCCTGAACAAGACGTTGCAAACGAATGTACTGGTACTGACCGCTGCCGGCGCCACGAATTGGGACGCCCGTCTTGCCATTCCCACCAACCAGCCGGTGTCACTGGTGGCCGCCCTGGGCTTCAAGCCAGGTGCCACCGCCCTGCAAAATGTCGGCGGCTTCCGCAACATCAGCGCCTGGTCCCTCTGGCCCGGTGCCACTGTGCTGGTCGTGGGCGGCTTACTAGCGCTCGCCTTCCAATGGCGTACCTTGGGCCGCACCTTCGCCAGTATCTTTACCGGTTTTAGCGATCGTAAGAACGCGCCGAAAGGCGTCCTCGATCATCTGGAAATTCCCATGACCTGGTTCATCATCGGCTTTGTCGGACTGGGTTTGGTGGCCACGCTGCTGCTTGTCTGGCTCTTCTCCATTCACTGGTGGATGGGCGTCATCGCCGTGCTCATGACCTTCTTTCTGGCCGCCGTGGCCGCGCGCGCCGGCGCAGAGATTGGGATGAATCCCATCGGTGCCATGGGCAAGGTCACCCAGCTTACCTACGGCGTTATGGCCCCCGGCAACGTCACCGCCAACATCATGACCGCCGGCCTCACCGCCGGGGCTGCCTGCAGTTGCAGCGACACCGTTGGCAATCTCAAGGTCGGTCACATGGTCGGCGCCAACCCGCGCAAACAGTTTATCGCGCAAATTTTTGGTGTCTTCGCCGGTGCGCTGCTGGCCGTGCCTGTGTACTTCGTCCTCGTGCCGGATCCCAACACCCTCGGCGGTGATAAATTTCCGGCTCCCTCCGCGCTCGTCTGGATGGGCGTGGCCAAAGTTCTCTCGCAAGGACTCCACACCCTGCCACCCAGCGCCGTCGAAGCGATCTTTGTCGCCTTCGCCTTTGGCGCACTCATCGTGGTTTTGGACCGTATCTTTCCGAAAATCCGCCCGTACACTCCGTCACCCGCCGCGTTGGGCATTGCCCTGACCATTCCCGGCAGCACTAGCTTTGCCATGTTCCTCGGCGCGTTCATCGTTTGGATTCTCGAGCGGCGCGCGCCCAAGTGGAATACCATGTACACCGTCCCCATCGCTTCCGGCTGTATTGCGGGTGAAAGCATCATGGGCGTCATCCTCGCCTTGCTCGCCGCCTTTGGCATCTATGGCTAACCCGTTTTTATCCAGCCTTTCCAATAAACATCATGACCTGTTCCTCCGCAAAATTCCTCCGGCTCTGCGCGCTGGCTGTTACCCTCGTGCTGCCAGCCCGGGCGGACACGGTCACGAATAACTTTCCCGACGTCGCCATGCCGGAACTCTCGCCGCGTCCTGTGACGGAATCCGGCGTATCCACCCCGTTGATATCCCTTAACGGCACCTGGAAATTCAGCACCAATCCGCCCTCCGGCTTTGAACAGTTCGCCGCCCCCGAAACCAAATCCTGGTCCGACATCGCCGTCCCCGGCGAATGGGTCATGCAAGGTTTCGCCGTTGCCACCAATACCGCCGCCGCCTACTGGCGCGAATTCACCGTTCCCGCCGATTGGTCCGGCCGCTGCCTTAAGCTCCGCTTCGACTGCGTCCACAGCGACTGCACCGTCTTTGTAAACGGCCAGCGCGTCGGCGCACACGAAGGCTGTTTCACCGTCTTCGAACTGGATGTCACCGACGCCGTGAAACCCGGCCGCAACGTCCTCGCCCTGGCCGTCAAAAGCGAATCGACCGCCGACACGCTGGACAGCGCCACCCAATACGCCGCCCACCAACTCGGCGGCATCACGCGGAAGGTTCAGCTCTTTGCCCTGCCAACCGTCCATCTCGCCGAACAGGTGATCACCGCTGATTACGATGCCGCCACCACGAATGGTTTCCTCACCGCGAAGTTGCACTTGTCCCCGGTCACTCGTGACCCGCTCACCGTCCGGCTCCGCCTGCTGGCTCCCGGCAGTTCCAAATCCGCCGCCGTTACCGAAATTACCGCCGATGGCGAATACCTCTCGCCCAAACTGAACATCTCTCGTGCCGAATCCTGGGACCCCGAACACCCCCGCCTTTACACGCTCCTGACCGAGCTGATCGGTTCGCATGGCGAAGTTTTGGAACAAACCTCCCAGCGCATCGGCTTCCGCCGCATCGAAATTCGCGGCAATCAGTTGTTCGTAAATAATGCTCCCGTCAAGCTGCGCGGTTCCTGCCGTCATGAGGTGGACCCTCTGCGCGGTCGCAGTCTCACCCCGGAACTTTGGCGGAAGGACGCCGAACTCTTTCGCGCCGCCAACGTGAATTACATTCGCACCAGCCATTACCCGCCCGCCGAAGAGTTCCTCGACCTCTGCGATGAATACGGCTTCTTCGTCGAGTGCGAAGCTTCGCTTTGCTGGGTCGAGCATGGTGCAAATTCCGTCTGGCAAAGCTGGAATTATCAGGACGCCAAATTCTTTCCTTACCTGCTGCGCGCTAATTTCGAAAACCTCGCCGCCAATCGCAATCACCCCTGCGTTACCATCTGGTCGCTCGCCAACGAATCCCGCTGGAGCCCGCTCTTTGCCGAAGTCAACCTGCGTGTGAAAGCCGCCGACCCCACGCGCCCTACATCCTTTCATGACCAATGCTGGGGCGGCTATAACAATGCCAACAGCCAGGCGGACATCGCCGTTTACCATTACCCCGGCGAAAACGGTCCTGCGAAATGTGACGAAGAAAAACGCCCCGTCCTGTTTGGCGAGTATTGCCATGTGGAATGTTACAACCGTCGCGAACTCGTGACCGATCCTGGCGTGCGCGATGATTGGGGCCGCGGCTTCGCCCGCATGAACGATTTGATGTATCAGCACGATGGCTGCCTCGGCGGTGCCATCTGGGCTGGTATCGATGACGTGTTCTGCCTGCCCGATGGCAAGTTTGTCGGCTACGGCATGTGGGGCGCTATTTGCGACGGCTGGCGGCGCGACAAGCCGGAAACCTTGCACGTGAAGAATGCCTACTCGCCCGTACGCGTCACCGTCCGTGAACTCCCTGTGCCCGCTCCCGGGGAAACCATCCGCATCCCCGTGCTGAACCGCTACAACTTTGCCAATCTCAACGAACTCAAAATCACCTGGTCTTTCCCTGGATCCAGTGGAAAGCTGACCGCCAATATTCCCGCCCGGCATGAAGGCGAACTGATACTCGCCTTGAAGAAAAACGTAAAGAATGGCGATGTTTTGAACCTGTCTTTCACCGATCCGCGCGGCTTTGTGTGTGACGAGGAAAATCTGACCTTCGGTCATCCCGTCGAACCGACGGTGTCGGCACCTTCCTCTTCCGGAGCCCTCACCATCACCGAGTCCCCGGAAACCATCCAGGTAAAGGGCGATGCTGTCGAATATGTGATTGATCGTAAGTCCGGACAATTTATCCGCGCCTTAGTCCGCAACAAAACCACCCTCACCGGCGGCCCGGCCCTGATGATCCTGCCCTTGCAAACCGAAGCGTGCGAACCCGTGGATCTCGGCGTCTGGAAACCCCTGAACAACGTCTGCGAAAGCTGGCAGGCCGAGTCAGTTCAAGCCCATGCGGTGGCTGACGGAGCTGTCGAGATCGTGGTCAAAGGTTCATGCACGGATGCCGACGGAGGTTACATTCTCCATCTGGATGCCGGCGGCAAAGTCCAACTTCACTACGCTTTCAAATCCCGCGTATCGGAAAATCCCCGCCAGTGGGGCATGGTGTTCTTCACGCCTAAAAACTTCGACACCCTTGCCTGGAATCGTCAGGCCCAATGGACCGCGTATCCCGCCAATCACATCGGCCGCCCTGCGGGGACGGCTCATGCTCATGTCGCTGCGGTGAGCCAGCCTTACGCCACGCAAAAGCCAAAGTCGGAATGGTCACTGGATGCCACCATTCTGGGCGGCAATGATTTCACCAGTACCAAGCGCGGCATCCTCCAAGCTGCCCTCGGTTCATCGCACGAGAGCCTCGCGATTGTTTCCGACGGCCATCAATCTATCCGCGCCTTTGTGGCTGGCGAACAGGCCGGTTTACTGGTTGCCGGGTTTCATACCGGCGGCGGTGATGGCTTTTTCGGCACCCACTTTGCCACCGAGCGACGCCCTTTGCAGATTGGCACACCCTTGGCAGATACCATCAACCTTCAGCTCTCCGCGAAAGGGCCGCACCTCTGATTGCCTGTCATGATGCGCTTTGTTAAAAAATTGAAATGGTTCACCCTCCTGGTGGTTGCCCTCGCACCGCTGGCCTGGGGTGGATCAGCCTTGCCCGCTGGTGGTCGCTTGGAATTACCGTTGAACGATGGCTGGAAATTTGAACGGCTGGATTCTCCGTCCATCACCACGCCAACGAATCCCTTCGTTGCTGCCTTCGATGACACCGCCTGGGAAAATGTGCGCCTGCCGCATACCGTCCGCATTGAGCCGCCGGAATCCGCCTTCCATTATTTTCAAGGCCTCTGCTGGTATCGCCGTCATATTGAGTCGGACTCTGCGTGGCATGGCAAAAAAGTTTCCCTGCTGTTTGAAGGCGCCATGCAAGTCGCCGATGTCTGGGTGAATGGCCGGCATGTGCTCACCCATCGCGGCGGCTATCTGCCCTTCACCGTAGACCTCACCGCCGCGCTCACGGAACCCGGTGGCGCTGTCATCGCCGTCCGCCTGGACAACACCGACCAGCCGTTGATTCCGCCCGGCAAAAAACATGACCAGCTCGACTTTTCCTACTTCGGCGGCCTCTATCGTGACGTCCGGCTCGTCATCACCGATCCATTGCACCTGACCGATCCCGTCGCCGCCCAACGCGTCGCCGGTGGCGGTATCTTTATCCGCACTGAATCCGCCTCATCAACTTCCGCCGACCTCATTGGCCAGGCCGATGTTTTGAACGAAGGCCCCACCGCCACCAATATCACCGTCCGGTTCACCGTCCTCACTCCCGGCGGCAAAGTGGCTGCCGAAGCCGGCGCGGAATCCCACAGCTTTGCGGCCGGCGATGAAACCGCCATCCAGCGTCACCTCACCGTAAAAAATCCGCAGCTCTGGCATCCCGATCATCCCTGGCTCTACACCTTGAAAACCGAAATCCGGCGCGGAACCAAGATCACCGATTCGCAATCCACCCATTTTGGTATCCGCACTCTTACTTACGATGACCAGCTTGGCTTTGTCCTGAATGGCGCTCCGCTGACCCTGCGCGGTGCCAACCGCCATCAGGATTTCCCCTGGCTCGGCAATGCCGTGCCCGACAACGCCGCCTATCGCGATCTCAAACGTCTGAGGGACGCCGGTTTCAATTTTCTGCGCCTCGCCCATTATCCGCAATCTCCGGCCGTCATGAATGCCTGTGATGAACTTGGCCTCATGGTTTCCGTCTGCACCCCCGGCTGGCAATATTTTAACAAGGACGAAACGTTCACGAACCTGGCCGAACAGAACGTCCGCGAAATGGTCCGCTGGCACCGCAATCATCCCTGCGCCATCATGTGGGAGGTCAGTCTCAATGAAACCTACGGCCACGATCGCTTTTACGCCGCTTGCGCCCGCGTTGCCCATGAGGAATATCCCGGCACCCAGATGTTCACCTCGGGCGATACCTACGCCAGCAAGGATGGCCGTCATTTTGATGTCCCCTACGCCGTGTGGCTCGGCGGTTATGGCAGCAACACCAATGCCCCCGGTTTTGCGGGTAAACGCCGCACCTTCGTCCGCGAATATGGCGACTACGCCTTCGGCGGCGAACACAGCACCACCCGCGAGCCGCTCGGCGCCGGCGAAAACAAACTTCTCCTGCAAACTTGGAATTTCCTTTGGGTTCACAATATGAACCTCGCCGTGGACTGGAGCATCGGCGATTGCATCTGGGTGGGCACCGATCACTTCCGCGGTTGCAGCCGCGAAAATGCCATCAGCCGCTGCGGTGTGCTCGACTACCTGCGGCTCCCCAAATTCTCCTATTACTTTTTCCAAAGCCAGCGCGCCACCAACGCCCCGGAAATCTACATCGCCAACTATTGGACTCCCCGCGTATCTCCGGCCAAGGTCGTTGTCTTCGCCAATTGCGACGAAGTGGAATTGCAGGTGAATGGCAAAACCGTCGCCCGCCAGAAACCTGATGCCGGCCCCGACTCCGAATACGGCGTCTGGCATCCGCAAGCCGACCCCGTCTACATGGCCAGCGGCAAGAACGTAAATCAGGATGAAGCCGTCACCGCCCAAAACCTGAAGCAGTTTCAGGGCGAAGATTATCTGGCCATGTGCGACGGTGGCAATTGCCGCCACGTGGCGCATCCGCCCTTCACCTTTGCCCCCGTCACCTACACCGCCGGCGAACTCAAAGCCATCGGCTTTATCAACGGCCAGCCCGTTGCCACCGCCATCCGCCACACCCCCGGCGCGCCGGCCCAATTGCAACTGACCGCCGAACTCGAAGACCGCCCGCTCGCCGCCGAAGGAACGGACGCCGTTTTTGTCCGCGCCGCCATCCTGGATGCCGCCGGCAACCCCGTGCCCGATGCAACCAACACCGTTCAATTTGCCATCACCGGATCCGCCGAATGCATCAGCCCTGCCAATCCGTCCGCCGAGGCGGGCATTGCCACCGTTTTGATCCGTTCCCGTGACCTCGCTTCGGGCCGGATTGCCATCCAGGCCGCCGCTCCCGGCTTAAAACCCGCGCAACTCAAGTTGCGTTCCACCCATTAAAATTTTATGAAATTCACAACCGCGACCGTTATGGTCACGCTGGCTCTGCTGGCCTTCACACCCGCAGCCAGTCCATCCGTTTCCGCACAGCAAGTCTCGCTCGAAGTGCCTCCGGCCTTTGACCCATTGGGAGAACTTGATCGTTACAATGTGGTATGGAGTTCGCCCAGTGAAACCCCCGCCGGTTCCATGCCCATCGGCAATGGCGAAGTCGGACTCAACGTCTGGGTTGAATCCAATGGTGACCTATTGTTTTACATTTCCCGCACCGACGCTTGGAGCGAGTGCAACCGCCTCTTGAAGCTCGGCCGCGTTCGGGTGCATCTCTCGCCCAGTCCACTGGCCAAAGGCACCGCCTTCCGTCAGGTATTGAAATTGCGCGATGGCCAGATCGAAATCGCTGCCGACGATGCCTTCCTGCACGTATTCGTGGATGCCGACTCCCCGGTTATCCACGTTACCGGCACCGGCTCGGTTCCTCGCACCGTAACTGCCACCATCGAAAACTGGCGCACCGAAAAGCATATTCTTAAAGGCAACGAACTGGCCTCGAGCTGGACCATGCAGGCCGCACCCGCCGATATTGAAGTTTCCGAAAGTGCCGACATCTTCACCGGATCGTCGGATGCCGTCACCTGGTACCATCGCAATGAAAGCTCCGTCGTCCCGCTCACGCTCAAACATCAGGGCCTCGAATCTCTCGCTGCGCTCGTGTCCGACCCGCTCCTGCGCCGCACCTTTGGCGGCCGGATGACTGGCAAAGAATTCGTCAGCGCCGGTAATCATGCTCTACAAACCTCCACTGCCGTTACAGAATTCTCGTTGGCCATCGCCACCGAATCTGCCCAGACCGCCGATGCCGCCGAATGGCAGCGCCAGCTTCCCACCCCCATGGATGCCGCCATCGCCAGTGACCGCACCGCCATGTGGTGGAACCAATTCTGGAACCGCAGTTGGATCAGTGTCACCGGTGACACCGGCAGCCTGCCGGAAAGCAAGCATCACCTGCAACTCGCCCAGGACGCCGGCGGCGGCAGCCGTTTTGCCGGCGTCATCACCGGCGCTGTAGCCCGGGCACATGCACTGAGCTCCGCCGATATTACTGCCCTCGCCGCGACCCCGCCCGCCGCCACTCCGCCGCTGAAAGATATTTCCCTGGCGAATGGCTTTACCGTCGCCGCCTGGATTAAACCCGCCCCCGGCGAATCCGGCCGCATCTTTGACAAGATCACCCCTGGCGGCAGCGATGGCTTCCTGTTCGACACCTACCCTGGCTTGTCCCTCCGTTTCATCGTCGGCTCCGAAGAAATGCTAGTCTCCAAATGCCTCAAACCCGGCGAATGGCAGCACGTCGCCGCCACCGCCGATGCTGCCACCGGCATCCGCCGCATTTATTTAAATGGCAAATTGGTCGCCGAGGAAGGTGCGGGCACCGCCGCCCCTTCCCGCGTCACCCAGGCCTATGTCCTCCAACGCTGGATGACCGCCTGCGCCGGCCGCGGCAACTATCCCATCAAATTCAACGGCTCCATTTTTACCGTGGACCCCAAGTACGCTGGCGGTCCCGACTTCAACGCCGACTGGCGCAAATGGGGTGATTGCTTCTGGTGGCAAAACACGCGCCTGCCCTATTTCCCGATGATTGCCCGGGGTGACTTCGATGAACTCCCCACGCTCTTCCACTTTTATGAACGCGCCCTGCCGTTGGCTACCGCGCGCGCGCAACTCTATCACCATGCTACCGGTGCCTATTTCCCCGAGACCATGACCATCTTCGGCACCTACGCCAACCGGGATTATGGCTGGGACCGCACTGGCCTTCAGCCCAACCAGGTTCAATGTCCCTATTGGCAATACGCCTGGCAGCAAGGCTTGGAACTGACCGCCCTGATGCTCGATTATTACGAGCACACCGCCGATGAAACCTTTCTCCAAACTGAATTGATTCCCATGGCCCACCAGGTGCTCAGCTACTACGACACCCGGTTCAGCCGCGATGCCGCCGGCAAGCTGATCATCAGTCCCGCCCAGGCCGTCGAGACCTACTGGGATGGCGTCACCAACGACACCCCTAGCGTGGCCGGTTTGCGCAATGTTCTGGACCGTCTGCTCGCCCTTAAGTCGTCCGCCCCATCACCCGCCGAGCGCGCCTTCTGGCACCGCCTCAGCGCCGCCACGCCGCCGTTGCCGCTCAAAGACGGCCGTATCCTGCCAGCCGAACAATTCAATCCCGAGCGCAGCAATGTCGAGAACCCCGAACTCTACGCCCTCTGGCCTTTTGAACTTTACGGCGTGGGCCTGCCGGAGTTGCAAGTAGGAGTGGACACCTTCCAGCACCGCCTCGAAAAAGCCTCCATTGGCTGGCAATACGACGGCCAGTGCGCCGCACTCGTGGGTCTGACCGATGAAGCCAAGCAAATACTCCTCGGCAAGGTTCGCAATTCCAACCGTCGTTTCCGTTTTCCCGCCATGTGGGGCCCCAACTACGACTGGCTGCCCGACCAGGATCACGGCAGTAACATCATGCTTACGCTTCAGCAAATGCTCCTCGCCACCGCTGGCGACCGCATTCTCCTTCTGCCCGCCTGGCCGGCTGACTGGGACGTGAAATTTAAACTCCACGCTCCGCAGAACACCATCGTCGAAGGCGTCTACCATAACGGCCGTATGCAACAACTGACCGTTACTCCAGAGTCACGCCGGAAAGACGTTCAGGTCATGCTCGGCGCAAATCCGTAACCAACTTTGTCCCGCAATCATTCATTTTTAACCACACCAAGCTTATGAAATCATTAACACAAACCATCCACCGGCGGGCGCTTGCCTTGGGTGCCGCCTTCGGGCTGGCGCTCGCGGCCTCCGCTTCCGCCGCCCCGGACCACACCTTCACCATCAGCGACTCCGCGTTTCTGCTCGATGGCAAACCGTTTCAAATCAAGGCCGGCGAAATGCATCCCGCCCGCGTTCCCCACGAATACTGGGCCGACCGCCTGCGCATGATGCATGCCATGGGCCTGAACACCGTTTCCATCTACGTGTTCTGGAACCAGCTCGAACCCCGCGAAGGCGAATTCAATTTTACCGGCGATGGCGACATGGCCGAATTCGTCCGCCTCGCGCAAAAGGAAGGCCTCTGGGTCATTCTGCGTCCCGGACCCTACTGCTGCGCCGAATGGGAATTCGGCGGCTACCCCTGGTGGCTTCTCAAGCAGCCGGATATGAAAGTTCGCAGTCAGGACCCGCGATTTCTCGCCGCCTCCGAAAAGTATCTGAATAAACTCGGTGAACAGCTCGCCCCGCTCCAAATCACCCACGGCGGCCCCATCATCATGGTGCAGGTCGAAAACGAATACGGTAGCTACGGTGCCGATCACGTGTACATGGGCAAGATCCGCGATATGGATCGCGCCGCCGGCTTTGAAGTCCCGTTCTTCACCGCCGATGGCGGCGGCAGCATGATGGCTGGCGGCTCCTTGCCGAATGACGCCCTGCCTGGCCTCAATGGTGGCGGCGGCCCCGGCATCATGAAGGAGATTGGCAAGTATCGTCCCAACGGCCCCTGGCTTGTCCCGGAATTTTATCCCGGCTGGCTCGATCATTGGGGTGAACCCCACGCTGTCATCGGTCTCGGCGGCCTCGCGCGTGAAACCGAATGGAAGCTCACCAACAACGTGTCCTTCTGCTACTACATGATCTACGGTGGCACCTCGTTCGGCTTCATGAGCGGCGCCAATTACGGCGGCCACTTCCAGCCGCAGCCCACCAGCTACGACTACAATTCGCCCATCGATGAAATGGGTCGCCCCACTCCGAAATTCTTTGCCCTTCGTAAGGTTCTGGCGAAGTACCTCGCCCCCGGCGAAACCCTCCCTGAAGTTCCCGCCACCACCCCGGTGATCGAAATTCCCTCCGTCGAACTTACGGAATCTGCCAGCCTGTTCGACAACCTTGGCACGCCCGTGAAATCCGAGAAGCCCCTCAGCTTCGAAGACCTCGACCAGGGCTACGGTTACGTCCTCTATCGCACCAAACTCACCGGTCCCGTGGACGCCTCCCTGAAAATCAAGGAGCTCCGCGACTATGCCGTCGTCTGCGTGGATGGCAAACGCGTCGCCACTCTCGACCGCCGCCATCAGCAGGACGCCATGGATCTGAAGATCACCAATGCCACCGCTGTCCTCGACATCCTCGTGGAAAACGGCGGCCGCATCAATTACGGCGGCCAGCTCCCCAACAATCGCAAGGGCATCACCCAATCCGTCTTTCTCGGCGATCATGAATTGACCGGCTGGGAAATGTACAAGTTCCCCTTCGACAATGTTTCCGGCCTGACCTTCAAGTCCACGTCCGTTTCGGACGCCCCCGCCATCCATCGCGGCTCCTTTGATCTGGCGACTGTCGGTGACACCTTCCTCGACCTCCGGGGCTGGGGCAAAGGCATTGTCTTCATCAACGGCCACAATCTCGGACGCTACTGGTACATTGGACCGCAGCAGACCCTCTATGTTCCCGGCGTCTGGCTCAAGCAGGGGCACAATGACATCGTCATCTTTGAGCAATTAAAAGACGATGTGCACAGTATCGCTGGCGTCAGTACTCCCATCCTCGACCAGCTCAACAAGGATCAGAATGATCCTAGCCGCGGTCAGATGAAAGAACCGCGCCTCCGGCCCGCCGCCCTCGTCAAGGAAGGCGCGCTGGCGGACAATGCCTCCGCTCAGGACGTCACCTTCCCGGCCAAGTCTGGTCGCTACCTTTGCCTGCAGGCGCTCTCTTCTCAGAACGGTGATGAGTTCACCACCCTCGCCGAAATCGACGCCCTTGATGCCGCTGGCAAACCTGTGGCGCGCAAGGGTTGGAAATTGGTCTATGTAGACAGCGAGGAAAACTTCGCCGAAGGTGACCAGGCTGAAAAAGCCTTCGATGGCGATACCGACTCCTTCTGGCACACCCTCTGGAGCGCCCCGCACCCGAGTCATCCCCACACCCTCGTCATTGACTTGGGTGCCGAACAACAACTCACCGGCGTGCGCCTCCTGCCTCGCCAGGATTCCCCCAACGGCCGCATCAAAGACTACCGCCTCTACCTGAGCACCAAGGCGTTTTGATCGCCTAACATTGTCGTGTTCTCAACACCCGCTGCGTTGTATTCGACGCAGCGGGTTTAAAAATGAGCTCACAGCCCAATTGGGTGGAAGGGCTGTTGATAATTGGTAATAGTGTAATTCTTTAACGATAAAGATATATTTTAACGAGGGCTGGTTTCGTAATTCAATGCCCCAAGTGGGGTCGCTGTCTGCCTGCGGTCTCATGAAGCAGGCTTTTCGCTTTTCGAGACGCGCCGGTTTGATACACTGAATTTCATGTATCGCACGCAGGACTTGCACGTCAAAGAAATTGTCCGTTTGCTCTCCCCGCGAGAGCTGAAGGCGCTCACGCCGACCACTGAGGCGGTGAACGCCACGGTCGCTCGCGCCCGCGAACGGGTCGTCCGGATTCTCAATCAGGAGGATCCCCGGGTGCTCGTCGTGATCGGACCTTGTTCCATTCATGACGAAAAAAGCGCCCTGGAGTACGCCAACCGCCTGAGCAAGCTGCAAAAGGAATTTGCGGATCGCATGGAAATTGTCATGCGCGTCTATTTTGAGAAGCCCCGTACGACCATCGGCTGGAAGGGTCTTATCAACGACCCGCATCTCGATGGTTCCCAGGACATCGAGACGGGCCTGAAAGTGGCGCGCCGGCTGCTGATGCAGATCAACGGCATGGATCTGCCTGCTGCCACCGAATTTCTGGATCCAATCGTCCCGCAATACATTGCGGACCTGATCACGTGGGCGGCCATCGGCGCGCGTACGACCGAATCCCAGACCCACCGGGAAATGGCGAGCGGACTCTCCATGCCCGTGGGGCTGAAGAACAGCACGGACGGCAGCCTGCAGGTGGCCATCGACGCCATGGCAGCCACCCGCCATCCGCACAGTTTTCTGGGCATGAATGAGGGCGGCGAAACCGCCATTGTCCGCACCTCCGGCAACCCCAACGCCCACGTCGTTCTGCGCGGCGGCCGGGCCATGACCAATTACGATGCCGTCAGCATCCGCGCGGCGGAAGAGAAGCTCGCCTCCGAAAAGCTGCCGCCTATATTGATGGTGGATTGCAGCCATGCGAATTCGAGCAAGCAGTTCGCCAAGCAGGAAGATGTCTGGCACAGCGTGATCGAACAGCGTCTGGGCGGCACCAAGTCGCTGATCGGTCTGATGGTGGAAAGCCACCTGAGCGAAGGGAACCAGCCAATTCCGAAGGATCTGGCCCTGCTCCGTTATGGTGTGAGCATCACTGATTCCTGCATCGGCTGGGAAACCACCGAACGCATGCTGCGCTGGGGCTATGAGGCCCTCGGCGCGCTGCCGAAGTAACGGCGCTTGCGTTAAAGATTGAAGGTGGAGGATGGAATATGGCGGGTTCGCCTGTCCATTTTTGCTTGCCCGTACTTACCATGGGGATATCGCGCAATTGTGCCGAGGATGCCTTTCGCCAATAGAGCCACAGTTCACGACAAAAAAAGCCTGTCTCCCAGAGGGAGACAGGCTCGGTGAAAAATCGGAAGGTTCGGGCGGGCGCTTAGCCGTTGTCGCCAATGGCTTCCACAGGGCAGCCTTCCTTGGCTTCCTTGCAAACCTTCTCTTCTTCCGGAGATTCGGGTTGCTTGTAAACGAGGGAGTATCCGCCGTCGTCATTGCGCTTGAAATTGGCCGGAGCCGTTTCACGGCACAGGTCACAATCAATGCATTGGTTGTCCACGTAATACTTGCCCGGGGCGTTTTCAGGATAACGATTTGCTACATCAGCCATAAATCAAATAGGTTAAAATTCAGCCGCAATTATCCCGCAATCCGTCCGGCAAGGCAAGCAAGATTCCGGACGAATCCAGGCTTAAAAACGGCGGTTGCGCCACGCAGGGAGAGGTTTGGGCAAGGAAGGTAAAGCCGTCCCAATGTCAGCTGAAAAGGCCGGCTACAGCCTCTGAAAGCGCGATTAAATCTTTTCATTTCATCATTAAATGATACCCTGACCGATATGCAAAGAGGCACTGAACGCCGGACTAAAATCGTATCCACACTTGGACCCGCCACCGATTCCGCCGAAATGATCGGCAAGCTGATCGACGCCGGGGTCAACGTTTTCCGTCTGAACATGTCCCACGCCCCGCATGACTGGGTGCGCCGCGTATTCGCGGATATCCGCGCGGAATCAGGCAAACGGGGCAAATTTACGGGCATCATGATGGATACCCAGGGACCGGCGATCCGGACGGGCGACATCGCGTCGCCCCTGGACCTGAAGCCCGGCCAGAAGTTCACGCTTACCGTGCGGGGCGAAAAGAGCGAGGAAGAGCACTCGGTGGACGTGAATTACGAGAATTTCATCAACGACATCAGCGTGGGTGACGTGGTGCTGATTGACAACGGGAACATCGAAATGCGGGTCCTGGCGAAGTCCGGCAACAAGGTGGAGTGCGAAGTGCTCACCGCCGGCAAACTTGGCAGCCGCCGCCACATCAACCTGCCCGGCGTGAAAGTCAGCCTGCCGGCGCTTACCGCCAAAGATATCAGGGACGTGAAGCTCGGCCTGGAACTGGGCGTGGATTTCATTGCGCTCTCGTTTGTGCGCGAAGCCCGCGACCTCATGCAGCTCCGCAAAATGTTCGAGGAAGGCAAGCCCAAGCCGTTCGTAATTGCGAAGATCGAGGACCAGCAGGCGATCCTGAATCTGGAAGCCATCGTGCGCGAAGCCGACGGCATCATGGTGGCGCGCGGCGATCTGGGCATTGAAATCCCCT
Organism: uncultured Verrucomicrobia subdivision 3 bacterium; assembly: GCA_903820285.1. Classification (GTDB taxonomy): domain Bacteria; phylum Verrucomicrobiota; class Verrucomicrobiia; order Limisphaerales; family UBA11358; genus UBA11358. Next base: position 25,838 of record CAIJGS010000106.1, on the reverse strand, counting down.
ATTATGAACTGCCGATCGTGCAGCGCCGCATCGTGAAGACCTGCCTGCGCTTCGGCAAGCCCGTGATTGTGGCCACCCATATGCTCGAAAGCATGATCAGCTCTCCCATGCCGACCCGGGCGGAAGTGACGGACGTTTCCAACGCCGTGTATGAGGAAGCCGACGCCATCATGCTTAGCGGCGAAACCACCGTTGGCAAGTACCCGCTCAAGTGCATTGAAGTATTCGATCGCATTGCCACGCGCATTGAGCGCAGCGGCAACGCGCAGTTCCACGAGTCGGCTGAACTGACCACCATGCGCGAAAAGCTCGTGAAAAGCGCCGTGGTGATGGCCAACGAACTCAAGGCGGCGGCCATCCTCTCCTTCACGCGCCACGGCCACATGGCCCGTTACGCGTCCTGGATGCGCCCGCGCTACTCGCCGGTGTATGCGCTGTGCGACAACGTAAAATCCGCCAATGAGCTGGCCATGAGCTGGGGCGTGACCTCGTTTGTGACGGAATTCGATTTCATCGAACCGCAGAACACCATTGCCGGCGGCATCAAAATGCTGCTGGAAAACGGTCGGCTGAATCACGGGGACAACGTGGTCATCATCGGTGCCATCTCCGTGGGCACGGAAATCGTGGACGCCGTCCAGATGCGGACGGTGTAAGTACCAGCCGGATTTATTTCTCGCGGCACCGGTCTTTCCAGGCTGGTGCCGTTTTCATTACAGCGGGTATTGGCCCGCGAGCAGATATTGCTCAATGCGGTCGAGATAACCTCCCGGCACGGAATCCAGGGAATGATCAGCCACGGGAGCCGCAAGCATGGCCTTCATATTGGCAAACCCCACTTCCACATCGAGCAGGAAGGCGTTCCACCAATGGTCATCAGAATGCAGGGCGCCGTTGGCTTCAAAAAAGCGCAACTGGCCGGTGTGCCCGTAATAGGAGGGCAGCGGTACGCCGGGCACCACCCGGGGCGGCACCCGCGTAACGATATCTTCATCATTCACGAAGCGAAACATGATGTCGCCAAAATGGGTTTCGCTCTGGGTGCAAAAAGCCAGATCGCCGACGCGAGGCTGGCCAAAGGTATAGAGACCGTTGACGGGTTCGCGGGCGGCAAAGGTATAGGCCGCCGTGGCCAGGGTGGCCAGGGCGCCGCCGAGGCTATGACCGGTGATCCATAGCGGTTGGCCATTATCCTGGTAGCGGCTCACGGTCGCCTGAATCTCCTGCCAACTGCCGGCGAGCAACCGGCAAAACCCTTCATGCACCATGCCGACGTCAGGCGAAGGGAAATAGTCGCTAAACGAAACTTTTTCAATTTGGAAGTCGGCCATCCAGTCGATCAACTGATCGGGCCGGGTGCCGCGAAAGGCGAGTACCACTTTGTCGGTTCCGCCCAAAACAACGGCCTGGAGCACGCTGCTGGCGGGGGCAATCACCGTGACGCGGGCTGGGTCAAATCCCCACGTGGCGGCTTTGGCTGTGATATTTGCCGTCAGCGGCTCATAGGCCAGATTGGCGGCATAAACGAGGGCGCGGGCGTTAAGCGCACTCCAGCGGGTGGTGTTCGGTACGAACCCGCTAAATGGATTGGCAGGCAGCTGGTCTGGCATAGATCAACAGGTCAGGTGGTTGTTTGTCCCGGGCACATTCTCCCAAGACCTTTATTCCACCAAGATGGGGGATCGTCAATCCAATTCCATTCCCGGCCGGCATCCACCTGATTCAAACACAGATGCTTACATCTTTCGGGCGGAAGCGTCCTTGTGCTCCACGTAGTCATCGCCAAAGGGCATGTCTTTGGCCGTGCCACGATACAGACCCCACTTCGGCCGGTAGTCGGTGGCGTCCGGCCGATACACCGGCACACCTTTGACGCCCTGAAACGCATCGCCGTTCACAGATACTGAAATGGCACCCTCGGGTTTGATGGCGGTGGTGATGCGGATGCGGACATTTTCCCAGACGCCCGGCGACCAGGCAAATTTGCGGACAGTGATGAAGCCCTTGGAGCCGCCCGACCAATAATGCACGCAGGCCTGATTTGTGCCATTCAGAATGGAGAGGGTTACCAGCGGGGCGCCGTTGTCGCCATCCGTGGCCTTGAGTTGGAAGACATGGCAGAACCGGCTGGAGCCCCGGAAAGCGGGGTCGGTGCGCCAGGTGGTGGCGTATTCGAACGTATCGCCGGTCTTCTGGTGCGGTCCCAGACCTTTTACCTCGGCGCGCTGGCGGGTGGTGTCATGCCGGTCACGGTCGGCATCCCACCCGGCATTGGCCCGATAGTGAAGGAACATGCGCACCGTGTGGTCGCCCTGATCGGTGATATTGCCGCTGGCACCGGGAGTGAAGCTGTTGTTGGCAACGTGATATTGCAGTACCGGTGCCTCAATCCCTTCAAAGCTGCTGAGATTGGTGGCGGTGAAGGCGGCTGCCCGCCAGGCCAGCAGATTGAGAATGGTCAGAGCAATGCACGTTTTCATAATAAATGAATCACAGTTTAAGGCGGAAGCCCAGGCGGTTGAGACCGGCCGTCAGGGCGAGGATGGCGATACCGCAACCCGCGGAGCGGGCACAGGCGGCGGCCAGGCTGGATTCGGCCAGATGGTCATACCAGTCACCGAGGTGTAGCAGGTTCAGAAACGATTCCATCCCTTCGCTGATTAGATAGGCGAGCAGGACATTTTGACCGGCCAGAGCGAACGGTTTGCTCAATGGCGTGATGCGCCGCACATCGCCCAGCAGATAAAAGATCAGCCACAGGGTGGCGGTAACGGCACAGGACCACAGGCACCATGCGGGCGTGGCCTCATTTTTGCTGATGCCATAGAGCCCATGCGTCAGCACGGCGGCGGCGGCGCAGCCGGCAATGAACCAGCCGGTGAACCGGACCCGGTCAGCGACGGTAAGTTTGGCATCGAGCAGGATGGCAGCCAGCAGCACCCCTGCTACGGTGATGGCCGCCTGGGAACCCAGCGTGCCGCCGAAGTCAACGTAATGGCTGAGCCAGACTTGATCAAACACGCCGTTCTTATCCGCCGGATAGAAACAGAATAGCAACGCGCCGCAGCCCAGCAAGGCCGTGCGATGACCGCGAAACAACAGGTAAACGAGTGACCCAACGAGATACGCCCAGCCGATCAAACCGAGAATCCCGTACCAGTCGTGGTGAATGGAAAAAGGTTGCAGGGTGATGATACGCTGGCCGTGTTTGCCGCGAAAGGCCAAGGCCAGCCAGACGAGCGTGGCCAGACCAAGACCGCGCAGCAGCAGCGACAACCAATGCAACCGCCGACTTTTCGTGGTGTCAGCCGCCGGTCGTGCGGGGAGGGAGAATTCGCAGAATGCAAGGATGGCGCTGAGATACATCAGGCCAGTCCACCAGGTGGCCGACCAGCCCATTGCTTTGGCATTGGGTGATTCGTTGACCATGAGAATGCCCAGCATGAGCAGCGACAGGGTACGGATGAGAATATGTCCGATGGTTTTCCAGCGGGCTTCACCTCGGGCTAGCCGGGAACCGAGGGCGAACGGAATCGACATGCCCACGATGAACAGGAATCCGGGGAAAACAAGGTCCACAAAGGTCATGCCGCTGACACCTTCGGGATGGCGGTCACTGAAATGCACCATCCAATCGGGCACGAGCTGGCTGGGGGCGCCGGCGAGGTCGTTCACGAAAATCATCGTGAACATGACCAGTCCGCGCACGGCATCAATGGAGGTGATGCGTGGGCGCGGGCTGCTGCCGGCGGGTGAGGCGGCCGCCGGCTCGCTGGCGGAAATGGCCTTGGTCATGCTGGCCATTTTAGACCGACCGACACGGGACGCAATACTCTGCGCCTCCAACGAACGTTCTACGGGCGATAATGTCCGAGCCCGTGCAAGCGGTGGAGCTTAGTACCGCGCTTTCATCCGGTCGTAAATCAGCTGGGCTTCCATCCGGTTATCCTTGGAATCAAAGGTGCCGACGGTAACCTCGATTTCGGTGACACTGTCGGTCTGGCGCATCAATTCGATGACGACGGGCTGATTTTTGGCATTCCGACCTTCCAGCCGGCCGGAGGCGCCGTCCTTTTGGGACGAGGCCACGATCATCGAGAGGTCTTTCAAGGCGGCATTGGCGGCGGCCCAGGAACGATCCAAGGAAACGTGGTCGGTTACCTGCAAGGTGTTTTTAGCATAGGAAACCGTGCCATAAGCGGCTCCGGCCACAACGCCGCCGAGCAGCAGCAAGGCGCATCCCTGCGACAGGCCCAAGGTAATCACCAAGCCGGTCAACAGCATCGCTTGTTTGATTCGTTTCATAATGCGGTCTTTATTCATCTATTGGATTGAATGGGATATTCAGCGTTCAATATAACACAAAATTTGCCAATTTGAAACCGTCGATTGGGCCGGTTCGGGCTTGCGGTATTACCGGGAATAAGGGAAAGGTTTAGGGAAATGAATGCAATGTCGCCCGGCAATTCAGAAAAACTCCGGCTGGCTGCCGCCGACCGCAAGGAACAGCCTTGGCGGTTGTGGGGGCCATATCTTTCGGAACGGCAATGGGGTACGGTGCGCGAGGATTATTCGCCGGGCGGTACGGCGTGGGATTACTTCCCGCACGACCACGCCCGCAGCCGAGCCTATCGCTGGGGGGAGGATGGTCTGGCCGGTTTTAGCGATGACCAGAACCAGCTTTGCTTCGCGGTGGCACTTTGGAACGGGCGTGACCCCATATTAAAGGAACGACTCTTCGGCCTGAACAATGCGGAGGGCAACCACGGCGAAGACGTGAAGGAGGTCTATTACTACCTTGATGCCACGCCGACCCATTCGTATCTCAAATATCTCTACAAGTATCCGCAACGGGAATTTCCCTATGCCCGGCTGGTGGCGGAAAACCGGGAACGGGGGAAGAATGCGCCGGAATTTGAATTGCCGGATACAGGCATTTTTGATGACGACCGTTATTTTGATGTGTTCGTGGAGTACGCCAAGGCGGCGCCGGAGGATGTGCTGATCCGGATTACGGTGCATAATCGCGGGCCGGAGGCGGCGGTGATCCATGTGCTGCCACAATTATGGTTTCGCAACACCTGGTCCTGGAGCATGGGGCAGGTGAAACCGGACTTGAGCGCGACGGATCCCTCCGTAATCGTCACGCACGGTTCGCTGGGGCGTTATGAACTGCATTGTGATGGCCGCCCAGAACTGCTGTTTTGTGAAAACGAAACGAATGTTCGCCGGCTATACGGCCAGACGGAGGCCCCGGGTTATTTCAAGGATGCATTTCATGAGTATGTGATCCACGGGAATCATGCGGCGGTGAATCCCCTCCGTTCAGGCACCAAGATGGCGGCGCATCATCCCCTGACCATCCCCGCCGGCGGGTCGCAGGAGGTGCGGCTGCGGCTGGCGCGTGATCCCTTGCCGGAACCGTTTTGGGGATTTGATGAGATCTGCGCCCAACGCATCGCCGAGGCTGACGAATTTTACAACACGGTTCACGATGGCGTTACGGATGAGGATTTGCGACGGGTGCAGCGGCAGGCGCTGGCGGGGATGATCTGGTCCAAACAGTTTTATGATTACGATGTGCGCCGTTGGCTGGCAGGGGATCCGGCGCAACCGGCGCCACCGGCCGAGCGGCGGCACCGGCGCAACAGTGAGTGGAACCACCTGAACAATTCCACGGTGATGTCCATGCCGGACAAATGGGAATACCCGTGGTTTGCGGCATGGGATCTGGCCTTTCACGCCCTGCCGCTGGCGCTGGTGGATCCGGCGTTTGCCAAGCGGCAGCTGGATGTGTTAACGCGCGAATGGTACATGCACCCCAATGGCCAGTTGCCGGCCTACGAATGGGAGTTTGGCGATGTGAATCCGCCGGTCCATGCCTGGGCCACCTGGCGCGTATTCCAGCTGGACCGCAAACAGCGGCGGGAAACCAATCCGCAGGACGTGGGCGACGTGGCTTTTCTGGAGCGGGTCTTCCACAAGCTGCTGCTGAACTTCACCTGGTGGGTGAACCGCAAGGACACCCAGGGACGCAATATCTTTCAGGGCGGCTTTCTGGGGCTGGACAACATCGGCGTGTTCGACCGCAGTTCGGCGCTGCCCACCGGCGGCTTCATCAACCAGGCGGATGGCACCAGCTGGATGGCAATGTATTGTGCCAACCTGCTGCGCATTGCGCTGGAACTCGCCCGGAACAATAAAGTGTATGAGGACATCGCGACCAAGTTTTTTGAACATTTCCTGAGCATTGCCGCCGCGATCAACGGCGTGGCCGACGGCCATGGCCCGATGCCGGCCGATGGGCTGGCGTTATGGCATGAGGGTGACGAGTTTTATTATGACGAGCTGAGCCTGCCGGCTGGCGAAAAAATTCCGCTAAAAATCCGCTCACTGGTGGGGCTGGTGCCGCTGTTTGCGGTGGAGGTGCTGGAGCCGTCCCTGCTGCAAATGCTGCCGGATTTTGCGAGCCGGATGGAATGGTTTCTGACCAACCGGCCGGATCTGGCCAAGCTGGTTTCCCGCTGGCAGATCTGCGGCACCGGCGATCGCCGGCTGCTGTCGCTCCTGCGCGGACACCGGATGAAATGCCTGCTGCGCCGGATGCTCGATGAAAAAGAATTCCTCAGCGAGTTCGGGGTGCGCGCCCTGTCCAAGGTGCACGAGACGGAGCCGTTCCGGCTGGAGGCCGGCGGGGCGGTGCACGAGGTCCGCTACTGGCCGGCGGAATCCGAGTCCGGCCTTTTCGGCGGGAACTCCAACTGGCGTGGTCCCATCTGGCTGCCGATGAATTATCTCATCATCGAGTCGCTCCAGAAATTTCACCATTATTACGGCGATGATTTCAAAGTGGAATGTCCCACGGGCTCCGGGCACTTCATGACCTTGGACGAAGTGGCCAGTGAATTATCGCGCCGCCTGGTAAAGCTGTTCGTGAAGGATGAAAATGGCCGCCGGCCGGTGCTCAATTATCATCCGAAGCTGGCCAACGATCCGCATTTCAAGGATTGCCTGCTCTTCCATGAATATTTTCATGGCGACAACGGGCGAGGCGTCGGGGCGTCGCATCAGACGGGCTGGACCGGTCTGATTGCCAAGCTCATCCAGCCACGCGGCGGGCCGCCCCATTCATCGGATACCATCAGCCTGGAGCGGCCCAAGCAATAATGACCTTCGCTCAAAAAAAAATCCGCGCGACCGTGGTCGCGCGGATTTTGACATTGGTATTTAATCTTATCCGTTTGAGCGGCGCAGGCGTTTAATGCCGGCGACCAGCATGCCTGCGCCAGCCAGCAAAGCCAGCGAGCCCGGTTCCGGCGCCGCCACAATCGTGAGCCCGGCGGGGTCAAGCGCATATGGATCGCTGCTAGTATCCAGGCCGATGCCGCTGTAAGTCAGGAAACTATCCGGATCCAAGGCAAACGTACCAAAGATATTGCTGTTAAAGGAGAATGTCTCCTTGAAGCTGGTAAAGGTGAACGGCTGGGTGGCGGTGAAGCCATATCCCAGGGTCAAAGAATCGGCCGTGGTCAGATCGTTGCTGGCAGACATCGTGGGGGCAGTACCCGTCAGGCCGCTGAACGCATAGGTGGAACTGAAGGCAACCAGACCGGTGGTGCTGCCGTCATAGGTGATGCCAAAACTCAGTTGCGGACTGGCATAATCACCATCCGTTGGCGGCGTAATTTGGAAATGTGATCCAGCCGGAGCCGTCCAGGTTACGGAGCTCACCCGGTGATTATCCAGGATCACGGTATTGGGAAACGACATGGGGCCGGAGGGTTCGACCGAATATTCAAAGGTCGCCGGAACGGCACCGCCCGGTGTAAACACATAAGAGACGCCCGTCGCATTGGTGTTTTGAATGTTAAATATTCCGCCACCAGCCTGGGCAAGCTGGGACAGTGCAACCGTGGCAGCGAAACAAACAAGACCTGCTTTGGATTTCATATTTTTGGCGCTTAAGGTTATTGATGCAAAGGTGTAATGGACTGAATTTAAAAAACATAAAAAAACAAGCAACTGTTTTTTAACGTGCCTCAACCGACCCTTTCACGGCGGCGGTCAGTCCACGCGCAAGACCCGGTACAGGCGCGAAGCCCCGGCAGAGCTGTCCGTGATGCTCAGGGTTAAATTGGTGGCCACCATGGCGGCGCCAAGGTTGGCCCAGCCGGCGGTCAGGTTGCTGCTGGATTGGACCTGGTAGGTCTGGCCGATGACGGTGGCCCAGGAAATGGTGGTGGTATGCGCGGTCCCGCCGGTTGACAGTGACAGTTTGAAGGGCACCAGCACCTGGCGGATGGTTTCATTATAAGTATCCGCCACCAGCAGGGAGCCATCGGCGGCCATAACCAGACCGTAAGGATTGAAAAATTTCCCCGCGCCATTGATGCCGTCAGTTGGGCCGGAAATGCCAGCGGTGCCGCTAACGGTAGTCACACTGCCATTGGTGGAAATTTCGCGGAGTGTTTGGTTGAAGGAATCCGCGATAAACAGATTTCCCTGGAGATCAAAGGCCAAACCGGCCGGGCTGCGAAAGCGGGCGGCCGCCACGGGACCATCGGCGGAACCATCCTGGCCTGGCGCCCCGGCAAACGTGGTGACGATGGCGTTGGTGGTGACCTTGCGAATGGTGTCGTTGTTGGCATCGCTGACGAAGAGATTTCCTCTGGCATCGAAGGCCACGCTGACGGGACCATTGAACTGGGCATTGGTGCCGGCGCCATTGGCGCTGCCCCAGACTTGTGGGCTGCCGGCGAAAGTGGTGACGTTGCCACCGAAAACCATCCGCAGACAATGATTACCGCTGTCCGCCACATAAACCGTTCCATTCGTCGTAATCGCCAGTCCCAGTGGGGAATTGAATAGCGCGCTGCCGGCGGTGCCATCGGCGTAACCACCATTTCCGGCTACGCCAGCGAAGGTGGAGACCACGCCTGCCGGGGTGATTTTGCGGATGGTATTATTGCCGGTGTCGCTGACGTACAGGTTGCCGTTTCGGTCGAAAGCCATACCGCTCGGGGCATTAAACCGGGCACCGCTGCCAGTGCCATCCGCCGTGCCGGTAATTCCAGCCAGGCCCGCAAAGGTGGTGACCACGCCGTTGGTGGTGATTTTGCGGATGACGTCATTCAGGGAATCGGCCACGAACAGATTGCCGGTTGAATCCGCGACAATGCCCGCCGGATCACCAAACAGCGCGTTGGTACCGGTGCCATTGGTGGCGCCGCTCACTTGGGCCATTCCGGCCATCGTGGTGACGGCGTCCTGCGCCCTCACCGCGAGGGTGAAGGCGCACAGCAACAGAATGGTGAACCGGGTTTTCATTGGCCGCGACGCATCAGGCGTTCGTTGTCGTTGACGGGAGCGGTGGGTGCCGCATCCACCGGCGAGAATTCGGCCGTTGGTTCCAGTGGCGCTCCGGATTTGGTCACCAGCCGGCCGGACTGGACGGTGACATTCTCAACGGTATAAAGCCCGCCGTCCCGCTCGTAGAATTTCTGCATTTCATCGAGATGGAACGGACGCGAGCCGCGCCGGCCGAAGACTACCGTCTGGTTGCCACTTTCATCCACCACGCGGTCGCGGTCCAACCCGCGCGAGACGGCCAGCGCAGGCGTTGGGGTTGGGTAAGTGGCGATGAGTTTGGGATTGGGCGTGGGGCTGAAGCCCATGTGCCCCGGGACGTTTTCCGGGGAGATAAGTTGCAGCACGCGCAAGCCGTTTTTGCCATCGGCGACGAGCGCGAATTCCGAGGCGCTGATGGAGCCAATCTGCACGGCGCGGGTATCGTTCAATTGGCCGTCTGCATTATAGAGCTGTTCGAGACGCGGCTTTTCGGGGTTGGTGATATCAATCAACGCGAGTCCATCCGTGCCATCAGCGACATAGACGCGGGTGCGGGCGAGGTAGAAGCGCTGGGCATGGCGCAGCGGAATGACGGCCCCGGGAACCAGCCGGGGTTTGGTGGGTTCCGTGACATCCAGCACCTTGAAACCCTCGGCATCCGTCACGAAGGCGTAGCGGAACTGTACCCCGACGGCGCGGGGGTTATTCAGGCCGGCGGTCAATTCACCGGCCAGCACCGGGGCTGCCAACGCATCATTGCGCAGACCGACCACGAACAGGCCATTGCGGCCGACGACGTACAGGTTTGTGCCCGCCATGAAGGAATGCATGGCTCCGGTGAGTTTGCCGCCCGGATTGAAGCGGATGATTTTTTCGCGGTCGAAGAAGTTGTTGTCCGGATTGCCATCCAGCAAGGTGCCGACGGTGGACATGACGAGGCCTTCCTCGCGGTCGGTGATGAACACCCACGCGTAGATGGGACTGACCGCCTGCTCCTCATTCTCGGGCCGGCGGGAGCGCAACGGATCCACGCCGAGCGTGCTGGGCAGCGTTACGCTCGTGGCGTACTTGGTGCGGACATAGGTGCGCTGGCCCAACGGCGAAACCGGGGCGGTGCTGATGCGTTCGGAAAAGCCCTTCTGGTCAATGTTGGCGACATCGAACACTTCAAAGCCAGCGGGACCATTGGCGGTGTAGAGATATTCGCCGCGCAGTTGGAGGTCGAGAATCTCGGAACCCTCCTTGTGGCAGGATTCCTTCAGCCTGGCGTGATTTTCAGTGACATGTTTCTGGTAATTATCCGGGTAAGCGAGCTTTTGCAGATGGCTGCCAATGGCGGCCTGGGGTTCATCCTGTTCAGTCCAGACGACGGCATCGAGGCCGCCTTTGCCTTCGCCCACGTAGGCGTAGCGGCCGAAGAAATTCACCGTGCCGGTGCCGAAGCCGAGCAGCGAGGCGAGCCAGGCGTTGTTGTCATTGGACTTGGAGACATGGCAGTCCTCACATTCCTTGGTGGTGCCCACGCCGCTGGTGGTGTGGGGCAGATGCGGGTTGTAGGCCTGGCCGCTGTAACCCTCCGCGCTGATGGTTTGCTGCTGTGAATAGACCCATTCGCGATTGGCATTTTGCGAACTTACGATGACGGCGGAGGAGGAGCGCAAAACGGCGAGGCGATTGTTTTTGTACGTGGCATCCACGCCCAATTGGAACACGTCATCGCGCACCACCTGCGGATTGTAGCCGGTGAAATTGCGGGTGGTGGTGCCCTCAAACTTGTTCGCTGGCACGCGCTGGTTGGCGCGCATGGGCAGATGGCAGCCGAAGCAGGATGTGGCCCAGGACGAATGGCAGATCTGGCAAGAGACATTGGAATTGTCATGCGCCAGATTGCGGGGGCAGTTGTCCTTGGGCACGGCGCCCCAGCTTTTGCCGTCGCGCAGGATGGTTTTGGCGTAGGCGGATTTGGCGTTGTAGTGCGATGAAGTCGGGTCAATCGTATCCACGGTCTGCGGCACTTCCCAGACCAGATCGGGGGCCATGGTGGAACGCTGGAACAGTTTTTTGCCCTGCCAGAAAAAGCGCGGGCCCCAGGCGGTGTTATCCGCGCGCAAATCAATTTTGCCGCCGTTGCCGCTGGTCAGCAGATTCGGGCGATTTTGGATGGTGCCGTGGCAATCAATGCACTCGATGGTGGTGGCGGCGCGCGGCTCGCCGTAGAGCAGGCCGTTGCCGTGGACATCCTTGTCGAAATGGCAGTCGGCACATTGCATGCCATGCGCCAGATGCTCGTCCTGAAGGTGGACCGCCTTGGCAAATTTCATGGGGTCATCCTGGGGAATGATTTTGTCAGCGCGGTCGCGCAGGTTGCCTTCGCGGTCGTGTTTGAAGACGGCCCGGAAAATCCAGCCGTGGCCGTGGTAATCGGCGAACTGCGTCTGTTTCAGTTTGGGATTCAGCTCGGCAACTTTTTCGAGGAAGTCCAGGTTGCCCCACAATCCACGGGCGGCAGCGGCTTCGGGATTGTCGCGCACGGCGTTGACGAGTTCTTCCGGCGTCGGATTTTTCTGCTTCGCCGGGTACATGAATTCACCATCGGTTTCCTCGTCCCACCACGTGAAACCGAGGTAGGGATTCACAAACAGGTTGCCCTGATGCATGTGGCAGTTCATGCACTGGCTGGTGGGGATGGCACGCGTGAACTGATGTTTGATGGGGTGGCCACGCTCATCTTTACGAATGGCCTTGTCCGCAGTGAAGCTCAAACCTTGGTTGCCATACTTGGAATACCAGCCGGAATGGGTTGGTGACCGGTCGTTGGCGTACACGACGTGGCAGGCGGTGCAACCGCTGCTCCGGTAATCACCTGGATGGTTGTTGGAGCCCATGAAATCCAGCAGCGGGTCGTGCAGGCGCGTCTTTTGCAGATTGAGAAAGACCGGGTCAATGCGGTTCAGCGTGCCCAGCCCGCGTTCGCTCAGACGGCGGGCGGGCTTGCCGGGTTCCTCAAAGGGATTGGGGCTGCCGAGCGAGGACTGGGCTTCGCCACCCCGCTCGAAAATTCGGAGGATGTTACTCGGCTGGCTGATTTCAAAACGCGGCAATGGGTCAATAAACGGCAGAATGCCATATTTCTCGGTCATCGCCGGCGTGACGGGGACAGGGCTGTCCAGACGGAGCGGCACGCCATCCAGGCCGTAAGCCTGACCGAAGCGGTAATTTTTGGCGGGATACGCGCCATTATTATAGAGCGCCGCTCCCCAGAGCATGCCGCCGTGGCGCATCATGCTGTGACCGACGTTCTTGACGATTTCCGCATGACAGGGGCCGCAGGTTTTTTCGGCCACGCGCAGGTCGCCGGGATTCACAAACTGGATGAACTCGGCGGATTCGTGGTTGAGCAGGACGGTGGAGTCATTGGGATTCGCCGAGCTTTCCCAGAACACGGGATTGCGCGGCGCCACGTGGGCCTGCCGCTGGGTGAGGCCGGGGGTGGGATTGCCGCCATGGCAATCGGTGCAGCCGAGCACCACGTTCGGGGAGACGTGCATGGACTCGCTGCCGGCATGGCATTGGAGACAGCCCCGGGATTTGCGGTCCGCCTCGGTCTGCGCCTGGTCAATGACATTGGGCTTGGGCAGGGCGTGGGCCGAAGCCGCCGGTGGAAATTTCGGCACGGAAATTTCGGGCCCGGAACCCAGTTCGCCGGCGGGCACCGGTGAAATCTCAATCGCATTGAGCGAACGCACAAAACCTATGCCGGCCACCAGCAGAGGGAGCAGCAGGATCGCGGCATGAAAAAACTTGGGGCGACGCCCGGTGGCGCTGCTGCCGGCCGGCGGAGTTTTCTCCGGCGGGTCCGACAATGAATTTTCAGGGTTGGTGTTCATGGCTAGTAAGTAAACGTGACGGCGATCAGTCCGCTGTAGAGAAAGCTATCCACCGCGCCGGTGCGGGAGGTGCGGTCAAAACCCGGCACCGGGTCGGTGCTGTTGTTGTAAATATCATGATATCCCTGCCCGGGAATCAAGGTGCCAAAACCGGCGGAAATGATGATGTTATCCGTGAGCAGCGGACGGTATTGGAAGCCCAGGCTCAAATCCCAGCCGATTTCCGGATGGATATTCGCGGTGAGCAGGGCGGTCTGGATGGGATCGGTTTCCGCGAGCCGGATGTAATTTGCATTTACGAATGTCCGCAACTTGGGGGTGACATCGAATTCCGCGCCGACGCCGTAAATGAAAACGCCCGGGTTCACAAAATTCGCCTGGCCTTCGCTTTTACTGGTGCGCAGGTCCGGCACCAGGCTGCTGGGAGTTTTCAAATTCACCAGCGTGCCACCCAGATTGAATCCCTGCCGCGTCCAATAGCTGAACGGGCCGCCGGTAAAATTGGGGTTGTCCACGATGGTGTCAAAGCCGGTGGCCGTGCCGTCGGTGGCATTGCCATCACCGGAGGCATAAAAGAACGACGCCTTGTAACGCGCCCAATCGTGGTCGTAGGAAATTTCCAGGGCACCCATCCGGGCATTGATGTTCACGGGCCGCCCGGCCAGGCCGTTGAAATCATCGTGGCCGAATGCCTGATAAAACTGGTGCGACACGTTGAACCGTCCGATGTGACCATCGCCGCCCCAGCCGAGGTAATAGACCCGCTCATCGTGCGATTGCACCGAGCCAAGCGGTTCCGGGCGGACGATGTTGCCATTGTCATCGTAATGCACGCCGCCGTGGTCAAAGTTCCCGAGAAAGCTCCACTCGGCCGTGTAGCCCGGCCAGATGAAATCCTGCCGGTACAGATTGGCCACCAGCACCTGCTGATTGCGCGCGTTCAACGTGTTGAGTTCCGAATCCGTATCCTTCTCGCGCATGTCGAAAACGGCGAGATTATATTGATACAGATTGTTGTCATAGTTGCCGAACAGGCGCGCGCCCAGATTGACATCATTAAACAGGAAACCGCGAAAATCCGCATTGAACGGCTGGTTGCCGACGCGCAGGGACATGAAGTCGTAGTTGTCCGACAAATCCTTGAGATGGATTTCCGCGAAAGCCTGTTGCAGGGCAAAGTAGGTTTTCGTGCGCTGGGTACTTTGGGTGGCGCGGTAGCTGTCGGCGGGGCCGGTCTGACCGTTGAGCAGCGAGCCGATGTCGCCGGGGTTTTGCACGAACCCGTTGCCCGGCGGTGGGGTGTTGTTATTGCCGGTGAGGCTGCCGCGCGGATCGGGCGATACCACGCCCGTTTCCTGGGCCGCCACATAATTCACATTGAACACCGGCTCCAGCTTGATATCCCACGTGACCGGGCGAAAAACCGTTTCGCCCTGAAACAGATTGAGAGCAAACGCGAGGTTATTCTGGATGCCAATCTGTTCGCTCTCGCCGTAAAACTCATAGGCCCCACCCACGGCGCTGCTCACCCCGCTGGCGGTGGGCACGCGGCGAAATTCGGTTACAGTTTCCGCCGAGGCTGTGAGATCCAAAAAAATATCCTGGCCGATAATGGGCAGGTCACCCTTCAGCAGACTTTGCTTGTAGGGATGCCAGAGCATCGGATCCGGCGTTTCGTAAGGCTGCTCCACCACGCCACTCGTGTAGCGTTTCCATGGAACGAAACCGATGCGCCAGCGGTCGGGACGCGGCTTGGTATTGGCCGGATAATCCGCCGGGTTCAGGGTGTACCGGGGCACACCAAAGTCTTGGTCAATCCGCAATTCCCGGCGCGTGTTCTCTCGCGGCAGGGCCAGACCGTTGGTAAGTGGATCGGAACCGTAGCTGCGCGGCAACGGTGCCGGCGGTGGCACCAGATCATTGAGACGCACATTGGTGCGGGGTAGGGACTGATCCGGCGGAATTTCCGGCGGGGTAAAGACCGTGGGTGCCTCGGGTTCATGAAACAGTCCAACGGGCAGATTGGTAGGCGCCTTCAAACTGGCCCCGGGATCAGGATTGAATTGCGGCGCGGGCGGAGTATTGGTGCTGACAGTAACGCGATGGGTCCAGTGAAAATCCGTGGGTGGCGGTGCTGGCAGATGCAGCTTGTTTGGGTCCGGATTGAAGATTGCCGGCGAAGCTGGCGGCGTATTGGTGCTGACGGCTTGATGCGGTTTGGGCCCGCTGGCCGGTGCAGCCGGCGGCGTATCGGCGGAAAAAACATGCAAACACAGACACGAAATCGCGAGACAACCCGGTATCCACGGTTTGCCAGGAAATGGAGTTTCGTGCCGGCTGGCTGACATCACTGATATAAGAAGTTGTTTATTTTAATAAATCAAGCGCTTATCCTCGGCGGGTGTGAAACGAACCTGTTGCCTTTTGCTCGCCGCCCTGCTGGCCGCAGCCGGCGCACAGGGGCAATTGACGCTGGCGGATGTCCAGAACGTCATTGCCCAGTCCGTGTCCCGGGCCCGGGTGCTGACCAATTCACCGCTCGCCACCAACGCGGTCATCGCCCTTACTGACCGTGAAGGCTGGGTGTTGGGTGTCTGGGCGTTGAGTACGAACACCACCGCCGCCAGCCCACTGCTGGCCGATGCCATCGCCAAGGCGGGCACGGCCGCGTTCCTGAGCAGCGACAACAATGCCTTTAGCTCCCGCACCGCCGGATTCATCGTGCAGCAGAATTATCCGCCGGGCGTGAACAACCAGCCGCCCGGCCCGCTGGTGGGCGTCAATTTTTCGCAACTCGGCTTTTCAGACATCAATAAATACAAGGCCCCTGGCAGTGTTATCAGCTATGGCAGTTCGCCGGGGCTGACGCTGGTCTGTCCGCCGCTGCCGATTACGGGTGGACTGGCCGGAACTCCCGGCGGCGTGCCACTATACAAAAATGGCCATCTTGTTGGTGGTATTGGCGTTGCCGGCGATGGGCTGCAACCAACGGATGTGACGCCTGGCGTCATTGCCGGGGCTGATGCCAATGAAGATGTCGCGCTGTCGGGACAGTATGGTTTTCAGCCATCAAATGTCATTTTGGGTTCGCAGGTCTTCGTGGGCGGCATTCGGCTGGAGTACGTGGAGAGTTCCACCACGCCGGGTTCGGCGATTCCCTTTGGCAGTTTGCCGGGAAAAAATGTTTCCCCCTATGTGCCCATGGCTTCGCCCGCGCCATATCCCTATCCTGTTCTGACCATGGGTGGTGAAACAGGCGAACTGCGCCAGCCTATTGTCGCCGACCCATCCTCCGTGGCTCTCCCGGGCGGCACCGCCCGGCTGACGGCGCTGGAAGTTTCCAACATCATCGCTACCGCCGCCAACCGGGCTCGCACCACGCGCGCCGGGATCCGCCTGCCACGAGGCCAGACAGCCCAGGTGTTCATCACGGTGGTCAACAACCCGAATTCCAACGGCATCCCGCCAGTGGTCCTCGGCACCTTTTGCACGTCCTCCAACACCACGCGCTTCAGCTGGGATGTGGCCGTGCAGAAGGCGCGCACAGCAGTTTTCTTTTCCGCCTCCAACCGCGCCTATTCCGCGCGAACGGTCGGGTTTCTGGCGCAAAGCCTGTACCCGCCGGGCATTGGTGGCACGCAGCCGGGCCTGTTCTTCGGCTTGCAGGAACGTTTTTCCATCATCACGTCCACGGCCATCACCGCGACCAATCCGGTGAATGGCGCGGTCTTCACCACCAGCACCAATACCGACCCCAACCTGCCCAATGGCATCACCATTTTCCCCGGCGGGTTTCCACTCTATCGGAACGGCGTCCTCATCGGAGCCATCGGCGTGAGCGGCGACGGCATTGATCAGGACGATCTGATCTCCGCCAGCGGCGCAGCGCTGTTTCTGGCCCCCGTCCCCATCCGCGCCGATCAGACCCAATACCGCGGCGCACGCCTCCCGTTTGCCAAATTTCCGCGCAACCCGGCGATGTGAGTCGAACTTATTTTTTACCGCAAAGATCGCAAAGAGCCCAAAGAAACATATCCTTTGATTATGTAATGGTGATTAAGGGGCAGCATACTTCTGCTCGTGTGTTGATGAAAGCCACCTGCTATCTCTGTGTGCTATGCGTTCTTTGCGGTAAATAAACTTACTTCGCCTCCATTTTCCAGATGCCATTCCAATTCGCCGGCGGGTGGGCGGTCAGCAGGGCGCAGCGTTCGGCGAGTACTTTGGAGGGCCCATCGGCAAATTCTGCCGCCAGTTTTTCGAACTCGCCCTGCGCTCCGGCAAAACGCCCCTGATAATATTCGTGGTAAGCCGTTTTGTAACGGGTGCAAATTTCCCGGTAATGGGCCGCCGTACACGGATTCTCGCATTCAAACAATTCCACCGGCTCGCTCTTGCCCTTGACGATCACGCGATCCAGCAGCCGGCGCGTTCCCTGCGTACTGAACTGCGCGAAGGTGGTGCGCGTGACCAGCAGGCGCACACCGTAATATTTTGTGAGGGCCTCCACGCGCGCCGCCTCGTTCACGGTGTCGCCTACCAGCCCGTAATCGAGGCGCAGCGCGGAGCCTTTGTTGCCCACCAGCACGTTGCCGCTGTGCAGGGCCACGCCGTAGCCGAATAGTTTTTGAATCTCCGGGGACAGTGTCTGCCGCAATTCCTCCATCGCCCGGATCAGTTTCATCGCGGCCTGTTCGGCGCGGTCGGCGGCGTCCGGCTGCGCCTTCGGTGCGCCCCAATAACTGAGAAACTGGTCGCCGAGGAAATGTTCCAGGTTGCCTTCCTCGCTCATGATGGCACCCGTTTGAACTTCAAACACCCGGTTCAGCAGATCAAACATACCCTGCGGGCCCAGCGCCTCCGCCAGTGGCGTGGAATTGCGCAGATCGGTCAGCAGTAGCGTGACCTCCGCCCGGCGCGGGCGCATGGACCCCGGGTCCGCCAGCACGGCATCCAGCACGCGTGGCGAAAAATACAGTCCCATCGTGTGGCGCAGCTTCATGCGTTCCAGCCGTTCTGCGGCAAAATCATAGGTCAGCGCCCCGATGCCTGCCACCACCAGCACCAGCAGCGGACCGACCAGTGGAAAGATGAGATTGAAATGATCGAACGAAAAGCGCACCACCAGAAATATGCCCGCACCGGCGATTAGGATCGCCGCCAGCCGCCGAAGCGGTGACGGCACGTATTGGCATAATGCCGCCGCCAGCAGACCGGCCAGCGCAATGAATGCCCCGGTGACCAGCGGCGGTGATTCGCGCAAAGCTTCGCCGGCCAAGGCCGAATTAAGGATGTTCAGGTGGATTTCCGGTCCGGCCATCTCCTCTTGAAACGGAGTCCGGTGAAGATCCTGAAAAATGTTTGCCATGGGGCCGACTAAAACTATCTTGCCGCGAAAAATTTTTCCGTGGGCAAAATTGCTGTCCCACAGTTTGGGTGTCAGCACATCCGCCAGCGAAATAACCGGCCATGTCCCGGGCGGACCCGTAAAGCGGATGCGCTGCTGTTCGGCCCCGGTCACGACGGCATTGGTCACGTCCGCGTCGTCCAACGCCCGGGCATCCAGCGACTTGATCAGTGCGCCAGGCGGTGCGGATACGACGTCGCCCATCTCATGATTGGTGGCCCGCAGCCGGGCGTGTCGGAACACATCATCATCATCCGGCCAGATGGTGACAAAACCGACCCGCGCATCCAGCGCCCCCGGCCGGTTCGCCTGGTCGGGTATCAGTGTCGTTACCGGCGTAGTCAAACCTTGCATCCCACCCCGGTCCGATTCGGTGCGATTCAGCGCGCTGCCAATCACCACCCGGCCGTCATCTTGATCCAGCACGGCGCGCAGTTCGGCATCACCTTCGGATTCGGCGGCAAAAACCAGGTCCAGCACCACGACTTTTGCGCCGGCCTTCGTCAGCCGCGTGATAAGGGCCGCCCAGACATTGCGCGGCCACGGAAACCGTCCGCGCAACGCGGCCAGCACGGGATCATTCTGCGCCTCAGCCGGCAGGATGACGTCGTCATAGCTGGGCCGGTCAATCCCGATCAGAACAAGATTTGTATTGGCCGGCGTAAACCGTCCATGGCGGCTGAAGAAATCCTGAAAATAATTCTCCGCATCATTCAGCGGTGCTTGCACAGCCACCGGCCCGCAGAATTCCACCAGCAGCACCAGGATCGTCACCACCGCACATAACACGGTCACCACCAAGGTCCGGCGCAGGTGAAATTGACTGGAATGTTTTTCAACCATTTAATTACTTAGTAACAATTAGTTGCGAAATCGGCGGCGGACGGCTACAGTCTAATTGCATTAAGGCATGAAGACAACGTTTCATATTTTGACGTTATATTTCGTATGCCAGTTCTTAGTCTTGGCCGATCCCCTTACCGAAAGCACCTTCACCGAGGTAATCCAGCAGGTCAACACACTGACTCCGGATGGCTCGGCCAACTCCGCCAAATTGGCTGACGTGTTGAAATCACCGGACCGGGTGCGTACCGGACCCCTATCCCGCGCGGAACTGACTGCCCCCGACAAAACCATCACCCGCGTGGGTGCCAATACAGTATTTTCCTTTGCCGATCACGGTCGCACCTTGAATCTGGAACAGGGCAGTCTCCTCTTTCATACACCCAAAGGGTTGGGCGGCGGCACCATTAAATCCGGCGGTGCGTCGGCGGCGGTACTGGGAACCACCCTGATGGTTTCCTGCACTTCGCATGGTGGGTTTAAAGTCATATTACTGGAAGGCAAGGGCAGCGTATCGCTGGCAAATGGCCAGTCGGTGGTGCTCCTGGCCGGCCAGATGGTATATGTTTCACCGGGGGGGACCAAATTCAGTGCGACGCTTAAAATTAATCTTGGCAAGCTGGTGGGTGGCTCGCATTTAATCAATGGATTTTCCCATGACCTCTCCTCGCTCCCGCTCATTCAAACGGCAATTCACGATCAAAACGCGCAGATTGCCGCCGGCGGACTCGCCGATACTGGACTGATGGCAGATAATTACCTTCGCCAACGGATGCCAGGCAACGGCTTGGATGCCCAGGATCATGGGGCTTATCAAACGGATATGTCCTCGACGTTGATGGTCGCTGGTGGCACGCAAATTGTCGGCGAAGCAGGCGGTCGTGAGTACTCTGCACCGTGACCAGTCTGACTGGCAGTGTGATATGTTTAAACCAGCATGAGAAACAGGCTTTTGAATTGAGTATGGCAGCCGATATTTAACTGACTGCCGATGTACCGCCGATGTGCGCGGCCGGAATGATTGCCAGCCGGTTTGCCGGCCAGTAACAATTGGTTGCGAGTAGCGGCGAGCGGGGCTAGATTAGCAGACATACGGCATGAAAACAAACCTTCTTATTCTGGCGGTATATCTTGTTTGCCAGTTCGGCGGTGCCGCCGCTCCCCTGACTGAAAGCACCTTTACCGAAGTCATCAATGATGTCAGTACGCTGACTCCCGACGGTTCCGCCACCCCGTCCAAAATGTCTGTCCTCCTCAAGGCACCCGACCGGGTCCGCACCGGATCACAATCGCGGGCTGAACTGATGGCGGCGGATAAAACCATCACCCGCGTCGGGGCGAACACGGTCTTTTCCTTCGCAGACCAGGGCCGCACCCTGAACCTGGAAAAGGGCAATCTGCTGTTTCATTCCCCCAAAGGTCTGGGCGGCGGCACCATCAGATCTGGTGGCGCGGCGGCGGCGGTGCTCGGCACTACATTGATTGTCTCCTCCACCATCGACGACGGATTCAAGGTGATTCTACTGGAAGGCGAAGGCAGCGTGACGCTCGCCAATGGCCAGTCCGCGGTGCTTCACGCCGGCCAGATGGTTTATGTACTGCCCGGTGGCACCCGGTTCAGCCCAATATTGGACATCAATCTCGCGAAACTCGTCAGCGGTTCGCTATTGATCAACGGCTTTTCGCATGAACTTTCCTCGCTGCCCTTCATCTTCCGGGCCATTCACGATCAAACCGCCCAGCTCACCTCCGGCAGCCTGACCGACACCGGCCGGCCGGCCGATGCCTACCTGTTTCCACCTGTGCCGGGTAATGGACTGGATGCCCAGGAGCATGGCACCTATCAGGTTGCCATCCCCGCACCCATCACGCCGAGCCAGATCGAATCCCTCTACGGTAGCGGGCAGGCCAATTCAGGTTCGCCCACACCCGGCAGCTCCGGTGGCTCCGGATTGGTGCCAATTAGTAATTATCAGCCAGGGTCCAATCAGCCACCGTGATTTCGGCCGTTTGATTCATCCGATTAAAATCCTCATAATAAACCCATGCAAACTCGAATTTCCGGCTTGGCGGTCTGTCTGGCCCTGACCACCCCCTCGGTGTACGCCCAACTCTCCGGCGCCAATCAGCAGGTGGACACCGTGCAGCAACGCCGCGAACTTCAGGAATCCGCCCAGGCCTTGGGCGGCACCAACAGTGTCCCGGAACTCTATTCTGGCGAAGCCGATGACGTTGGCCCGCAATCTGTTCTCCAACCCCGTCATCGTCGCACCCTCTTCGAGGCCTACGGTGATGCCCAGTATTTTTACACTGACAACATGTTCCTCGCCAGCCAGGGTAAGCAGGGAGCGGACGTACTGGTCAGCACCGTGCAGGCCGCCCTCGCGCCCGCGCCTGCCGCTTTCGCGGGTGGCGAACTGGCCTGGCGGGCCGGCTACCAACATCAATGGTTCAACTACGACCTCGCGGGTGCTGACAGCCTGACGGTGTTTGATTCGCACACCAGTTCCATCCGGAATGTCGGTCTGGATGCCTTTAATTTCAACGCCTCCACCGCCTTTGGAGATATTACCTGGCGGCGGGCGAACTGGGTGTTCGCAGCTGGCCTGGATTTCCGACGCCTGCTGGACTCATCCGATTACAGTGAATTTTACCGGGAATACGTGCCGCACTGGTCGTTTCGCCGGAGTTTTACCCTATCCGAAAACACCGCAATTTCACTTGGCTACGAAGGTGATTATCGCGGGACCAAAACCATGTTGCCACCCGGCAGCTATTCCACCGGTTACAATGACCGCACCGATCATAGCCTTGTGCTCGTCGGCAGCTGGCGGCTGTGTCAGCATGCCGTTTTGCAGCCGTTTTACCGGTTTCAATACACGCATTATACGGACATTCAGCGGACGGATTACCTCCACTCGCTGGGGCTGACCCTCTATTGCCCGGTCACCGCCAATGTGACCTTCCGCGCCTTCGCCGGGTACGACACCCTGAATACCGACGGATTCTACGCGCAGAATTACGACAAGCTGGATCTCGGCGGCGGACTGAATCTCACCGTGCGGTTTTGAAGTTTGGAAATACCTACGCTTGAGCGTGCAACCGGCCGCTGGCATCGGTTATCGCGATAAGTGACACGCTGTCGCGGCGGGCACAATAGGCGACATCCTCACGCAACTCGGGAATGGCGCACAGCCGCGCGCCGTTTTGTGAACTGCCCAACGCCGCGGTCAGATTGGCCTGGGCACCGGCATACATCTGCCGGGCAATCTGTATGGCATCCGAACATTTTCCGCTTAATTGTTCCGCCAGCGCACCGGCCGCCAGCACATCTTCGAGCGCCACCCCTTCCCCTGTGCCGGCGCAGACCAGCAGGATTTCCGCCGGGGTCAGCCGTTGCAAATAGGTGGCCGTGGCGGCGAGATTGAGAAAGGAGCCAGCCAGCACTGCCTGGGCACCGGTACAGGCGCGCAAGGCGCGGGTGCCATTTGTAGTGGTGCTGACAATGGTTTTGCCACGCACCGTTGCCGGCGTGAATTCGCGCGGCGAATTGCCGAGGTCAAAATCCACCCCGCCGCTTTGCGCGGCACTAATCTTCACGCCATCACGTTCGCCGGCCAGCAGGCAGTCCGGATGCTTCTGGCGCAACACCACGGCTTCGCTGATTTCGCTCACCGGAATAATTGCCGCCGCACCATGATGCAGGGCCGTCACAAATGTGCTGGTGGCGCGGAGAATATCAAAAACCACGCACACCGTCGGGCGCAGGTCGCGGCGGGCCAGCGCGGGCAGTTCGGCAGGCGATAGAATGGCGTCAAGTTTCATGCGAATTCACCGCAAGGATGCGGCGCGGCGAATCCGCTTGTCGAGTGCGATCTGTCAACCCCGTCGCCGCCCGCAGTTACTTCGTCATCGCCGGGCGGGGACGCGGTTTGTGAAAGGCGAAGATATCCGTCTGATGCCGGTTGCCCGCCTTGTTGCTGTGAAAACCATCGGAATGGAAAATCGGGCTATCCATCCGGTCGGAAGGCACGCCGGTCTGGATTTCTTCCACCAGATCGGCAACCGTCTGCAGAATGCGTGTGGGGTGATATACATAATCACCGACGTTTTCAAACTGGGTGGACCCGCTGAGCACCAGGTAGGATTGCATTCCGGCCTCGAACGCGCCGCGGATGTCCGTCTCCATGGTATCGCCAATCATTACCACGTTTTCGGGTTCGGTGAGGGCGAGTTCTGCAAGTTTGCGGCGGGCGCGGTGGAACATATAGCCGTTGGGCTTGCCGAGATAATACGCGCGGCGGCCGGTGCTGGCCTCCAGAAAGGCGGCCGTGGCGCCGGCGCCGGGACGGGTTTTTTCACTCGAGACCGGGCACCAGTTATCCGGATTGGTGGCGAGCAGGCGGGCGCCGCGCTCGATGCATTCATGCGCCTTGGCGAGGCGTTCCATGGTGGTGCTGCCTTCGCCCACGACCACGTAATGGGGCCGGATGGCGTCGCTGGCGATTTTGCGCTCATGCAGCGCGGTGAGCAATCCGCCTTCGCCAATCACAAACACGGTACACGAGGGATCATTCTCGCTGAGGAACTCCGCCGTGTTCAGCGCGGAGGTGTAAAAATGCCTGGCCGAGAGGCCGTGCACGCCCAGATGGTTCAGCCGCACTGCCAAATCTTCGGGCGTAGGCGCGGAATTGTTCGTGAGAAACAGAAACGGCGTGCCGGTAGACACGAGCGCGCGGACAAAGTCAGCCGCGCCGGGAATCAAATGATTCTCCCGGTAAATGACTCCGTCCATGTCAATAAGGTATCCAGTTTTCATAACTTTTAGGAAATGGGGAAATTTCTCCTTGATACGGATGGCCGGGCAGAATTGCCCGAACCTTGATGGTCACCTTAATGCATGGATGCCCGTCGGTCAAGTGGGCAACTGAGGCAGATCGTTATTCAGCACGAGATAATCAGGCACAAATAGCGCCATTTATCCGGAAAACCCCGGGTTTATTCAGCATTTTTGCCAATGTTTTCGAGGGTTACTCCCGGCTGGCACTGGCCAACTCTTTCGGGTGATGGGGGAGTAGTGACAATTTGGCGCAAATTCGACAGCCTGTTTGCGGCCAACATGTTGCTGCGTGCTGGTGGTGAAAAGCAAAATCCCCGGCCGTTTCCAGCCGGGGATTTTTGTTTAATGATCGGCTAACTCAGTAGCGCGGGACGTTGCGGTCGATTTCATCCGACCAGGCGCTGATGCCACCCTTCACGCTTTTGACATATTTAAAACCCTGCTGGCGCAGGAAGTTCAGGGCTTTGAGCGAACGTACCCCAGCTTTGCAATGCAGATAATACTGCGTATTCGGGTCCAGTTCGGTGAAGCGGCTGGCCAGCTCGCTCAGCGGCAGCAGCGGCACGCCGGCAACCTTGGCGATTTCATATTCGTCAGCTTCGCGCACGTCAACGACCTTGATGCCGAGCGCCGGATTATCCAGCGCCTTCTTCATGTCTTGCACGGTCACTTCATCCGGGTTGCCGGTGTTTTCGGGTTCCGGAACGATGCCGCAGAACTGCTCGTAATCGATCAGTTCGGTGATAGTGGGATGATCGCCGCAGACGGGGCATTGGGGATCGCGGCGCAGCTTCAGTTCGCGAAACTTCATGTCCAGCGCATTGAAGAGGAGCAGACGGCCAGTCAGCAGGTTGCCCTTGCCGATGGCCAGCTTGAGAATTTCCGTGGCCTGAATGCAGCCGATAATGCCGGGCAGCACGCCAAGCACACCGCCCTCCGCGCAGCTCGGCACCATGCCGGGCGGCGGGGGTTCGGGATAAAGACAGCGGTAGCAAGGTCCGCCGAGGTGCGGAGCGAACACGCTAGCCTGACCTTCGAAGCGGAAGATGGAGCCATACACATTCGGCTTCTTCAGAATCACGCAGGCGTCATTGGTCAGGTAGCGGGTCGGGAAATTGTCGGTGCCGTCCACGACAATGTCGTACGGGCGGATGATATCCAGGGCGTTCTCGGAGGAGATGCGTGTGTTATGGATCACGACTTCGCAATTCGGATTGATGCCGTGGATGGTTTCCTTGGCGGACTCGGCCTTGGAACGGCCCACATCGGCGTCGGTATGGAGAATCTGGCGCTGGAGATTGGAGTAATCCACCGTGTCGAAATCCACGATGCCGATCTTGCCAATGCCCGCCGCCGCCAGATACATGGCGATGGGCGAGCCGAGGCCGCCGGCGCCAATGCACAGCACGCTGGTGCCTTTGATTTTCTTTTGACCGGACAAACCGACTTCCGGCAGGATCAGATGCCGCGAATAACGGCGAATTTCGTCATTGTTCAATTCCATAAACGAGTT
>CAIJGS010000105.1 GCA_903820285.1 uncultured Verrucomicrobia subdivision 3 bacterium | reverse complement strand
TCGCCTTCCCCGGCGGCGTCTTGCCCGGCCAGCTCACCATGCACGGCACCAGCGCACCGCACTCCAGCATCGTTCCTTTGTGCCCCGACAACGCCTTGCTGTTCACCGTGGATTCTGCCGCATAACCCGGGGCCGTGCCATTGTCGCCGGCGAAAACAATCAGGGTGTTATCACGCAGTTTCAACTGGTCCAGCTCCGCCAGGAGCTTTCCTACCAGCTTGTCCATGTACACCACGTTGTCCCAGTAAAGGTTCGTACTTCCCGGCGGGCTGTCCGGCGTTGGCAGAATGTCGCTGTGCACATGTGACATCGCATAATACAGAAAAAACGGTTCCTCCTTGTGCCGCTTGATAAAACGCGTCACAAACTCGTGCATCTTGTCCGGCAGATACTCCCCATCCCGGAGCGGCACTTCTTTCCCGTTAACCGTGTAAGTCTTCGCGCGCTCCTGGGTATTCCAATAATCTCCGCTCCCCTTGAAACGCAAATATTCGTCAAATCCCCAGTCCGCCGGCTGCAACGGCAGTTGGCTCCATTTCCCGCACATCCCCGTTACGTATCCCGCCGGCTTTAGTAACCGCGGCATCATCATCTCCCGCCCCGGCTCTAACAGGGGGCCGCTGTCATTGCCCGTCATCCCCGTGTGATAGGCATACCGCCCCGTCATCAATAGCGCCCGCGATGGCCCGCACAGCGGCGCGGCATAGCAATGATTAAACCGCATCCCGCTCGCCGCGAGTCGGTCGATGTTCGGTGTCTGGAAATGATCGGCCCCGTAACAGCTCACGTTGCCTATGCCCAAGTCATCCGCCAAAATAAAAATGATGTTGGGCTTGCTCGTAGGCGCATCGGCCGCCGAAAGTGATGCGACTACAAGTAGCCAGAATATGGCAAAAAAATTGAGTGATTTCATTTTTGTTATCCCTGGGGGGAATGTTAATTCGTGGTTATTAGAGACGTTATTCAGCCACCATCCGTGGTTGGGCTAGTACAGCATGACCACCCCCTGAATTATTGGTGATGGCCGGTGCATTGGAATTCACCTTCGCGTTTTCCATGGGGTAATCATAATCCCAATTCAGATCCATTACCGGGGCCAAAATTCTGCGGACCGCCGCAAGGAGCTCCGGATCATAAGGTTCCTGTTGCCATTGGACATTACAGCGAACCGATTCCGGATTGGCGGAACTGAATAGCGTCGTGTCAATGTCCGGATGTTGGCTCGCAAACTGCAGGGCCAGCTTGCTGATCGAAGTGCCCTGGCGGCGGCAAAATTCCGCCGCCTCGGAAAACACCCGACGCTCCGCCGGCGTGGCCGGATGCCAGTCGGCGGCACCCCGTTCCGTAAGTAAACCACTGGCAAAAGGCGAGCCATTGATGATGCCGATGTTTTTTGACCGGGCCACCGGCAACAGCTCAAGCAGCCGGGTACAATTCAGGCAATACTGGTTGTGTATCAGACCGGCGTCCACATCGCATTCATTCAAAACGCGGTGCCACAAATCCATCGGGTAAATACCGAAGCTCACCGCCCCGATGCGCCCCTCCCGCTTCAACTCGTGCAAAGCGGCCAAGCCCTCTCGCAAGGCCCATTCCGTGTGCTGACGCCGCTGGTATTCGATGTCATGCAAGTGAACCAAATCGAAATACTCGGTACCCAGGCGCGCTCCGCTTTCCACTAACGACGCCCGGATGCGGGCGCGGGAATAATCCAGCGTGTTCGTATCATAGCTACCCGGCTTGGTATATTTGCCGACCTTGGTGGACAGATAGTAACGATCACGGGCAATCCCCTTGAGCGCCTGCCCCAGCAATGTTTCGGCCCGCGTGGCTCCGTAGGCGGGCGAAACATCAAAATAAGTGATGCCCAAATCCAGCGCGGCATGAACCGCGCGCATGCCCTCGGCTTCATCAATCCGGCCAAAAACGCCGCCCAGCGCCGAAGCGCCAAAGCTCAATACAGAAACCTGCAGGCCGGTTTTGCCCAGCAAATTTTGTTTCATAGGGTATTATGATTGTTTAGGTTTCGCATCCATAAAATTCATCGCAGCCAGTTGTACAAAACGCCGACCGTGACAAGCAGGATGGCCGTTATCACCCGCGGATCACTCATGCCAGTGAGACGCCCGTGCAAAAACGCGAGCGGATGATCCCAGCAAACCTTGGCCACTTCTTCCCGGTTCATCGCCGGCGTGAGCAGACTGGTGACGATATAAATGATAAAACAGAAAACCGCGATAACCGGGCCCGCCAGCATGAACGGCACACCCAATCCCTGCACCGGGTCGGATATCAAACCACTGAACCCGGCGTGCGTTTGATCCGCACCAAGGATCAGCTTCCCGATGCCCGGCATGTCCACGAGAAAGTAAATCACGCCAATGAGTGAGCCGAGGTACAACGTCGCCATGGCGGCCTGTTTCGTGCCCCGTTTCCACATCACGCCCAGTAAAAACACGGTCGTCACCGCGGGGGCAAAGGTCATGGGAATCTTGTTAATGGCTTCGAAGATGGTGCCGAACTGATCCCCTTGGGTGGACCAAAGCATGGCCAGCACCATGGCGAATCCGGTGGAAATCCGGCCAATGGCCACGACGCGTCGGTCCTCAGTTTCCGGACGCAGGCGTTTAACAATGTCGAGCGAAATAAGGGTGGCACAGCTATTCAACGCCGCGGCCATGCAACTCATCAACGCCGCCGCGAGGCTGGCCGCGATCAAGCCCTTTAATCCAACGGGGATGAGATAGTTGATCAGGGTAGGCAGCATGGCGTTATAGTCGGGCTGAGCGGTGCCAACCAGATTAGGCAGATGCAGAACCCCCTTCTGCCAGAGCACACTGCCAACCACACCGGGGAGAACCATGACGAATACCGGCGCGATCTTCAGAAAACCAGCAAACAGCGCGCCATTCTGTCCGGCCTTGAGGCTTTTAGCCGCCAACACGCGCTGAACGTGCGTCTGATCGGCGCACCAATACCAGATACCCAAAATCGGGTAACCCAGCAGCACGCTGAGCCAGGAAAAACCATTCAGATTCCCTTGCTCATTGATGACGGGTTGCAACATGTGCAACTGCGCAGGTGCCAATGTTGACCTCAGCGCGGCCAGATCATGCACGCCAACGCCCGGCAAGGCCCGGATCCCCAATACGGTCAGCAACGTTGCGCCGCCGAACAGCAGGCACACTTGGACGTTTTCGGTCATTACGACCGCTTTCAACCCACCCAGCGCCGTGTAAATCACCGTAAAAAATGACAGCACCACAATGGTGTAAGCCATCGGGATGCCGAGGAAACTCTCAAAAACTTTGGCGGCCGCGAACAAGCTGATGCCGATATGAATTAACAGCGCCCCGAGCAAACCAATCACCGCGAGAAATGTTCGCGCTTGCGGACAATAGCGGCGTTCCATGAATTCCGGCAGCGTCGCCACGCGCGAGCCCATGTAGAAGGGCGCAAAAACCAGTGCCAGCAAGATCAGCGTAAAGCAGGCCATCCACTCAAAATTACCAATCACCAATCCGTCTTTCGCCCCGCCGGCCGCCAACCCCACGAGATGGATCGTCGAAATATTTGACGTAAACACCGCCGCGCCCACCGTGAACCAGCCCAGTGACTTGTTCGCCAGAAAATAACTTTGCGGCGAAGCCTGCCGGCGATAACCGATCCAGATGCCGAAGGTGACAATGCCCAGCAGGTAAAGTGACATCACCGCCAGATCAATGGGAGAAATATGCATAGTTGATTATTCTCCGGAGGCGTCCATGTCAATTTGCACTTTGATGACATTATCCTTCGCAAATGCACGGGCCATCGCCGCCGGAAGTTGGCGCAAAGCATACACCTCACTGACCAGCGGCGCCAGATTCACCCGACCGGACGTCACCAGCCGGACTGCTTCACCGTACACATTCCCATAGCGAAAAGAACCGATGAACCGAATCTCCTGCGCCATCAACTGATTGGCTGGAATTGGCACATCCGCCGTGCCCAGCGTGCCAATTTGAACAATCGTGCCGCCACGCCGGATCAGCCGGAAACTCTGCCGCAAGGCCGGCGGAGCCCCCGACGCCTCAAAAATAAAATCAAAACCGTCGCCCGTTAGCTCGCGCACCTGCTCGCACAGGTTTGGATCTGCCGGATTCAAAACCGCATCCGCCCCCAAACTTAAGGCGGTCTGGCGCCTAGCGCCCACCACATCACTCAAGGCCACGGGAACGGCCCCAAAGGCTCGGGCGGTGATTAACGTAAGGAGGCCAATCGGCCCGCCCCCCGTCACCAAGACTTTTTTCCCGGAAACACTACCAGCCCGTTGTAGCGCATGCAGCGCCACGGTAAATGGCTCCAACATCGCACCAATACCATCGGCGAGTTCCGGTGCCAGCGCATAACACTGATCAGCCCGCACAGTAACAAACTCGGCGAAGGCACCGTCCGTTGGCGGCGCGGTACTGGCACTGCCGAGCATGATGGTGGCGCGGCACAGATTAATGCGACCTGTTTTACAATAATCGCAAAAACCACAGTTACGGGCCGGGTTCACCGTTACCCTTGTCCCAACGAATGGTGCTTTGACATCCGTTGCGACCGCCACCACATCCGCCGTCAATTCATGCCCGAGAATGAACGGTCGGGTGGGCACAAATGCCGCACAGTAGCCGTGTTCATAATAGTGCATATCTGAACCGCAAATGCCCACCCGCCGGACCCGCAACAGCACCATCCCCTCGCGCAATTCGGGCATTCCGGCCTGTTCCAGGCGGATATCTTTGGCGCCATGCAGGACGCCGGCCAGCATAGATTCATTCATAGTCAGACAAAGGGGCTGGTGATTTGATTCCGTAAAAACGGGCGCAATTGGCACCCAAGATTTTCTCGCGCATGCTATTGGGAAACTGCTGCACATAATCGACCACGATATTCATCGTGGCCACATAGTTGGCGGAGAGGGTACAAACCGGCCAGTCGGAACCGATCATCACCCGATCCGTGCCAAACGCTTCAATTGCAACATCCAGATAACGGCGGAAATCCCCCGCCTGCCAATGCTTCCATTTCCCCTCGGTGACTAAGCCGGACAGCTTGCAATAAACATTAGGAAATTCCGCCAACTGCCGCAGGTGTTCGCCCCACGGCAACATTCCACTCTCGCGAATGCCAGGCTTGGCCAGGTGGTCCAATACAAATGGCTGATCGGGCAATCCAGCCACCAGTTTTACAGCCCCGGGCAAATGCCGCGGAAAAAGCAACAAATCGTAGGTAAGACCAAATTCCGCAAGCAGACCAAGGCCACGCTGGAATTCCGACCGCAGCATAAAATCATCTTCCGGTTCATCATGGATAACGTGCCGCACACCAACAAGCGTTGGATCACCGGCAAACTGCTCCAGTTGTTCGCGTACGGAATCCGAGCGCAAATCAACCCAGCCGACAACTCCTTTAATAAAATTGTAGCACTTCGCCAACTCCAGCAGCCAACTAGTTTCCTCCAACATCTGCCGCGCTTGTACAGCAATGGTTCCCGCAAACCCCGTCGCTTCCAAGCAAGGCATCAATTCAACGGGCAGGTAATTGCGCCGCAACACATCCATCTGGTCGGTCATCCAGCTTTGATGATCCGGATGATAAGTCCAAAAATGTTGGTGCGAATCAATTCTCATACGGCCGCTTTATCCAGAGCATTTTCATGCCTTGTGGCGCCGCAGTTTGGGACGGCGCATTTGGGCATTTTTAAAATTGGGCGTAATGCTGCAAACTCAGTTTCAATGATCTTAATTATCAGCCAACCGGCTGGTTGGGTACGACTATCATTTTGCGTCATAAACTGTCTCCTTTTGCGTTGCCACTCCCGGCTTGCCTGGCGGGCAGTCCTTGGTAAAGTCAGGCCAATGGCAACCAAACGATCCGTTTTGCTGGCTTTGACGGACGCGCACCACGGCTTCTTTAAGGGGGTCGCCCGCTATGCGCGTGAACACCGCTGGCACGTTGTGGCCGACATGATCTATACCGCCAAAATCCCCGCTGGCTGGCGGGGTGACGGCATTATTTCCTTCATCGGTGACCGGGATGATCTGGCGGATTTCATCCTCGCCTCCGGCCTGCCCACGGTGGAGATCTCCATGGTGCGCAATGAGATTGAACTGCCCCGGGTGGAGGGCGATAGTAATGTGATCGGCCGGCTCGCGGCGGAGCACTTTTTGGAACGGAATTTTCACCATTTTGCGTGGGCACCATTTCTCGATGATGTGATCAACGCCGAACGCTACCGCGGCTTTGCCAACCGATTGGCTAGTGCCGGCTTCACCTGCCAGTTGCTCCCCGCAGCGTCCAGTAGGCATGGCAACCCGGGCACTTGCGATTGGGCGGCGAGACGCAAACAATTGATGCGCGAACTTAAACGGCTGCCTAAACCGTTGGCGGTTTTCTGCTATAACGACTGTGTGGCCGCCGATATCATCGATGCCTGCGATGATGCGGGCCTGCTCGTTCCGGAGGCGGTTGCCGTCATGGGGGTGGATAATGATACCATTCTTTGCGAATGCGTGCGTGTGCCCTTGTCCAGCATTTGCCACGATCTGGAAGGGATGGCTTATCAGGCCGCCGCACTGCTGGACCGGCTCATGTCCGGCCGCAAACCACCCGCACAAATCGTCCGCGTGCCCCCCACCGGCCTGGTTACGCGGCGCAGCACGGACATTATCGCCATCGACAATCTACAGGTAGCCCGCGCGCTGCGTTATATTAAAGATCAGCATGCCAATCATTTACTCGGCGTCAGTTCGGTGGTCGCCGCCACGAACCTGTCCCGGCGCCCGTTAGAGATAGCGTTCCGGCAGGAGCTGAAGCGAACGATCAATGAAGAAATCGTCCGGGTGCGCATGGAAAAAGCCAAACACCTGCTTTCGACCACCAACATGAAAGTGGTGGATATCGCGGCCGTCACGGGCTTCACGCAGCCTAGCCACCTGTTTCGCACTTTTCGAAAACTGGTCGGTTTTAGTCCGAAAACCTACCGAAAAAAACAAGCGGCCAGCCGCAGCCGATAAATTTTTCGGCTTGAGCCTTGCGGGGCATTCCCACATAAAGAGCCGATGAATCACAAACGTCGTCTCCTCGCCAGCCTCTTTTTTGCCGGACAATTCCTCGCCGCCGTCACCACTTCCCTGGCGGCTGATAATAAGTTTGCGGGCTACTGGGCCCTGCACCTGCCTGGCGGCGGGGCGGGCTGGCTGAATGTCAGCAACCGCGAAACCCGGGTGGACGCGCAGATGCTTTGGAGCGTTGGGAGTGTTTTTAAATTAAATGACGCCAAGCTGGTGAATGGAGAACTGGTGATGACCCGCCTGCACTTTCTCAATTCGACGCCGGTGGAGGGGACTACTAGCAGCCTCACGGAAACCATTACCGCCAGCACGGATGGGGCGGATGGAATAAAACTGATTACCGTTACGCCCAAGGCCGATGGGGGCGAAGAGCGCGCGGAGTTCTCCGGGCACCGCCAATCCGCCCCGCCCCCGGCTCCTGATTTAAGAGTGCGTCTGAAAAAGGAAATTGGGGGTGTTTTGGCAGAGTCTGACGGCCAAATAAATGCACAAAACACTTGATCTGCTTGCTTGCTTTTGCGGCTGTCATTCGCGGTAGCGCCAGTGGGGCGATGAAAAAAGCC
>CAIJGS010000104.1 GCA_903820285.1 uncultured Verrucomicrobia subdivision 3 bacterium | reverse complement strand
GGCCACTTTCGCGGCGCGGGCCTTGAGCTTGTCAATGCCGGCGAGGGCGAATTCCATTTCGTTCTGCAACCGCACGATGCCGACATTCGCCTGCATCATGTTCTGCAAATCGTATTGCACCTGGTAGGGGCCTTCGCTGCCACTGCCGGCGGGACGTTCAAACGGCTCAATGGCTTCGCGGTAGGCGGCGGTCACCTGCGTCTCGCTGACGTTGGCGGCGGGATTTTCCTTGGC
Source organism: uncultured Verrucomicrobia subdivision 3 bacterium (assembly GCA_903820285.1). Classification (GTDB taxonomy): domain Bacteria; phylum Verrucomicrobiota; class Verrucomicrobiia; order Limisphaerales; family UBA11358; genus UBA11358. The sequence goes on along the minus strand of CAIJGS010000104.1, from coordinate 8,772 downwards.
GTAGATCGCGGCGTATTCGCCGGCGCGCTTGCCGAAAACAATCAGGTCGGACAGCGAGTTGCCGCCGAGGCGGTTCGCCCCGTGCAGACCGGCGGCGCATTCGCCCGCCGCAAACAGGCCGGGGATATTCGTCGCCTGGGTCTCGGCATTCACGCGGATGCCGCCCATCGCGTAATGCGTGGTCGGGCCGATTTCCATCGGTTCCTTGGTGATGTCGAGATTCGCCAGTTGCATGAACTGGTGGTACATCGAAGGCAGCTTGCGCTTGATGTGCTCGGCAGAGTTCGGAATCTTTTCCTTGATCCAGGAAATGTCCAGGAACACGCCGCCGTGCGGACTGCCCCGGCCGGCCTTCACTTCACGGTTAATGCAGCGGGCGACGTGGTCGCGCGTGAGCAATTCCGGGGGGCGCTTGGCGTTCTTGTCGTTCTGTGTATAGCGCCAGCCTTCTTCCGGATCCGTCGAGGTCTGGGACTTGTAATTGTCCGGGATGTCGTCGTACATGAAGCGCTTGCCGTCCTTGTTGCGCAACACGCCGCCTTCACCGCGCACGCTCTCGGTCACGAGAATGCCGCGCACGCTGGGCGGCCAGATCATCCCCGTGGGATGGAACTGGATAAATTCCATGTCTAACAGTTCTGCGCCCGCGTGGTACGCAAGGGAAACGCCGTCGCCGGTGCCTTCCCAGGAATTGCTGGTGACGGCATATGCGCGGCCCAGACCGCCGGTGCAAACCACCACGGCCCTGGCCTTGAAAACGCGGAAACGGCCGCGCTCGCGGTCATAACCAAAAGCGCCCGCCACGCGGTCGCCATCCTTGAGCAGCGACACAATGGTATATTCCATGTGCACCGAGATGCCCTGATGGATACCATGGTCCTGCAACGTGCGGATCAGTTCCAGTCCCGTACGGTCGCCGACGTGCGCGAGACGCGGATAACGGTGGCCGCCGAAGTTGCGCTGGGAAATCTTGCCTTCCTTGGTACGGTCAAACACCGCGCCCCAGGCTTCCAGTTCATGGACGCGGGTGGGGGCTTCCTTGGCATGAAGTTCGGCCATGCGCCAGTTGTTCACGTACTGGCCGCCACGCATGGTGTCGGCAAAGTGAACCTTCCAACTGTCGCGGTCGTCCACGTTGCCCATGGCTGCCGCCATGCCGCCTTCGGCCATGACCGTATGGGCCTTGCCGAGGAGGGATTTGCAGATGAGACCGACTTTGACGCCGGCGGCCGACGCTTCGATGGCGGCCCGCAGGCCCGCCCCACCGGCGCCGATCACCAGGACGTCGTAATCAAAAGTTTCGTAATTGGTAGCCACAGGTAAAATCCGGGTTGCGGGTTAGAGTTTGAAGAAAACGAAATCGTTCAGGTGGCCGGTTGCGCACAGGCGGATGTAAATATCCGTAAAGCCGACCCAGAACAGGCTGACCCACGCCCACATCATGTGCTTGCGGTTCAGGCAGCTGACACAGTTGTAAGCCTTGCCGCAGGTCTTGGCCTTGGACTTGGTGTCCAGGAAGCCACCGATCAGATGGCGAAGCGAATGGCAGCCGAAGGTATAGAGACCCAGGAAGATGGGATTCAGAATCATCACCAGTGTGCCCACGCCCAAGCCGAAATGCGCCTTGCCGGCCTCGTCCGTGAACCACATGGCCTTCCACGCGTCATACGAGAGCAGCACGATGAACAGAGCCGCGAGGTAGAAGAAGTAACGGTGAATGTTCTGAACGATCAGCGGGAAATAGCGTTCGCCGAGGAATTTCTTGCGGGGTTCGCCGACCGCGCAGTTGATCGGATCCGCCCAGAAGGACTTGTAGTAAGCACCGCGATAGTAGTAGCAGGTGAAGCGAAAACCGCCGGGAATCCACAGAATCAGGAACGCCGGCGAGAAGGGTGCCCAAGCCGGCCACCAAGCGGGCAGGGTGGCACCCAAAAGGGCGTGGCCGGAGACACCCCAGAATTCCGGGGAATAGAAGGGCGAGAGGTAATCGGCACCGTGGCCGCCATACCAGTAGCTGGCATGACCGGTGTGCATGTCGCCAATGCCTTGGAAGGCGGCCCAGGTCGAGTAAATGATGAAGGCGGAGAAACCGAGGAACACGACGAGCGGCTGCAGCCACCAAGCGTCGGGACGGGTCGTTTCGCCAAAGGGTCGTTGTTTTGGCAGGGTATCGGCGTAAGACATAACGGGGCATGATTCTAGTAATGAATCAAGGCACCGTCAATGAGTGGGGAAAAGTATTAGTCCTACTCGTACTTAAATTGGCATTACTTATCCATTGGCCGGCCGAACATTCCACTCGTTTAAACCGCGTTCGCCGTCCCCGGCCAATGGCCGGCCCAGCAATTCCAGGGCCTCGCCCACGAGATAGAGCGATCCGGCAATCACCACCAAAGGCTCGTCTTTACAGGCGATTAATGCGTCCGCCAGATTTTGCCGGGCGGTTACCTCCGCCGCCGGATGGGCAGCGCGGCAACCGGCGGCCAGGTCGGTCGCCGAGGCGGTGCGCTCGCTCGCCACCGGCACGGTATGAATTTGGGCCGCCAAGGGTGCCAGAATCTGGCAAAGACCCGGCCATGCCTTGTCCTGCAAAGCACCAAAAATGAGCACCAACGGCACCCCGGGAAAGGTGGTTTTGAGGGCTGCCCGCAGGGTTTCCACGCCGGCCACATTGTGGGCGCCATCGAGCAGTAATTGGCGGCCACCGGCCATTTTCAGCAGTTGCATCCGGCCCGGCCAGACGACGCTGGTCAGTCCAGTGTGAATGGCCTCAGCGCTGACGGGTAGTTCTGATTGCAAAACGTTCACCGTGGCCAACGCGAGGGCGGCGTTTTTTTTCTGATGCTCGCCGAGCAGGGAAAGGGGTGGAAGGTTTGCTGGGGCGGTGAGGCACGCGGTCAGCGGCGCATTCAATTCTTGGGCGGTCTGGCGGATCACTGCCAAGGCCTGGGGTTCCTCGGCTGCGGTGATGACCGGGACGCCCGGCTTGATGATGCCCGCCTTTTCCGCCGCAATCTTGGCCGGCGTATCGCCCAGCCATTGCTGATGGTCCAGGGCGATATTCGTGATGATGCTGGCCAACGGCGTGACAATGTTGGTGGCATCGAGCCGACCGCCGAGACCGGTTTCCCAGATGACGATCTCGCAGCCCTGCGCGGCAAAATAGTTCAGGGCCATTACCGCCACGACCTCGAAGAAAGTCGGGTGATGGCCCGCCGGAAATTCTTTCAGCCAGGGTTGAATTTCCGTGACTAGCCGCACTACCTCATCTTCGGAAATCAACTGGCGATTCACCTGGATGCGTTCGCGGAAGGAGACCAGATGCGGCGAGGTGAACAGCCCCGTGCGGCGCCCGGAAGCGCGGTAGATGCTCTCCAACATGGCGCAGGTGGAACCTTTGCCATTGGTGCCAGCCACGTGGATGAAACGCAATTTCGCCTGCGGATTGCCTGCCAATGCGGCCAGTTTGAACGTGTTTTCCAAACCGAACTTGGCACCGAACAGGCGCAGTCCGTACAAAAACTCAATGGCTCCGTCGTAGGTCATCGCTTTACTGTGAAAGTGAGGTCGTAGGTGGTGTGGTCGCTGGATTTCACGTTGGCGGGACGTTCCCGGCCGCCGTCGTCCTGCTTGTCGCTGCCAACGCTATAGACCACATAACCGATGTCCAGCCGATGATACCGCAGCGGCTGGCCATCGAAGGGATCGGCCGGCACGGCGGGGAGAAATTGGGGTGCCAGTTCATCCAAACGCTCCGGCAGGTGCCCTTGCGCCAGACGAAACTGTTCAATGGCGATGGCGGTTTGGCCCAGTCCGAGATCAGCATCGCTTTCGGCTTCCCGGAGGGTGATCCGGGTCACGCCGGGCAAAATCTTGCACGACTGGAAATACCAGCCTTTTCGGGCGCTTTCGACCAGCTTTTCTGCAACCGGTATCATGGCCAGGTTTTGCGGCGGGGGCAGGCTGGCCAAGGCGATATTGGTGGACATCGCCTGCAAATAAAATAGCAGATCGCGATCAAAAAAACCGGTGGTCCGGACGATGGCCCAAAACGGCGATGCGGAGTGGTTGAAGACGGACGGGTCTTCCACGTACGGTGCCGTCAAAGCCCGTTCTCCGGCCAAGGCACGGGCCAATCCATACGGTAAGTCGATATTGGTTAATTCCGTTTGCAAGCTGGCTAATTCTCCGGCTGCCAATTCACCGGCGTTCAAGCGTATTTCCAACGTTTTGACGCCGGTGCGGAGGATGCCTTCGCGGACCAGATAGGATATTAATATAGGTTCAGCCTCCAAGGTCCGCGCCAGACCAAAAATGTTAGTTATCCATTCATCCGCTTCGGCGGGGTGGCCGGAGGCAATGGCCTGTTCTGCGCGTGCCCGGCAGAGGTTTGCCAGATTTTTCACCGAACCCAGATGCGGCAACAGGGTTTCCGGTCCGGGGGAGAAATCTACCGGATAGCGCGCGCGCGGCAGCTGGATGGCCTTGGCGATGATGGTCAGAGTATTGGAATTTTTATCCAGATACCCGTCCACCAGCTGCTTTTTTTCCGGCGTCAGGGAGGAGTAGCGTGAGCTGCGGATCAGTTCAATGACCTCATTGGAACGGGCATCAGGATAATTTCGCATGGCGGCGAACGCCGGAGCCAAGGCCACGGCGGCATTTTCTGCAGCGGGCACCGCCGGATAATAAGCATCCAGTTCGGCCAGCTTGGTGGGGTAACCGGCCGCATGAATGGCCTGTAACTGGCTGTGAAGGTCGTGCGCCTGCAAAGCCCGCCAGAGGCAGAAAGTCACGAGTACAAGGGCCGCACCGGCCAGGAGGATTCGGCTGAGCAGTTTTTTATCGTGCGGTTTCATAAGGACTACGCAATGCGCCGTCAGCCTATTAATTTCGGAGGCAGCTACGCCAGCCCTTGCTGGTAAAGCAAGAGCCCCAAAACGTCAGCCAAGCCCGCAAACTCAAATTGGCTTCTGATGAATCCGCTGATGCGCGGCGGCAATGAAACCTTTGAACAGCGGGTGCGGCACATGCGGCTTGCTCAGAAATTCCGGGTGGAACTGGCTGGCAATGAAAAACGGGTGGTCAGGGATCTCAATGACTTCCACCAGCTTGCCGTCCGGGGACAGCCCGCTGAAGGCAAAGCCGGCCTGCTCGAATTTTTCGCGGTAGGCATTGTTGAATTCGTAACGATGACGGTGACGTTCGTGGATGACGAATGAGCCGTACAATTGCCCCGCTTTGGAGCCGACGGCCAACTGGCAGGGCTGCGCGCCCAGGCGCATGGTGCCGCCTTTTTTGGTGACCTTGCGCTGCTCGTCCAGCATGGCGATCACCGGATGCGGCGTGGCGAGATCAAATTCCGTGGAATGCGCTTTGGACAGCTTCAGTACGTTGCGGGCGAATTCAATCGTGGCAATCTGCATGCCCAGGCACAGGCCAAGGTAGGGGATCTTGTTTTCGCGCGCATATTGGGCCGCGAGGATTTTGCCTTCCACACCGCGTTCGCCGAAACCGCCGGGAACGAGGATGCCGCCGAGGCCTTTCAAGGTTTTGTCGGCGCCGTTCTTCTCGATGTCCTCGGCATCCACCTGCACAATTTCCACGCCACAATCATTGGCCACGCCGCCGTGAATGATGGCCTCATAGACGGATTTGTAGGCATCCTGCAACCCAATGTATTTGCCCACTACGCCAATGCGCACACGATGTTGCGGCGCGATCAGTTTGCGGATGATCTCCTGCCAGTGGGACATATTCGGCGTTGGCGTGGTGAGGTGAAGCAGGCGGCAGACCAATTCGTCCATGCGCTCGCGCTGAAGCATGAGCGGCACTTCATAAATGGAGTGGTCCACGTCCTTTTCCTCGATCACGGCTTCCACCGGGATGTTGCAGAAGAGGGAAATTTTCTGGCGCAAATCCTTGTCCAGCGGCTTCTCGCAGCGGCAGACCAGCACATGCGGGGTCACGCCGATTTCGCGCAATTTGGCGACGGACTGCTGCGTGGGTTTGGTCTTCAATTCGCCGGCCGCCTTGATGAAGGGCACGTAGGTGACGTGCAGGAAAATTGCGTTGTTGTAGCCCACTTCCAGGGCAAATTCGCGGATGGCTTCCAGGAAGGGCAGGCCTTCGATGTCGCCGGTGGTGCCGCCGATTTCCGTGATGATCACATCCGCGCCGCTCTTCTCGGCGAGCAGATGGATGCGGTTTTTGATTTCGTCGGTCACGTGCGGGATCACCTGCACGGTCTTGCCGAGATATTTGCCTTCGCGCTCGTTGTTGAGCACGGTCTGGTACACCTGGCCGCTGGTCAGGTTGTTCAGGCGGGTAAGCTTGACGTTGGTGAAACGTTCGTAATGGCCCAGGTCCAGATCGGTCTCGGCGCCGTCATCCAGCACATAGACTTCGCCGTGCTGGTAGGGCGACATCGTGCCCGGGTCCACATTCAGGTAGGGGTCGAACTTTTGGAGCGCGACCTTCAGCCCGCGGTTTTCCAGCAGCGTGCCCAAAGCCGCCGCCGTCAGGCCCTTGCCCAAGGAACTTACCACGCCGCCCGTTACAAATATGAATTTCGTCATTTAAAGTTTAAAAGTTAAAATAAAATTCAGACGCGAATTTCACGAATAATCACCAATATCATTCGCGTCCGTTCGTGAGATTCGTGTCAGTACGAATCGGTGTATTTACCGGCAGCCGTTCAAAATGGCTTCCACCCGCGCCACATCGTCCGGCAGATCCACGCCGATGCTATCATAATCTACCGTGACCACTGCTATGCCGATGCCGTTTTCGAGGGCGCGCAGCTGTTCCAGCTTTTCCGCCGCTTCCAGCGCGGAGACCGGATATTTCACCAGCCGCAGCAGGGTTTCCCGGCGAAACCCGTAAATGCCCAGATGCTTTAAAAAAGGAAACGCCGCCAACTGTTCGCGGGTCGAACCACTGGCGGCTTCGCGCAGATACGGAATCGTGCGCCGGGAAAAATATAACGCCTGACCACCCGTGTTGACAACTACTTTCACGACGTTCGGATTGTCCAGTTCCGCCTCATGTTTGATGCGGGTGGCGGCCGTGGACATCTCCTGCCGGGCCAGGGCGCCCGCCACCGCATCAATCACGGCCGGATCAATCAGCGGTTCATCCCCCTGGATGTTCACCACCGCATCGCAATCGCAGCGCGACGCCACCTCGGCAATCCGGTCGCTGCCGCTGGGATGATCCGCCCGAGTCATTTCCACCCGGCAGAACTTCCGGGCGGTTTCCGCAATCCGCTCATCATCCGTGGCCACAATGACCTCCGTGAGCGATTTTGCCAGCTGACATTGGGTGACGACGTGCTGAATAAGGGGCCGGCCGGCGATAAGCGCCAGCGGTTTGCCGGGAAAGCGCGTGGAAGCAAAGCGCGCGGGGATGATGCCAACGGTTTTCACGGGGGTAGATTAAGCCATAGATACCCCCTGAACCGCAAACCCAATCAGTCTGGTGCTCCGGGGCGGGAGAGTTTTTTACCACGAATGAACACGGATTGACACAGATGGGGCAGGGGAGGTGGTTGCCTCCGCGCCTATTGCAAATCCCGGTCCAACCCGGCGCCATCAAAGGGGATCACAATCACCTTGCTGCCGTGGTTGTCGTTGCCATTTTCGTCATCCTTGGGCACATCTATCACGGCCAGGGTTACAGCGGCGACGTGGCCGTTTTCAATGTACACACTGGGACGTTCCAGTTTGTTCCAGCGGTTCACCGTGCCGTCGGTGTAGCGCACGAAATCCTTGGTCGGGTCATATGCCAAGCCTTGATATTTCCAGTCGTTGATGCCGTCGGGCGAGGTCAGGTGAAAGGCCCGGCGGGCGCTCCAGTTGTTCACCACGATGTGATATTTACCGCCGCTGAACCACACCACGGGATCTTCAAAATGGTTCAAGCCTTCCTTGGGCAGACCGTCAATTTTAGGATAGATGCTTGGTCCCTGCACTACATATGGCCCGAGCACGCCGTTCTTGCTGATGAGAATTGCGCCGGAGCGCGGGACAATTTCAAAATCGCCATCCGGCCGCACCATCATGCTGGTATTGGACATCCGGCCCAGCTTGGAAAATTCATTGGTGGCCACCTGAATCAAACCCAGTTCCGTCCACGGCCCATCCAGTGACTTGGAAACAAACACCGTGCCCGGGCGGGTTTCACTGATCACCACGGCGTACCGGCCATCCGGCAATACCAGCGCCGTGACGTTATGCCCTTTGCCGCCCACATTATCCGGCCAGCAGAGGCCGGTGTCCACGTAGGGACCGGTCAATTTATCGCTCACCGCATGGACCGCCTTGGAGCCGAACCAGCCATTGTGTCCCCGCGCCTGTTCCCAGCGGCTGGCGAAGAGATGATATTTGCCATCCGGCGCCTTGATGATCTGGCCATCCCAGTAATTCCACTGCTTCATGGTCACATCTTCGAGACCATTTTGTTGATCGCGCGGTCCCACCGTAGCCGCGCCCCAAACGTCCTTGGACAGCATGCTGGTAATCGGCGCTGGCTGGAAATAATCGATGAAGGTTTTCGGCGCCGCGGCCGGGGTCTGACCTTGGGCGGTGCAAATCAAAGAAAGACCGGCCAGTCCGGCGAGGAGTGAGCGAGGTGTGAAATTCATAAGTGGCTGGGCAAACAATGGAAATTTCGGGGCGGCGGGTCAATCGAAAAGGGGATTAAACGCAGAGATGCTGAGGACACGGAGAAACGCTGAGAGAGCCGTTTTATCTATCCGGATTCATTCTTTTT
>CAIJGS010000103.1 GCA_903820285.1 uncultured Verrucomicrobia subdivision 3 bacterium | reverse complement strand
GGTAATGCCAAATTGCGTGGCACTGATGTATGAATCGATGTGCGTAACGATGTGCCGGGCTTTGCGGGCGCGCCGGTTGCCGCGCTCCGCCAGCGAGGCCAGTTGCGTATCGCGGATGCGCACCAGGGCCAGTTCCGCCGCCACGAAGAACGCATTCATCGCCACCAGCGACAGGACTGCGAGCAGTTTCAAGCCGTCGCCACTGAGATCCGACCAGTTCACAGTTTCACCTCGCCGAACATCAGTTTTAAAATATCTTCCAGCGCCGCCACGCCCGCCTCCCGGCGGTCGCGCGACAGGACAATCGCCAGCCGCTGGCCGGCGCGCTGCATGCGACGCAGCGCAATTTCCAGCCGGGTGTCCTCGTCGATGAAGAGCGCCGGCGTCATGAAATCCGCCGCCGGTTTTTCCAAATCTATGCCGTCGCGATACAGCAGCAGGTTCATGTCCAGCAAACCGGCAATGCGCTTGCGACCGTCGCGCATTTCCCAGACTGGCAGGCGAGAGAGGTTTTTTTCCTGCGCCCGTTGCAATGCCGTGCGCACCGGTGTCTGCGTCTCCACGGAAATGGTCCGGTCCAGCGGAATGGTGATCTGGGCAATCGTGAAATTCTGCAGGTCCAGCACGCGATTGACCATGGCGTGCTCCTCGCCGGTGAGCGCCTGCGCAGCCTCGGCCATCACGGCGCGCATTTCCTCGCGATTGCCGAACATACGGCCGGTAAAGGCCCTCACCCCGGTCCAGCGCAGGGCCGTCTGCGACAGTTCCTCCAATAACAGCACCATCGGGCTCAGCACTGCGCTCACGGACCGGAACAGCCGCGCCATGGAAATGCACAACCGGTTCGGATAGGCCCGGAACAGCATCTTGGGCAGCAGGTCAAAGAATGCGTAAAACAGGAAAACGATCACTGCCAGCAACGGGATATTAATCAGAATCCGGCCGGCAAAGTGTGCGTGCAACTGGGCAATTACCCAGCCAAAAATGAGGAAGTTCACGAACGTGTTGCCCACCATGATGGTCCAAAGAAACCGCTCGGGTTTGGCCAGCAGTCGTTGCAGGATTTGTGCCTTCCGGTTGCCGGACCGCGCCAGCCGGCGCACCCGCAACCGGTTCAGCGCAAATACGCCCGCCTCCATCCCCGAGAGCAGAAATGACAGCAGCAGGCAGGTCGTCAGCATCAAGATGGTAGGCAGTAAGCTCATCCCGGTTTTACCATTTGCACGAGCAGTTCGCGCACCCGCCGCTCATCCGCCGCCTGGGCGGTCAGTTTGAGGCCGGCAAATGTGGCGCATTCACCCGTGGCCGGCACCACGCCCAGCAGATGCGACAACAGACCGCCCATGGTTTCCACTTCCGCCACGTCCGGCAGGGCCGGAAATTCGCGGCGAAAATCCTCCAAGCGCATGGTGCCGCTCACCCGCCAGCGGTCGGACGCCAGTTTTTCCATGACGAACCCCTGCGGCTCCGCCTGCCCGTGGATTCGGCCCACGATGCCGGTGAGAATGTCTTCCATCGTCACCAGACCCGCCGTGCCGCCGAATTCATCCAGCACAATGGCGAGACCGCGCTGCTGTTTTTGCAACGCCCGAAAAAGCTGGAGCAGATTCATGGACTCGGGCACGAAAGAGGGAAACTCGATGACTTCGGCCAAGTCAGCTTTGGGGTCCAGCAACAGGGCGCGGGTGTTTAGAAAGCCGACAATGGTGTCCGGCGTTTCATCATATATGGGCAGGCGACGATGTTTGAACTGCCGGGCTTTCGCGAGCATTTCCTCCACCGTGGCATCGTCGGAAACGCACGCCATGCCGGCACGCGGTCGCATCACGTCCCGGACCGTGCGGCGGTCCAGGCTGATGATTTGCAAAATGATTTCGCGTTCTGCCTCCTCCAACGTGCCCTGCTGCCAGGCCAGTTCCAGCAATTCCTGGTATTCCGCCTCCGTGACTGCGGCGGGCGGCGTGGCCTTGGCGGCGGCCGTTTTCAAAATGGCGGCATTGGTCCACTGGGCCGCGCGATGGAAGGGATGGGACAGGCGCTCGAACAGCCGCAGCGGCCAGGCCACGCGTAGCGCCCAGCGTTCCGGCTGCCGCACCGCGAGGGTTTTGGGCAGCACCTCGCACCCGACCAGCACCAGGGCCGACAGGCATAGCATGGTGAAGACCAGCGCCCAGTGGGCATCGAACACCATGCGCAGCGCACCCGCCAGGATGGCGGCATTGGCAAAGGTGTTGCCCAAGGCCAGCGTGGCTTGCAAATCCTGAGGTTTGGCGAGCAGCTGGGCGACTATTTTGCCGGTGCCGGCATGCTTCTCCACCAGTTGGGAGATCTGCCACTTGCTCAGGGAAAACAGCGCCGTTTCCGCCAGCGCGAAGAAGAAACTCGCGCCTGCGAAAAGTACAATCGCCAATGCCATCGCCGTTTCCACACGCGGACTATGCCAAAAATGCCGGGTTTTAAAAAGGAGAAACGCAGGATCACAACCAACCATTTATCGCGGCATGCGGAGGATAAATTTCCCAAAACAGGCTGGACAACCGCCGTTTAACTCCACAGTCTGCATCCGCAAAACCGCTAGAGAATGAACTATATACCAACCATGCTGGCCTGCCGCATGAGTTTCTCGCCGGCGGAAAGCCTGCTCATCTTGACCATGCTGCTGGCGTGGCTGGCGGCGGTGGTGTTGAGCGTCGCCAATCTTGGTCTCACGGTTTATCTCTACGCCAAGAAACGGCGTAAGATACCCCTGCTCCTTAACCTTGGTGGCATTGCCGGATACGCTGGACTGACGTATTGGCTGACACAGTCCATGGCCGGTGTCAGCTCAGGTCATCAGGCCACTTCTTGGGATATTTTTGCCGCCCATGATCTGCCGGTGATCGTACCGGCGCTGGTGATCGGACATTTCATCTGCCTGATTGTTTATTTTCGCAAAACCAGGGCGAAGCAAAAAAAGTCAGCGGAATAAAGTTGGCTCACAGGAGCTGGCCAGCCTCAACCTTCCAAAATCGCCGTGGCGGCCGCCGATTGGGCGGTATGGGTAAGCGTCAGGTGCAAGGTGCGGCCGCGCCGCGCGGTCAGCAATTCCTGTCCCCGGCCATGCAAAACCACATAGGGTTCGCCGGATTCTTTGCGGCGGATCTCCATGTCATGCCAGCTTAATTCCACGCCAATCCCGGTGCCAAACGCTTTGGCAATGGCTTCCTTGGCAGCAAAACGCGCCGCCAAAAAGGGCGCGGGATCTTTGTGCGAACGGCAATAGGCAATCTCATCCGGCAGCAAGATGCGCTCCACAAAGGCGTCGCCCAGCTTCGTCATGGACGCCGCAATGCGCGCCACTTCGACAATGTCCATGCCCAGACCCAAGATCATGCCCCCATTGAACCATTCCAGCAGCCCGGTACCAAGAATTATTCAGCTTCCGGCAAGGCTTCCGATTTTGACACCACCGGCTTCAACTCCCGCGAGCGCCAGAGGAAATAAATCGCCGGATAAACCGCCAATTCCATGATGGTGGAAGTAATCACACCGCCGACCATGGGGGTGGCAATGCGTTTCATCACATCCGCTCCGGCGCCGTGGCTCCAGAGAATCGGCATGAGGCCGGCGACGATCACGCAGGCGGTCATGGCTTTGGGGCGGACGCGTTTGACCGCGCCATGATAAATCGCATCGCGCAAATCGCCGGCATTATTAAATGTCCCCTTCTGCTTCCACTCGGCATAAGCCAGATCGAGATAAAGCAGCATCACCACGCCGGTCTCGGCATCGAGTCCCGCCAGGGCAATGATACCCACCCACACGGCGACGCTCAGATTGTAGTGGCACAGGTAGATCGCCCAAAACGCACCCACCAATGAAAACGGCACGGCCAGCATGACGATGGCCGTCTTGATGGCGGATTTCGTGTTCAGGTAGATGATCAGCATGATCAGCAGCAGCGTGAGCGGCACCACAATTAATAACCGTTCGCGGGCGCGCAGCATGTATTCATATTGTCCGCTCCAAAAAAGATTGTACCCGGCAGGCAATTGGATTTCGCCATTGGCAATGGACTCGTTCACCGCGCGCATGGCCATCTGCACATAGGTGCCGACATCCACGCCGCGAATATCAACATATACCCAGGCATTTGGCACCGAGCCTTCGCTCTTGATGCCCATGGGACCGTCCACCACCTTTACCGTCGCCAGTTGACCGAGCGGAATCTGCGCACCCGCCGCCGTGGGCACCACAATGTCTTCGCGCAAGGCCCGGAGATCGGAACGAAAATCGCGGTCATAGCGGAGATTGATGGTATAGCGTTGCAGGCCTTCCACCGTGGTGGTCAGCGGCATGCCGCCGAGGGCGACGGAGAGCACATCCTGCACGTCAGCAACCGTCAGGCCATAGCGGGCGATGGCGTCGCGATCGATTTCAAACTCGATGAAGCGCCCGCCCATCACGCGTTCGGCAAAGGCGCTGCTGGTGCCGGGAACTTTGCGCACCACCGCCTCAATCTGGGTACCAATGCGTTCCAGCCTGGCGAGGTCCGGCCCGGCGATCTTGATGCCCACGGGCGTCTTGATACCGGTGGAAAGCATGTCTATGCGGGTGCGAATGGGCATGGTCCACGCATTGTTTAGCCCCGGAATCTGCACGACATTGTTCATCGCGTCGCTCAATTCATCTGGCGTCCGACGCCGGTGCGCGATGACCTTGCCATCGTCATCCTGAATGTCCACCGCCGGCCATTCGGACTCCGGCTTGAGCCGGATGGTGGTTTCAATCATGTCCATCGGCGCGGGGTCCGTGGCCGTTTCCGCCCGACCGGCCTTGCCAAAAACTTCAGCCACCTCGGGAAAGGATTTGATGAGCCGGTCGGTCACCTGCAATACCTCGCGCGCCTTCGTCGGCGAAATGCCCGGAAAGGTTGTGGGCATGTACAACAGGTCGCCCTCATATAGCGGCGGCATGAACTCGGACCCGATGTTTTGGAACGGAAACAATTTCCCTATGGCCACGGCGGCATTTTTCAACCCGCCGGCGGAGTCTGGGAGGTGTTGCACCACCAGCCGATTCCATGGGAGAAAAACCCACAGCACACTCACCGCCGCCACCACAATGACCGTGCGCCGCCAGCGAATCACAATGTCAATCAACGGATGGTACATCCAAATCAACAGCCGGTTGATGGGGTTCCGCTCCTCCGCCGGAATTTTGCCCCGGATAAACCAGCCCATCAAAATCGGTGCCAGCGTGATCGAAAGCAGCGCCGCCGCCGCCATGGAATACGTCTTGGTAAACGCCAGCGGTTTAAACAGCCGCCCTTCCTGCTCCTGCAACGTGAACACCGGCAGGAACGAAACCGTGATCACCAGTAAGGAGTAAAACAGCGTCGGCCCCACCTCCACCGCCGCATCGCGAATAATCTGCCAGTGTGGCTTCCGCCCCTGATCGCGCTCCAGATGTTTGTGGGCGTTCTCGATCATGATGATCACCGCATCCACCATGGCCCCGATGGCAATGGCAATGCCGCCCAGCGACATGATATTGGAACTCAGCCCCTGGCCGTACATGACCAGCAAAGAAATCAGCACCGCCAGCGGCAGGATGATGATGGCCACCAGCGCGCTCCGCAGGTGCAGCAAAAAGGCGGCGCACACCAGCGCCACCACAATGCTTTCCTCCACCAGCTTGCCCTCCAGCGTTTCGACCGCGCGATCAATGAGTGAACTGCGGTCGTAATTTACCGTCATATGCACATCCTCCGGCAGCGCCTTCATAGCCACGGCCAACCGGGCTTTCACGTCTTGAATCACCTGATACGCATTCGCGCCATAGCGTACTATCACTATGCCGCCCACCGTTTCGCCCTGCCCGTTCGCCTCGGCAATACCGCGCCGCATGTCCGAGCCAAACTGGACTGTCGCCACATCTCGCAGCAGAATGGGCACGCCGCGATCCCCCACCCCGACGGCCACCTTTTTCAGGTCGTCGAGGTTGGTGACATAACCCTTCACACGCAGGATGAATTCGCGTTCCGCCAGTTCCAGCGAACGTCCGCCAACTTCGCCATTACTGCGTTCCACGGCCGTGCTGACATCTTTCAAGGCCAGGTTGTAGGCGCGCAACTTCGCCGGGTCCACCGTCACCTGATATTGTTTCACGAACCCGCCCACGGACGCGACCTCCGCCACGCCGGGCACGGATGTGAGTTGATATTTCAAATACCAGTCCTGGAGCGACCGCAGTTCCGCCAGGTCACGATTCGTGGAGTTCAGCGAATACATGAACGCCCACCCCACCCCGGTGGCGTCCGGTCCCAGTGACGTGTTCACCACGCGGGGCAACTGGCTGCTGATGCTACTGAGATATTCCAGCACCCGGCTGCGCGCCCAATACGGGTCCGTGCCATCCGCAAAAATTACGTACACGAACGAGAAACCATAGAACGAATAACCGCGCACCACCTTGGCCCCCGGCACGGAGAGCATCTTGGTGGTGATCGGATACGTCACCTGATCCTCCACCAGACCCGGTGCCTGCCCCGGCCACTGGCTATAGATGATCACTTGCGTGTCCGAGAGATCCGGAATGGCGTCGAGCGGAATGTGCCGGGCCGCGTAAACACCGCCCAGCAACAGCGCCAGCGTGACGAGGATCACGAGGAACTTATTGCGCAGCGCGCCGTCGATGATGCGTTGCAGCATAGTTTAATTGGTTTTTACCGGCACGAGATCCATTTCGCATTTCGGACATTTGCCGGGGACATCCGAAATCACTTCCGGATGCATCGGGCATGTGTATTGCTGCTTCGGCTTGGTCGGAACCGTTGGAGCGACCACCGGCGGGGCCATCACTGGAATCAGTGTCATGGCGCACAAGGGACATTTGCCCGGTTTATCCTCGTGCACGCTGGCGTGCTCCGGCATGGGACAGGTGTAATATAGCACCTGACCACCTGGCTGGATTTTTTTCAGCGAGGCCGGCGAAACCGGCACCAGCGCCATCCCGCAAATGGGACAGTTCCCCGCGTGATCATAAACGATGGAAACATGTTCCGGCATCGGACAGACATAGACGACACTCGCCGCTGCATCGGTATCGACGGGACTGGCTGCTGCCACATTCGTATCCGCCAGCGAAACTTCCATGCCAGCCCCCGGCTTGTCAGCCCCGCGCATCTTGTCTATTGCCTCGCGAAGCTGGCTTTCCGAGTCGAGCAGAAACTGGCCGGATGTCACCACCCGGTCGCCCGCCGCCAAACCGCTGAGCACCTGGCACTGACCGTCATCCATCTCCACGCCCAGAACCACATCGCGAGCCTCAAATTTGCCTTCCTTCAGGGCGATGAACACCGTATTTTTGGCCCCGCTCCGCAACACCGCCGAATCCGGCACCAGGATGGCGGAAGGATCAATCTCCGCCGCAATCCGCGCCGACACAAACATGCCCGGCTTCAGAAAATAACCGGGATTCTCAAACTCCAGCCGCACCCGCGCCGTGCGGGTTTTTTCATCCAAGTTGGGGTAGATAAACGTCACCCGGCCGCGAAACTCACGGTCTGGCATGGAGGCCACCTTCACCACCGCCTCCTGCCCCAGTTGCACATAGGAGAGATCCTGCTCATAGATTTGCGCCAGCACCCAGACAATGCCGAGATCCGCCAGCCGGTACAGGGGCGCACCCGCCTCCACCATCTGGCCGGGCAGAATATTTTTCTCAATCACAAAGCCGGACATCGGCGCCGCCACGGGCAACGTTTTGCGAATGGTGCGGGTCGCTTCCAACCGGGTAATGTCCGCTTCCGGCACGTCAAAGAAACGCAGTTTTTCCGCCGCCGTTTCGCGCAGACTGGCCACGCCCGGATCATTGGTGGAACCGGAATTGAGCGCGAGCAGATATTCCTCCTCCGCGCTGTACAGTTCCGGCGAATAAATTTCAAACAACAGTTCGCCACGATGTACGAGCTGGCCGGTGGCATCTGCGTTCAGTTTTTCCACCCAGCCTTTGAACTTCGTCGTCACTACGGCCATCGCCGTTTCGTTATAATCAATCGTGCCCACCGTGCGGATGGTCTTGCGCAGCGCCCCGCGCCGCACTTCCGCCGTGCGCAAGTTCATATTCTGCGCCGTGGCCGCATCCACCGCTATGGCCGTGGGATTGGCATTCGTGCCCGCCGCGTCCAGCGCCTTGTGCATCGATGTCAGCTTCATGCCACAAATCGGACAGTTGCCGGGATGATCCTGAATCACCTGTGGATGCATGCCGCATGAATATAGGGTCTTGGCCTCTTCGGCTTGGGCACCGGCACCGAGCCAGAGCATCGCCGCCAGGGCTATAAACAGGGAAAGAAATGTTTTCATATTAGCGAACAGGTTTTAAAGTTTCAGTGGGGTCATTGAGCAGCGGTGCATTCGCCGGCGGCACGCCCGCTACCACCAATTGCAATTCGGCACGGGCCAGCGCGCGGCTGGTTTGCGCGGCAATTTCATTCAATTGAAAATCAAGCAGGCTCCGCTCGGCATCAATCACATTCAAAAAATCCGTCTGACCCGACCGGTACGCGGCCCGGGCGGCTTCCAGCACCTGCCGGGCGCGCGGCAGCAACCGGTCATGCAGGAGGGATAATTCACGGTCGGCCTCGCGGAGATCATAGGAACGTTCCGCAAAATCCGCCGCCAGCGCAATCTGTTCCATCGCGAGCCGCGCTTCGGCGGCGCGCTTCGCATCCTTCGCCGCCGCCAGTTCAGCGGCCAGCTTGTCCCGCCACACCGGCAGGGTCATGCTAAATTGTGGATTCCACATCACGGGCGAAGCCTTCACGTCCTCTTCCGCGCCGGCGGAAAAATCCGGCACCTTGTCTTTCCGCGCCACGGCGATTTGCGCTTCGGCTACTTTGATCTCCGCCGCCAGTTCCCGTAAACGTGGATTCTGCTTCAGTGCCGCGTCAAACCAGGCGGCATCGTTCGCCCCACCCTCCACCAGTTCAACCCGGGCAGGAATGGCCGGATCAGGCTGATTATATGATAGCCCCAGTGCGGCCTTGAATTGCGCCATCAAAACGTGGCGCGAATCCTCCAAATTGGCGGTTTCGTTGCGCAGCTTTTCCTGCTCGATCTGCGCCCGCAAGACATCCTGCAACGTTGCCTTGCCCACCTCATCCTGCGTTCGGGCCAGCGCTTCCAACCCCGTAAGTAACGCCAGTGACTGGCGGTTCACGCGTAGCCGTTCATCCAGGAAGCTCAGCGGATAATAAGCCTTTTCCACGTCAAAAGCGGTTTGCAACACCGCTGTTTCAAACTGAAAATATTTCGCGCGACTCGCCGCCGTGGCCAGCGCGGCGCGGGTCTTTAGTTTGCCCGGGCCTGGGATATCCATCACCAGCCCCGGCATCAGTGAAGTGATCGTATCTGCGAGGTAAAATTCAAACGTCAGCTTCGGGTCCGGCAGCGAGCGCTCCACGGTGACTTGTTCCACGGACGCCGTCCAGTCGGCATAAGCAGCCGTCACCTGCGGTTGTTGACGCAGCGCAAAAGCCACGGTCTCCCCCAGACTGGCGTCGGCTTTTAATGCTGGCGCGGAGTTGGACGATAGTTGGCTGGCAATCGTCGCCACCTCTTGGCGGGCGGATTTTTCGCCAGCCGCCGGCAAGCCACGGCACCCGGCTGCCAGTAAACCGGCCAGCAAGGATATAATAATATGACTGTATCTGAACTTCATGAAACGACAGGAAATGCGTCAACCGACGCGTTAAACCATAAAAGCGAAGTGTCCAGTGGACACACTGCGGGCGGGAAGTCCGAAAACGTCAGATCAGGAGGGCGCAATTCCGAAGAAAAAGTCCGGGGCTGGAAACCACCGGCGCTGGCAAAAGAAACGCAGAAAACGAAGAGGTTCCGGCGCTGGGGAAACCCAACAAACCCAGCGCCGGAACGGGAACAAACAGGCTATCAGAAACACTGACCCGGCTGACCGCGCGGTCTACCGGCATCGGTGTCGCCTTACGGGCGGCACAACACGGCATTTTGCCCCCGCAACCGCAATCGTGATAGGAAGGTGAAACGGCACATCCTGACATCGGTTGGGCCGAGGCTGCTTGCAACCAGACAAGCAACAGGCTGAAACAGATGGCCAAGGCGGCTTTCACGATCTTATTTTGACAGAACCAAATTAGGCGGCTAACCGGTTTTTGCCATCGTCAGGTCAATTTTTGGCAGGCGCATCCGCTTTCTTGTCGGCCTTGCGGATCAAGGTGATGTACTTGTCCGGATCCTTCAAAAAGTCCTTTTTGCAGCCGGAGCAGCATAGTTTCACTTCCTGGCCTTTGTACACGAACTTGAAGGGATCACCCATTTCACCCAGCTTGTCGCCCGATACGGGGCAGGTCTTCAGCAGGTCGGGCTTGGCCTTGATCTTGGCGGAGTCGGCACTGTTGGTGTCAACAATACTCACGGTGGGAGTGTCGCTGCAGCAGGAAGGGGCGATGACCGCGGAATTGGTGACGCTGTCCGCCGTCGCGAATTTTGCGGAAAAAGCCAGCACGCCAAAGGCACCGGCCAGCAGGAGGTTACGTGGGGTAATGATTTTCATGTTTATTTGATGGTATTAAAATTAATTTGTTACTGACATCTAGCTTACCCCGCCATGCGGGGAATCACGCAAAATATTTTTACACCTTCCAGAACGGACATTGCCAATGTACCAATCTTTGCAAAATAAACAAGCGGCTCGATATTTTACCAGTATGGCAACCATCATGGAATCCGCCATCGTTTCCATCTTCACTTCTAGTCCGGCGGGTTTTGAGGCTGTTATTAAGCTTATATCACCCCCTTATGCCGGAAGTAATTATTTTGAGGGGTTTTCAGATCTGCGGGGTATTACCTGTATCAGCACCGCAATCAAGCGATGCCAAACCAAAAGAAACCTAATATGAAAACTACCAAGATCCTCGTCCTCAGTGCCATTGTTACCGCGTTTACCTTCTCATCCTTTGCCGCCGAACCGCTACTCTCGCCCCGCGCCGCCGGCAATCAAATCAAAACTGCCACCAGTTCCGTGGCCACCGCAACGGTCACGACGGCTTATGTTGGTTCCAGCTCTGCGCAGCTTTCGCCGCGCGCGGCTGCCAATCAAGTCAAGGTTGTCAAAGGTACGACCGCCGACGTGAATCCGGCGCTGGCTTGCCAGAAAAACATGAACGGCACGCCAAAAGCCGTAGCCGAATGCACCTCCCACACGACCATGCCCGCCTGCCAGTCGGTAACCGTCGCGATGGTGAAATAACCGGGCCGGTCATCAGCCGCATTGTCCCGGCCGGAATTAAGTGGTAAACATTGGGCGGCGGACAACATCCGCCGCCTTTCGAATGAGAGATAACATGAACACCAACGATCCCAGATTGAGTGAGCTGTTGCGTGAATCACGCCCGTCGCCACAACTGCCTCCGCGCTTCCAGCAAAACGTCTGGCGGCGGATCGAAGACGCCGGCGCACCCGCCGAAACCGGTTCGTGGCTGGATGCCCTCGCCGCGCTCATTCTCAAACCCCGCCTGGCCTTTGCCTCGCTCACCGTACTGATCCTGGCCGGCAGCCTGCTGGGGATGCATGAAGGTTCCCGCGCCGTCCATAACACCGCCGAGGCCCGCTACCTGGCGGATGTTGCTCCTAATTCGCTGCACTGATATGAACCGCTCGCTCATCATCATTCTGGGGGCACTGGCGCTGGGCGCGGCCATCTTTGCCGGCGCCTTTTATGCCAGCCAGCGCGCCTGCGTGATGTGCAGCGATCGTCCGCTGGACAGCCTGAGCTGGCTCCAGACCGAGTATCATCTGAGCGATGCCGACATGACCCGCATCCGCACGCTGCATGAAGGCTACAAGCCAAAATGCGACGCCATGTGCGCGCAGATCGCCGCCAAGAAAAAGGAACTGGAAGCCGCGCTGGCCAACGGCACCAACGTGACCGCCGAAACCAAAGTCCGGCTGGCCGAACTCGCCGCCCTCCAGGCCCAATGCCAGGCGCAGATGCTGGAACATTTCATGACCGTCAGCCAGGCCATGCCGCCCGCGGCCGGTCGCCGTTATCTGGCCGAAATGAAATCGCAGACGCTCGGCCTGCACGAGGAAATCGAGTCATCCATGTCAGACGCCGCCGGCCATGAGCATCATCACTGACGTCGATGCCCGGGACCGGGAAGACATGCAGAAATTGATCGCCGGCCACGACGCCGCGCTCAATGACCTCATGGAACGCCACGCCACCCCCGTGTTTCACTTTCTCTGCCGCCTCACCGGCAACGAAGAGGATGCCAACGACCTCGCTCAGGAAACTTTTGTGCGCGTGTTCAAATCCCGCGACAGTTTCCGTACCGACCAGAAGTTTTCCACCTGGCTCTTCACCATCGCCGCCAACCTGGGCCGCAACCACTTTCGCTGGCGCGCCCGGCATCCCAATGTTTCTCTGGAAACCCCCATGGGCGATGCTAGCGACGCCACACAAACGCTGGGCAACACCCTCCCCTCCGCCGCCCCCAGCCCGAATGAACAATCCGTGGCCGGCGAACGCGCCGAAGCCGTCCGCCAGGCCGTGGCCGCCTTGCCGGAAGATTTGCGCGAAGCCATCGTCCTGTGCGAATGGGAGGAACGCAGCGTCGCCGAAGCCGCCGCCATCCTCGGCGGCACCCCCAAAGCCGTGGAATCCCGCCTGTATCGCGCCCGCCGCCTCCTGCGCGAAGCCTTGCAGGGATTTTTGACGGCTTAAAACCAACGGCCTGCGCTGGACAGACCGGCCAGATTTTGAAAAACTCCCCGCCCTGTGAAACAATCAATTGTCACCTTGGACATGGAAGGCGTGCTGACGCCGGAAATCTGGATTGCCGTCGCCGAGAAGACCCGCATCCCGGAACTGCGTCGCACCACGCGCGATGAGCCGGATTACGACAAGCTCATGCACTACCGCATCGACATCCTCGACCGCCACGGCATCAAGCTTTCCGACATCCAGGGCGTCATCGCCACGCTCGCGCCGCTGCCCGGCGCCCGGGAATTTCTCGATGAACTGCGCACTCTCGTGCAGACCATCATCCTATCCGACACCTTTGAACAGTTCGCCCAGCCGCTGATGAAGCACCTGAACTGGCCCACCCTCTTCTGCCACCGGCTCATTGTGGAGAACGACCGCATCACCGGCTACCAGTTGCGCCAGCCGAACCAGAAACAAAAGTCCGTGGCCGCCCTGAAATCGCTGAATTACAACGTCGTCTCCGCCGGCGATTCCTACAATGACACCGCCATGCTCGGCGAGGCCAACACCGGCTTTTTGATTCATGCCCCCGAAAACGTGAAGCGCGAATTCCCGAAGTTTAAGGCCGTGGAATCCCACGCCGACCTCCTGGCCCTGATCAAGAAAGCCATCTGATGCCCACCTACCGCGGCTCATTAAAGATATTCCGGCTGGCCGGGATCAGTGTCTTTGTTCACTGGTCCTGGTTTTTGGTGGCCATATATTCCATCCAGTTCCGCACGCACACGTATAGTTCTATGATTTGGAACGTGCTGGAATATCTCTCCTTGTTCCTGATTGTCCTTACCCACGAGTTTGGCCATCAACTGGCCTGCCGTCAAGTCGGTGGCCAGACCCACGACATCGTTCTCTGGCCGCTTGGCGGCGTGGCCTATGTGAATCCGCCCCAACGCGCCGGTGCCCAACTCTGGAGCATCGCCGCCGGCCCGCTGGTAAATGTCATACTCATTCCGATCCTATCCGTACTCGTCTCCGCCAGCTACCATATGGGCTGGTATGAGACGCATCCCGATGCCAATGAATTTATCCACAACGTATGGAGAATTAATGTCATTCTGCTCGTTTTTAATATGATGCCCGTTTACCCGCTGGATGGCGGGCAGATTCTGCGGTCGCTGCTGTGGTTTCCGTTTGGCCGGGCCAACAGTCTTTTCGTGGCGAGCATCATCGGTTTTATTGGCGTGGTCGGGCTGATCGGGCTGGCCGTGTTCGTTCAATCAATCTGGATGGGCATCATGGCGGCCTTTATTCTGATGAATTGCTGGAAGGGATTGAAGCAGGCACAGGCCTTGTCCCGCGTCGCCAAGCTTCCCCGCCGTGCGGGCTTCACCTGCCCATCCTGCAAAACGTCCCCGCCCACCGGCGCCTACTGGCGCTGCGGCCAATGCGGCCAGCCCTTCGACATCTTCGCCTCCG
>CAIJGS010000102.1 GCA_903820285.1 uncultured Verrucomicrobia subdivision 3 bacterium | reverse complement strand
GCGGCGGCACGGTGGTTTTGGCGGGAAGCTCCGCCCAGACATAGGGATCAATATTTGCCGTACCCACCCCGCGATACGGGCTGCTGGTGGCGAGGTAGTAGCTGCCCGCCCCCGCTGGCTGGTAAAGGCCCGCCGCACTGCTGATCAGGTAACTACCGCCCGAATAGTCTATCATTGCCTGGTTATTCTCCCCAGCAATGAGGCTGTTTTGCATCGTGACCGGAATGTAATACGAATACGATTCACCATTGTAACCGATCATATTTGTAATGGACGACAGAATCGAATTTGTGATTTCAAGTGTCTCATTTTGCCAATACCCATTATCATTTATAAACTCAGAGACCATATCCGCAGTTACATTTATTAATTGTGTGTCACCACCAATTTCATTATTAATGACATACTCGCATTGACTGAACAGTACATTCCTGAAGATGACACCAGGAGAATAAGTGTCAAAGGCAACACTGCAATCAACAAACTGGGAATCCGAGACAATGAGCTGCACATAGCCGTCTTCGAGATCGTCTAAAATAGCTGTACCCGCATAGCAAGCCCTAATCCCGTTAAGATTATACTTTGACAGAATTGGGTTATCTTGGATGGAGATATAGGCGCAACCGTTTATTACCGGATTGCCGGAACTGCCACTTACTGTTTCCCCTACGGTGTTGTCATCCATGGAGGTCAAGATGACCGGTCGATATGGCCCCGTCAGACAAGTCACCATATTCTGATAATCCGGTACCAGGCTGCCAGTTCCGTCATTCGGATATTTTAACACTGTTCCGCCTTCCAACTTGGTATATCCGGAAACATTGACCGTTCCGCTAATGTAATAAGTGGTATCTGCCTGAAACGTGCAATTCGTCACCGAGGTATTCAATTGCACATAATCCAGCACAAATCCCCGGTTGGATAAATCCGTCGTAGCAAGTTTCATTGCTCCCACTTTGGCTCGCGCCAGCAACGATGGTGGCAGGGCCCTTTCTTTAACCGCCCGCTGGGGCAACTGCGCCGGCTGGATACTGGATTGTTCCGGCAGCCCTGAAAGACCGGAACGGATTTCCTTGACCGGCACTCCTTCAAGCAAGATCTGGCGGCCTTGAAAGTTGAGGTATTGCTTGTAGACCGAGGTTTTTGATGCTCCTGCTGGCTCACCAAGGTCGAATACCCGGCCATGCCCCAGACGCATTACCCCCCAATTCACACTGTCATCGGTCAAACCATTGTCGCGCCGGACATTGTGGATGACGGTTGCCGTCGGCGGATTCAAAAACTCAGTCATGACTTCCAATACGGTAGTTTTTGAATCCAAACCATACGCTTCCGGGGTGGGTGGCTGCTCCCGCAATATCACATCCTGCTCGAAAGCGTCCTTCTTATAAGTGTACCGGACATCAGCTTTAACCCCTTGAAAAGAATCCGGATACAATACCTGGCTGGCAGAAATCAACTCACCTTGCGAATCCTTGACCTGGGCAATCAACGCGCTTTTGCCGGATGCGCGGTCATAATATTCCAAACCCAGGATGTTGCTGCGAATCCGTTTGCCATCCGGGGTCTGCTGATCAATCGCCGCGTGGGAATTCAGATTATTGGCAAAAATCACCTGGTATTGCCCTTGCCGGGCGATGGCCCCGGCGGGATACGGCTCGATGATTTCCTGTGATTCCACCCACTGGCCATTTTTCTGATAATGCATGCCCGTGGCCAGTTCGGTATAATGATGCTTCTTGGGATAGGTGGCCCCATTTGGCCCCAGCTCAAAGGTGGTTTTCTCCCAAACCCGATGGTTGGCACCACGCTCCACGACGGTATAGTCCGTATCCGGTGGCAATGTCACCGGTGTGGTTTGGCCACCCTGGCAAGCGGCGATTTGCAGCGCGCCCAACGACAGCAGGGCGCAGACCATCCTGATGGTTTTCATATATGGAATTTTTAAAAGATGCCCGGAATCGTTGGTTTCCCAATAAAATGAACGCCCCCCTCAAATTAATACAGTTCCGCCACGCGATTTCTGCTTCTGATTGCAGACCAACGTGTTAACCAACAACAATCCGTTTATACTCCCCCTAAAAAAACTTTCAACACTTTTTTGCCGAATTATGAATATATTTTCATCAGATTATTCAACCAGAAATATTTGAATGTCATAAATTTATAGAAATTCATACGCCGAAGGCACTCCCGACTAGGGCGTGTTAACGCTAATCGTGTAGCCTCAAAAATGAGCGCCAGGACTATAAAGTCTGTGAAGGCGACATCGAGCTTATCAAACCGTGAGAAAACCCGGCGATAGCCTTTGAGCCGCCGGAACAATCGTTCGATCTCGTTTCGTTGTGGATAAATAATCCGGTCATACTCCAATTGATCCAGTCTTTGCGGGTTGGGGCACCACCAGCGCAAACCCCAAATGCCGGGCCAGACGCAGCGTTTCATCCCCCTGATAGGCTGCATCCATAAACAAGTAGCAATCCGTTGGCACCGGCCCTCCGGCTTCCGGTAATTCACGCCCATGCGTAGCGTCTCACCCGCTTGGCCAAGCGACAGCTTAAGCAACAAGGCGCAGCGAGCATGCGCGGCAACAAGATGAATCTTGGTGGTGCATCCTCCCCAGAACCGGCCTATGGCTTGCGGATCGTTTTTTTCTGGGCCCCAGTGCCGTCAGGGTGAACCTTAACGGTGGTGCTATCCAAGCACACGAGCTCAATCCGGATGGCGAGGATCTTTTCGGCCTGCAAACGGGCAAAGAGACGGTTCGGCACCCCAGCTTTGCTCCAGCGGTTCATGGGGGTGTAAATAGTGTGCCAGTTCCCGAATTGCGGAGGCAAACCCCGCCATTTACAGCCATTTCCCACCATGTAGAGAAGGGCATTTAGCAACTGGAGATTAGTCATGCTGACGTTGCCATGCTGACGCGGCAAGCAGTCGGCCATATGTTGGTATTGGCTTTCAGCAAACTCCACGCCGCCAAGCATACCAACAGACTGCCTCCAGTCTATTAGTGTTAGCAGTCCCTTATCGACATATATCAATCAGCATGCAAGCCCATTCTTTAAACCAACCAAAAAGCGAGAATGCTTTGTAACCCGATTTACCCCGGCGCAAGCATCAAACCGAAACGAGCATCTGACAAGATCAGATACCACTAAGGCATTTCCCTTTGTATCCTTATTTGTATCCCGCGTCGACGAACAGGAGGCCAAAACAGGCCAAATCGGGCCATTTCGATTTGTTGAGAAGAAACATTTGGCCTTTGTTTTACAATGGTGTCTACTCTAGTCCAAGAAGCGTTTTGAAATTTCGAGTCAGAGGCCTTTAACCACTCAGCCACCCTTCCAGACTCATTTTGGCGTCTCCGCAGGAGCCGTTCTCGCCACGTATTCACGTCTATATACTATGACTGGATACACCCTCGCGGCAAGCTGTTTTGGAGCATCCCGGAAACCAGCGGGCTAATGCTGCCGGCGATAGTCTTGCGGCGACCGGCCAAAGGCGCCCTGAAAGGCTAGCCGCAGGTGTTCATCGCTGCGGAAGCCGGCGCGGTGGACCACGTGTTTCACCGGCATGTCCGTTTCCTGCAGCAGCCGGGCGGCGCGGGAGACCCGGCAGAACTGGATCTCCTGTAGGATGCTGCGGCCGGTCACGGCCTTGAAGCGGCGGTCCAGCGTGCGCCGGGGAACACCAACCTGGCACACCACGGTGGGAACATCCACGATATCGTGGCTGAAGTTCCAGATATACTCCACCGCCCGTTTAACCGCTTCATCAGACACCGGCCGGACACCGCTCGCCAATTCCGCCGGCACTTCCCGCAGAAAATGGGCGAGCAGTCCGATGGCCTGGCGGGAATAATTGGCCGAATTGACGGCCGGATTCCGGTGCACACTGGCCAGCAGATGCTCGAACTGGTCGCGGAAGAGCGCGGGGTTTTCAATGACTGGAAACACCTGCCGCAGTTGGAAGGCATGATCCCGCAGCCACCCAAGCGGTTCATCGCCATTGAAATGGATCCACATCAGGGTCCAGCCTTGGCCAGGCACAGGACGATGACGATGCCATTCACCGGGTTTGAAAAGGAAGGCATCGCCAATCCGGATGCGACCGCGATACTCGCGAGTTTCAAACTGGCCGCCACCGGCCACGCATAGGGCCAGACAGAACTCCGGCAGGGTGCGCCCATCCCGCCATTCAAAATAGAAGACCGGGGCATCGCTTTGCGGATACGGCGCCCCCGGCTGCACCTGTTCCCACCCCACATGCGTCAGGTACAAAGCCGCATGGAACAGCGCTTCGCTGACCGGCAGCGCATGACGGAATGGCTGGGTTAGGCTCATTTGTTGGGTCCAGTGAACACAAGCTGGCGGATTCAGTCAATTATTATGGTGCTTACTGGCTTAATTTCAGGGATTAAAGTCATTGTCAGGGAGCCCGGCGGAACGCTTTAATAAGGAACAGCCATTAAACTATCAGCCATCGTCATGAACCTGGCGTACCAACCTGCCCTGCCCAAGAATCGCTTTCCGATTGTCATCATCGGCACGGGCGGCATTGTGAAGGACGCCCATCTGCCAGCGTACCGGCTGGCGGGCTTCCCGGTGGATACGCTAATGAACCGCACCCTGGACCGCGCCCAGGCGCTGGCGGCTGAATACGGCGTAAAGAAAGTATTCACCACCGTGGCCGAAGCCGTCTCCCAGGCACCGCGTGATGCCATCTTTGATCTCGCTCTGCCCGCCTCCATGTTTGCGGAAACGCTGGAGCAATTGCCCGAAGGTGCCCATGTGCTCATTCAGAAGCCGATGGGTGAAACGCTGGCCCAGGCGCGGGAAATCCTGTCCATCTGCCGGCGCAAAAAGTTGCAGGCAGCCATCAACTGCCAGTTGCGCTTTGCTCCGTTCGTGATGGCGGCACGGCAGTTGATTGATGCCGGCGTCATTGGTCAATTGACCGACATGGAAATGCGGCTCACCTGCTACACACCGTGGCATCTGTTTCCGTTCGTCTATGGTCTGCCGCGTATGGAGATTCTGTACCACAGCGTCCACTACGTGGATTTAATCTGCTCCTTTCTCGGCCAGCCAACCGGGGTGCAGGCGCTGACATTGCCGCATCCGAACTCACCGAAGCTGTCCTCCACGCGCAGCACCATCATCATGAATTATACCTCGGGCGTGCGCGCAACCATCACCACGAATCACAACCACAATTTTGGGCCGCAGCACCAGGAGAGTTATTTAAAATGGGAAGGCACCCGGGGTGCCATCTGGGCACGCGTAGGCCTGCTGATGAATTATCCCCAAGGAGTAGGGGATGCCTTCGAATATTGCATTTGCCAAGATGGTGCCGCTCCGGAATGGCAAAGTGTAACGCTCCCAGGCTCCTGGTTTCCCGAAGCATTTGTCGGCACCATGGCCAGTGTCCAGCGCCATCAGGAAGGCAGCGATGCCACCATGCCGACGTCGGTCGAGGATGTCATCCATACGATGGAGGTGGTTGAAGCCGCCTATCTGGCCAGTGAACGTGGCGGCATTTCCCCGGAAACACTCCAATGATGAATACGCCAGTTACCTTACGCGGCATTGCCTGGAATCACTCACGGGGGTTCACCTCCGTGGTGGCCGCCGCACAGCGCTTTGAGGAATTGCACCCGGGCGTGAGCATCGTCTGGGAGAAACGTTCGTTGCAGGCATTTGCCGATGCCTCGCTGGCGCGACTGGCGGCGGAGTTTGACCTGATCATCATGGATCATCCGCACACGGCACTGGCGGCGACCAAAGGCTTGCTGCTCCCCTTCGAAGACTGGCTGCCGGCAGAATTTCTCGCGGATCAGGCGGCCAACTCCGTGGGCGGGTCACATGCCAGTTATCGTTGGAACGACAAGCAGTGGACGCTGGCCACTGATGCCGCCACCCCCATCGCTACATGGCGGCCAGACCTTATCGCCGCACACAGCCTGACCCTGCCAAAAACATGGGAAGAGGTCATTGAACTGGCCCGGCGCGGATTTGTCACCGTGTCGGCCTTTCCCATTGATGTGCTGATGCACAGCTACATGTTCAGCACGGCCTTGGGCGAAAACGTTTTTCAAGGTAACTTGCTGGCCTCGGAGGAAATCCTCGCACAGGCACTGGCAGAAATCCGGCGCCTTGTTGAATGGTGTGATCCCGCGTGCCTCGGTCGCAATCCCATCCGCACCCACGAATGGATGTCCCGGACGGATGACCCGCGCGCGGCCTATTGCCCATTTGCCTACGGCTACTCGAACTACTCGCGTCCGCGTTACGCCAACTATCTGCTGAAGGCCGGTGCCCTCGTAACTTTCAATGGCCAACGCCTGCGCTCCACACTCGGCGGTGCCGGCACGGCGGTGTCATCGCAAACCAAACACCCGCGCACGGCCATGGACTTCGCGCAATTTGTCGCGTCGCCGGAAGTGCAAAAGGGAATTTATTTCCAAGGCGGCGGCCAGCCCGGCCACCGCGCCGCGTGGTTGGACGACGCAGTCAATGCCGCGAGCGCCAACTTTTTCCGCGACACGTTGCAAACCCTCGACGAAGCATTATTGCGCCCGCAATTCCCCGGCTATATGCATTTCCAGGATGCCGGCACGCCAGTGGCACACGCCTGCATTGCCGGCAAAACCAAGCCCGCCGCCGCCGCCCGGGAACTCAACCGGCTTTACCACGCCGCCTTAAACAACCACCATTAACCTCGCATGATCCAATCCCAATTCCTCGAAGACTACGTCACCGGCGCCTCCCGCGAAACCATGGGCCGCACCATCACGGAAACGGATATCGTGCTCCACGCCGGCCAGACCGGCGATTTTTATCCGCACCACATGGATGCGGAATGGTGCAAAACCCAGGATTTTAAGCAACGCATCGCGCACGGCACGCTCATCTTTAGCGTGGCGGTGGGCATGACGGCGGGCGTGATCAATCCCGAAGCCTTCTCATACGGCTATGACCGGCTGCGCTTCATCAAACCGGTGTTCATTGGCGATACCATCCGCGTGCGTGTAACCATCAAGGAAAAGCGCGAACACAAAAAGCCCGGCTTTGGCGTGGTCAGCGAATTGGTCGAAGCCTTCAACCAGCATAAGGAAACCGTGCTCGCTTGCGAACATCTGTTGCTCGTCCGTAAAAAATCATGAAACCCTTGGAAGGATTGCTGGTCCTCGATTTCAGCCAGTTTCTCGCCGGCCCCAGCGCGGCCATGCGCCTGGCCGACCTCGGCGCGCGCGTCATCAAGATCGAACGCCCCGGCACTGGCGACATCTGCCGCCAGCTTTACATCACCAATCTGAAGCTGGACGGCGACAGCACGCTGTTTCATTCCATCAACCGCAACAAGCAGAGTTACGCCGCCGATCTGAAGAATCCGGAGCATCTGGCGCAGGTGAAAAAACTCATCGCGCGCGCCGACGTGCTGATCCAAAACTTCCGCCCCGGCGTGATGGAACGCATCGGCCTCGGCTTCGATGACGTGGCAAAACTGAATCCAAAACTTGTCTATGGCATCGTCACCGGCTACGGCTCGACTGGCCCGTGGGCAGATTTACCGGGACAGGATTTGCTTGCGCAAAGTCGTAGCGGGCTCGTATGGCTGAGTGGCGATGCCGACCGCCCGCCCACACCGATGGGCCTCGCCGTCTGCGATCTCGCCGCCAGCGCGCATCTGGTACAGGGCATCCTGGCGTGCCTCGTCCGCCGCGGTATCACGGGGCAGGGCGGCCAGGTGGAAGTCTCGCTGCTCGAATCCATCCTCGACTTGCAATTTGAGCTGACCTCCACATTTCTCAACGATGGCGGCAAACTCCCGGAACGCAGCACCGTCAACAACGGCCATGCCTATCTGGGCGCACCCTACGGAATTTACGCCACCGCCGACGGCTTCCTTGCGCTGGCCATGGGCTCGGTCATCAAGCTTGGCGATTTGCTCGAACTGCCGGCGCTCGCCACCTATACCAATCCCGATTCATGGTTCACCGCGCGCGATGAAATCAAGGCGCTCCTCCGCGAACATCTCAAGCAGCATGCCACCCAGCATTGGCTCGACCGCCTCGTGCCCGCCGATTACTGGTGCGCGGAAGTCTTGAACTGGCAGCAGCTGTTCAGCCACGCGGCGTTTGCCCAGCTCGACTGGGTAATGGAAGTGCACCGCGAAGACGGCCCCACCATGAAAACCACGCGCTGCCCGATCACGATTGATGGTGTCCGCTTCAAGTCCCCCCTCGGCGCGCCGCGCGTGGGCCAGCACACGGAGAAGATTGACCGCGAGTTCGGGCTCAAGTAATTAAACCGAGCCCCATGAACCACTCCTCCGCCAGCGCTGGAAGCACGCACCCAATCCCGGCGGAGTTGTCCGCTCAGAATAAATAAATTCATGATCACAGCCAATCCACTGCTCGGCGTCGGCTTCCACGCCATCGGGGCATTTTCTGCAGCCATCTGTTACACGCCGCAGAAGCGGGTCAAAGGCTGGTCCTGGCAAAGCTACTGGCTGGTGCAGGCGGCATTCTGCTGGTTTCTGCTGCCCATCCTCGGCGCCTGGGCGACCATTCCGGAACTCGGCGCAGTGCTGCGCGAAGCCCCGCACAGCGCGATGCTGTCCTCGTTTCTGCTGGGGGCCGCGTATGGCATCGGCGGCACGGCGTTTGGCGTGGCCATCCGTTACATTGGATTTTCGCTGACCTATGCCATCGCCATTGGCCTTTCCACGGTGCTGGGCACACTCATTCCGCCGTTGGTCGCGGGCACACTGGGCACTACGCTGAGCAAGCCCGGCGCGAGCTGGGTGATTGGCGGCATCGTCATCGGCATGTTCGGCATCGCTTTCACCGGCATGGCCGGGCGAATGAAGGAACGGGATCTCAGCGCCAACGCCACCCTTGGTGGCTTCTCGCTGGTAAAAGGTCTGCTGCTCTCCCTGCTCGCTGGCGTGCTCTCCGCCGTGTATGGCTTTGCCCTCGCAGCCGGCGAACCCATTGCCGATCTCGCTACCAAACACGGCGCCGGCGTGTTCCGGGGCAACGTCGTCTATATTTTTTCCAACACCGGGGCGTTCCTCTCCACCGCCATTTACTGTCTCTGGCTCCATCGCAAACACCGCACCCTGGGTGAAATCATCGAACTTCCCGCTGGTCCCGAGAAAGCCGGTCGGCCCCTGAACTGGGCCATGGCGACCCTCACCGGCTGCCTCTGGTACGGCCAGTTCTTCTTCTATAACCTCGGCCACGTGCGGATGGGCAACTATCAGTTCACGAGCTGGGCCATTCACATGATCATGCTCATCCTGTTCAGCATCGCGGTGGGCGTGGTGTTACGCGAATGGCGCGGAGCCCGCAACGTGACAAAATTCGCCGTCGGCATTGCATTCATGGTGCTGGTCGGGGCCGTGCTGTCATTGACTTACGGCAATCACGTCGCCGAAATCGCCGCCAAACCCTGAGCGATGAAACGGATTGATACGCACCAGCACCTTTGGGATCTGCACCAATTCCCCTGTTCATGGTGCGCTAATCTCCCCGCTCTGAACCGCAGCTTCCTGCTGACCGACTACCTCGCCGCCGCGCAGGAAACTGGGATTGAAAAAACGGTATTCGTCGAATGCGATGTGGATGAACCGCACCAACTCGCGGAGGCGCAGCACATCCAAAAACTGGCCGAAGCCAACCCGCTCATCGCCGGCCTAGTCGCCAGTGTCCGGCCGGAACACGCTGATTTTCCCGCGCAACTGGACGCCCTGCTGCCGCTCACCAAACTGCGCGGCCTCCGGCGCGTGCTGCATACCGTGCCGGATTCCATCTCGTGCTCAGGAACTTTTGTCGCCAATGTCCGGCGGCTTTCCCTCCACAAACTGCCGTTCGATCTCTGCGTGCTGGCGCGGCAACTGCCACTGGCCTACACGCTGGGTGAAAAATGTCCCGAAGTGCAGTTCGTGCTCGACCACTGCGGCGTGCCGGACGTAAAAGGCAAGGCCTTTGACCCCTGGCGGGCCAACATTCAACGGCTCGCCAGCCTGCCAAATATGGCCTGCAAAATCAGCGGCCTGCCCGCCTATGCCGGTGAAAACTGGAGCGCGGAAGACTTGCGCCCTTGGGTGGACCATGCGATTGGCTGCTTTGGCTGGGACAGGGTCCTATGGGGCGGCGACTGGCCAGTTTGCAACCTCACCGGCTCGCTTCAACAATGGGCGGAAGCGGCAGATCACCTGTTTGCCACCGCCACCGCCGGCGAACGCGAAAAGGTGTTCTCCAAAAATGCGGAGCGGATTTACCGGATTTGAATTCCGCAACCACCGGCCGGACTCACTGGTCGCCAGCATTGTTGCTGATCACCACCGAATGCTGGCTATGGTTAGTGATGCGGGATGAACCGGTAAAGATATTATCCGTAACCATGGCGCGGCGGACGGCTGCGCCGATTTCGATCTGCGCCTTGTTCTCGCGAAATTCACAGCCGCGCACCAGCAGCGTACCCGCCTCGGCCTGAATGGCGGCCCGGCCCTCGTTCTTCCGGTCCCACTGTACCAAGGTGCAATCACTGAACCCGACGGTTCCACGGCCGGCAATCGCAGCAACTTGATTGCACGGCCCCCAGAAAGCGCAATTCACAAACCGCACACTGCCGGAATTCTCCGGACCCACCCGGACCATGGTGGGATCAGCCCCGTGAAACGAAGTGAATTCGCCGTTGGAGATGAGCAAACCCATCGGGGCGCATTCATCCACCTGCACCGCCGTGTCGCAATCATCCGCCCCGATGCCCAGAAAATTGCCATTGCAAACACCGGTGCCGGTTTTGATGAATTTGTACCCGGTATGATAGCCGAAGCAAAACGTGTTGAAGACGTATTGCCAGTCACTGCGCGCAAAGATAAAGGCTTCCCCATGCTCCTTTTGCCATTGATACAGGCGGGGCTTTTGACTCCACCAAGGATTAAAATGGACATTTTCAATCCGCCCGATGTCGTAGATCGCATCCACCAGTACACCGCGCCGCAGCGGCTGGCCCTGCACATCGCGGATCAGATGGCGCTCATTGTGCGTGGCATCTATGCCGTTGTAGGGATTCAGCATTTCCACCGCCAGCACCGCCGGATTTTTCCCGCGTAAGGCGATCGCCCAGGGATAAGCCTGCGGCTCAGCGGCGGAATCCTGCCGGGGATAATAAAGCACCACCCCTTTGAGCGTGCTGTTGTCGTGCAACGTGATGAAGGCCGACCCCTCCTCATTGCCGGCGGATTCCGTGACCAGAAACGTGGTGCCATCATCGGTGGGTTTATCGCCGCCGGCATTGCGTATCCCCACATGGGACGGCACGGATTCCCACATGCCGCGCAACGTCACCGCGGCGGGCACATCCAGATGTCCGGCGAAAAAATAATTGCCGCGCGGTGCGGTCACCACGCCGCCGCCCGCCTGGCCGGCGGTATCCAGGGCTTTTTGAAATGCGGCCGTATCATCGGTACTGCCATCGCCCTTGGCACCATAATCGCGCACGGAATACGACTCTGCCGCCGGCACCGCCGAGGCCAGCAGTGAAGTGGCTGACCATGCCAGAATTGTTTTGACCAAGGCTTTCATGCCCGCAGGCTATGCCTTTCACCGAAATCAGAAAACCATAATCGCCGCTGCCGGGCGAAACCGACAAATTAAAGACTCGGCAGCCGGCGGTTGGTTTTGCGATGCTCTGGCCTCCCGATGCAATGCGGGACAACTGGCGAATTCATATAAAACCAAATCATGACGAATTTTTGGCAAAGCCGAAACGGGCGAATCCTGGTGGTACTGCTGGCCGTGGGCGGCTACCTGATCTACCTGGCGTTAACCCGGCCGGCTCCCGCCTACCGGACGGAAACCAACATTCCCTATTGCGTGGTGGATGGTCAGACCGAAACGTTGAATGCCTTTCTGCCAGCCAATACCAACCGGCCGGCTCCCGCACTGGTGGAAATCCATGGCGGCTGGTGGATGGGCGGCAAGGCTGCCGCCGTGCCGCCGCGGCAAATGGTCAGCAAAGGTATCGCCTTCTTTTCGATTGAGTACCGGCTGGGCCAGGCAGGCGGGTTCCCGCAAAACATCCGGGACTGCCGGAATGCCATCCGTTTCCTCCGCAAAAATGCCGCCCGCTTCAACATTGATCCGGACCGGATCGATGTCATGGGCGGATCGGCCGGCGGCCATTTGAGTCTGATGGTAGCCATGGTTCCGGAAGATTTCGATGACGGCGGACCAACCCCGGGTCTGGAGGGGGTGAGCGCGAAAGTATCGGGGAGTTTCAGCTTTATTCCGCCCACCGATTTTCTGAGCTTTTGGGAGCAGGGACCGTCCGATGTCATCACCAATGCCAATGGCTCGTTCTCCTTTCGCGCCCCAGCACCGAACATCCCCAACGATTCGCGTCCCCATTTTCGCCTCCTGTTTCATGGCGTGATACCCGATACCGCCGCGCATCGCGAACTGTACCAGCGCATGTGTCCCATGGGTCAGGTGCGCAAGGATGTTCCTCCATTGCTGATTTGCGACGGCGAAAAAGATCCCATTGTGCCCGGCTTGGAAGGCAAAGCCCTTTACGAAAAACTGCACGCCGCCGGCGCGGATGTGACTTATTGGATGACCCGAAATGGCGGCCACACTTATCCCGGCGGAGCGGGGTTCCAAGATGTGCTCGGCGCCTTTCTGGTCCGCACTTTAAAACCGGAACCGCCGGAAACCGATAAGCCCTGAATTGGGTGCCCCCAAGACCGGAGCGGTGTTATGATTTCATTTACTCGGGCGCGGTCGCACTCAATTCCAAGGCAAATACGGAGGCGATCGGATTCGGTGGTTCCGCTGGCAGCCCAACGAGCGTGTTGCCTTTCTCCACCGTAATCGGCTTCGGTCCAGCCGGTGTCAGCAAGGAGGCTGAAGCCAGCGCAAGCCCGCCAAGCTTAAGCCGGTCGGTGTCGGGCCAGCGAAAGGCGATGATATAGGCATGATTTCCCTTACGGGTGGCATAAATGCCCGCCGGCATTTCAGCGATGGGCAATGCTGTGGTGCCATAGATAGCCTCGCCATTCACCTTGAGCCAGGCACCGATGCGATCCAGTCGCTGCGTCTCCTCAGAGCGGATGTTGCCATCCGGCTGCGGTCCGATGTTCACCAGAAAATTGCCACTCATGGCCGCGCTGCGCGTGAGCAACTCACAAAGATATTGCGGCGTTTTCCAGCCGTTGCCGGTCCAGCTGCGATGATAGCCCCAGGAATTTTCCGTCATGGTCATGCAGGATTCCCAGTCGGTGGCCGGCTGGGTTTCCGGCAGTCGGCGCTCAAAGCCGGAATTGTAATCGGCAATCGAATCGTAGGCCCGAACCCGGTCGCCCAGCACCAGTCCCGGGCTCAGGCTGCGGCAATAGGCTTCCAGATCCTTGCCGATTTCCGGATGGGTTTTATAGGAAGGATCCCAGCGGCCGTCGAACCAAAGCGTAGTGATAGGACCGTATTCAGTGAGCAATTCCTTGATCTGGCTTTTCATATATTTGAGGTAGCGCGCGTAAGCCGCCTTGTCCTCCTCCGTTTTCACCGAAGCCCGGTAATCCGGGTGATGCCAGTCGATGATCGAATAATAAAATCCCACGTCCATGCCCTCGGCGCGCACGGCGTCGGCAAAAGGTTTGAGCAAATCTTTTTTGTAAGGCGTGGCCATCACGTCATAGTCGGTGAACTTGGAATCCCACAGGCAGAAGCCATCATGATGTTTGGTGGTAATGACCACATACTTCGCGCCGGCGGCCTTGAACTGTTTCGCCCAGGCCACGGGGTCGTAATGGGTGGGGTTGAATTGCGTCAGCAGGGCGTCGTAGTCCGGCTTCGGAATCTTCGCGAAAGCCTTGATCCATTCGGCCGCGCCGTGCACTTCCTTGCCCTTCCACCAGCCGCCCGGGACGGAATAAATGCCCCAGTGAATCATGATGCCAAAGCGG
>CAIJGS010000101.1 GCA_903820285.1 uncultured Verrucomicrobia subdivision 3 bacterium | reverse complement strand
GAAGGCCAAAGAAAAGCCCGAAGCCGAAACCGAGGAAGCCGAAGAGGAGGACGAATTCTTCACCGAAGAATTCTACCCCGAAACCTTCGCCGCCATCGCCGCCGAGGAAAAGGAGCGAAAGAAAAAAGGTAAAACCCCCGATCCCGACGATGAAGGCGAACCTATATAACCATCGCCATCAACCTTGATTTTTGCTTCAAAATCCAAGCAAATCGCGGTAAATCAAGGTAAATCCAGAATCAAATAACCAACCGATTATGTAACCGAAAATAACCACCAAAACCCCGCGCACCAATCCAATAAATGGTTAGGGCGGCAGTGCCCCGCCGCCCCATATAGATGTAGCGACCGGCCTGCCACTGGATCGCCCGTTATTAACATTCGCGTAAATCGCGCGATCACCCCTCAGCTTTGGCCAAATAGGTCTGATCGTCCGCTGGTCTTGCTTACTGCGGGGTTCACATTAAATTCTCTGGCGATGGCTGTGCGCGTAAATCAATCTGAACAATCCCCGCAACCGGAGATTCATGATCCGTGGATGGATAAGTTTTTGACGCATCTGGCGGCGGACCGGGGGGCGTCGGTTTATACGCAGCGGAATTATACGCAGGCGTTGTCGGAATTTTACCGGTGGCAGGTGGACGAGCGGGGCGGGGAGCCGCAGTGGGACACGTTGCAGCGGGATGATTTCCGGGGGTATCTGCGGTTTCTGGGGCGCGGGCAGTTGAGCCGGGCGGCGATACGGCTGCGGTTTTCAGCGCTGCGGACGTTTTACAAGTTTCTGATGCGACATGGCGCGGTGGCGGAGTTGCCGATCAAAAATATTTCGCTGCCGAAGCTGGAGCAGCGGCTGCCGCGGTTTCTGACGATTCCACAGATGAAGGACTTGCTGGAGGCGCCGCTGAAATTGATCGAGTCGCAGAAGGTGAAGAAGGGACCGGGGCGGCCGGTGTCCACGGAGGTGTGTTTGCGGGATGTGGCGGTGCTGGAAACGATTTATTCGTGCGGCTTGCGTATCAGCGAGCTGTGCGGGCTGCGGGTGGAGGATATCAACTGGAACGAGCAGGTGGTGCGGGTGCGGGGCAAGGGCAAGAAGGAGCGGATGGTGCCGATTGGGGAGCCGGCGTTAGCGGCAATCCAGCGGTATTGGGACGGATTGTTGTCGCCGCCGGTGGGGGCGCAGGCGGTGTTCCGGTCGGATACGACGAAGGCCGCTCCGCTGGCACCGGTCCAGTTATCGCGGCGGCTGAAGCAGTATCTGATCATCGCGGGACTGGACCCGGCGCTGACGCCGCACAAGTTGCGGCACAGTTATGCCACGCATCTGCTGGATGCGGGCGCGGATTTGCGGAGTGTGCAGGAGTTGCTGGGGCATGCGCATCTGATCACCACGCAGGTTTATACGCATGTGACGACGGAGCGGTTGAAACGGGCGTATGAGGCGGCGCATCCGCGGGCGTGAAGGGATTTAACCGCATAGAACGCAGAGAGCGCGAAGAGCACATAATTCAAGAGGGGGCGGTCCACTGACCGCCCCCTTTCGATGCTTCAGGCTCCCTTGTGCTGGTATGCTTTCAATTGTTCAATCATTTGGCGCAGGGCAGCGCCATCGTTGCCCAACATGGGCGGCATTTGGGCGGCCGTTTCCCCGATCAGCAGGGCGTCGGTCAGGCGGTTCTGTTCGAGGAGGAAATTAACGTAGCGGAAAACGGCTTCCGGTGAGTAGGGGCAAAGTGCCAGGGCCTGACGAAAGGCAAAGTCTGCTTCGGCGGCCATGCGGGTTTTATCCGAATCGTCCTTCGAATGGTGCGCCCGCCAGGCATACAGCCCGGCGATGGAACTGCGGAGCTTGGAAAACATTTTTTGCGTGTTTTGACTGTTGAGGAATTCAGGGTCGCCCTGGAATCCGCTTAAATTCTTCTCGAGATAGGTTTTTTTCGCAAAGTCGGCCACTTCCTGGACGGAGGTATTGGCATTCAGCCAACTGCCGATTATGGGGGTGACGTATTGGGTCCAGTAATCATGGTCCTGGCTCACGATCTCGTCCGACAGGGTCGCCTGCGGCTGGCGGTTGAGTTTCATGATCAAGCCGTGCGGTTCGAGCTGCGGGTACATCCAGTCGAGCGGAAAGCTTTCCTCGATGTAAAACTCGCGGTCGGGGTTTTTATCAAAAATGGTTTTGACCAGCAGCCCGTTGATTTCCATCACCGAGACCTGCCCGCTGACCCGCACTTGTCCGTTGGCGTCGCGCGTCACGCTTTCACCGGGCTTGAGCTGGTTGTTATTCATCCTTTGGGCGGCATCGGCAGAGTAATCGTCAAAACATTTTTGCGAGTCTTTGGGTGTGGGGAGGCTGATTTTGCCATCGAACATGCCGTGCAAATAGTCGAGGTAGCTGCCGTCTGCGAGGGCATTTTGAGTAAGCACGAAAAAAGGCTCGCCCTTCACTTGGGACGGACACATGGCGGTGACGAGAAATCGGCCGGGGTCTGTGCCGCCAAAGTAAATGCTTCCGGGCGGAATGGATTGGATGATATCGCGACCAAAGGCTTGGGAATATTTTTCGCTGCCCTCATAGAAGGCCTGCAGTCCACCCCAGACTTCCTTCACGTCTTCCCAAGCTGGACCTTTCAGCTTTCCGGAGGTCCGGTCGGGACTGGTGGAGATTTGTTTGAAGATCCGGTCGGCGGCCTGCCAGTCGCCTTTTTGAGCGGCGTTGAAGAATTGTTTTATTTCCGGGCTGGCTCCCGAGTCGTTGGCCTGCGCCGTCTTTTGTGAGATGAAGGATTTTAATTGAGCGGTGGTTTCCCGATCCTTGGGCGCACCGGGGTGCTTGCCGCCGCAACCGGCGGTCAGCAAGGCTGCCATGATGAGGATTCCGAGCGGCTGGCTGGAGCGGTATATTGATATTTTCATGTCTGGGATGTCTTTTGTATTTCTACCACATAGACACCACCGTCGCCGGATTTGTATATTTTATTTTGGAGCTGCGTTTCGTTTCGATTCAGTTAACCGCATAGAACGCAGAGAGCACAGAGAGGGAAGGACAGCCGGAGCCGCGTGAACGCGGAACTCCAAACTATCGGACGGCGTGAACACGGGATTTGAACGGAGGCCGCCGGCCTTACGGGAGGAGCAGGCGGTAGAAGGCGTTGCCGGTGGCGGACATCTGGTTGGTCATCCGACAGGTGCCGCCGATGATGGTGGGGGATTTGGTGACTTTGGTCCAGGTGGCGCCGGGGCCGGGATTGGTGGCGGTGTAGAGGTTGTAGCCGGTCCAGTTGGTGCCCCAGGAGAGGATCAGATTTTTGCCGACGATCACCGAGGCCATAGTGGGGGCATCGAGGATGTGGACGAGATGGCGCACGGCTTTGGATTCCGATCCTTGATACCAAGTGTTGGCGGAGACGGCCAAGCAGGAGGCGGAATGGGAGGCGAGCAGACCGTTGCCGAGATAGAAGGTGACGTGGTCGAGGTTGGCGATGTTGGTATCGCCCTCCCAGTTCCAGCCGACGAGATCGCCCGGCTCCATGTTCGTGAGGGAAAATACCTCGACGGCATAGCCCGGTGCGATGAGGGTGGTGTTGACGAGATGGGCGGCACCGGGTTCGCCATAGGTGGGCGGCACGCGGCTGGCGATGGGCAGGCCGCCGCCGCGCACATGGGGTTCGCTGCCGATGCAGCAGGAAACGAAATGGGCGCAGTCATCGCCCAGACCGCTGGTGGGTGCGGTGGCGAGCGGGGTAAAGGTGCCGTAGCTGGAGCCGTTGGTCCAAAAATAGCCGTCGCTATTCACAAAGCCGGAGTAGGTATTGGCGTAGGAGACGGCCCGGGCGCGGTCGTATTGATTGGTGGAGCCGGCTTGGGCGACGACGATTTGCAGGGTATTGGTCGGCCCGAAGTAAATGCTGCTGGCGTTGTTCAACTGAAAGACATCGGTGACGGGGCCAGGGGTTTCAGGGGTAATGAAACTCATGGTGAAGGTGGCCTTTCCGCCCGGCGGAATGGAGGCGCCGCTGCCGATGACGGTGGACAAGGTGTGCGATGCGGACGTTTTGGCGGTGGGGGGCACGGCACCGAGGCTATCGGTACCGACGATGTTCATGGTATAGCCGTTGTAAGTTGGCGACCAGGTGGTGGTGCCGGTGTTCGTCATGGTCCAGGTTTGGGTGAACACGGTGCGCGGCAGCATGACGGTGCCGTTGGTGACCGTAACGGAAAGCAACTGGGCATTATCTGCCGCCGCCGCGCGATCGGTGGCGATCAGCACGGCTAGGAAAAAGAGCAGGGCATGGCAGAGCCAGTTTATCTTCAGACCATTCATGTTTAAAGGCTTATCGAGGGCAAAAAACCGTCCTGATAAGCTTTTCCTTGGCTTTAAATTAGCACATGCGCTTAGGTAATAAAGAAATAAGATGCAATCCGTTGCACAAAAAGAGAGCTTGGCTTCGGTGGGTCGGTGGCGGAAAATATTTGGGCATTTCAATGAATTATTTGCATTCATCTGGTTTGTGGAAAACAGGTTTGAGGCTGTTCTGCTTGGGGCTGCTCGCCGGTCTCGTTGTGCGGCCGGCCGTTGCGCAGGTGCCACGGGACCAGGTGCCACCGGTGCCGACGTTTCCCGGCGAGTCGCCGGTGCAGCATGAGCTCAGTGCGCGTGGCTACGGTATGTTCCTGCATTTTGGCATCAATACGTTCAACCAGACGGAATGGTCGGATGGCAAATTGCCGGTGAGTTCTTATCATCCCACCCAACTGGATCCGGATGCGTGGGTGCGCGTGGCGAAGGAGGCAGGTTTCCGGCACGTGGTACTGGTGACCAAGCATCATGATGGGTTCTGCCTGTGGGACAGTGCCGTGACGGATTATGACGTGGGCAGTTCGCCGGTGAAGACGGATGTGGTGGCGGCGGTGGCCAAGGCGTGTCGCAAATACGGGGTGCAACTGGGCCTGTACTATTCGCTGTGGGACCGGCATGAGCCTTCGTTTCAGGACAAGGATCCGGAAAAATATGTGGCATTCATGCGCGCCCAATTGACGGAGCTGTTGAGCAACTATGGTCCGGTTTGCGAAATCTGGCTGGATGGCGGCTGGGCTAGGAAACGTGCGGATTGGAACATTCCGAGTGTCTACCGGTTGATACATCAATTGCAGCCCGGGTGTGCGGTGACGGTGAATCATACGATCGGGGTGCACCCCAATGCGAACAAGATTGGCCAGCCGAAAGATTTTGCCGAGGGGGATGTGGTGCGTTTCTGGCCGGTGGATTTCCGCACGAAGGATCCCAATTTTGCGCGCAGCGATGATCCCAAGTATTACTCGGTGGGCGATGCGCGGTATTATCTGCCGTTCGAACATACGATCTGTCTCTCGGATCGCTGGAACTGGTTTCAAAAAAAGGATGTGGTGCCGGCGCGGCCGGTGGCTGAACTGGAGGAGATTTTCTACTGGGGCACGGCCAACGGAAATGCGCTGCTGATCAACGTGCCGCCGGACCAGACCGGCCGGCAGCGCGCGAACGAGGTGCAGGCAGTGCTGCAACTGGCTGATCGCCTCGGGATTCGCGGTGGGGACAAACCGCTGCCCGCGCGTGGCCCGAATCTGCTGGAGCGAGCGTCGGTGAATCCCACCAATGCGGTGGCGGCGGTGGACACGAGCATTGAAACGTCGTGGCGCGCGGCGGAAACGAACGCCACGCTGATGATCACACCGGCGCAACCGATCACCTTTGACCGGTTGAGTCTGGTGGAGACGGCAGACATGAAAGATTTGGGCGACGGTTTCTCGCAGGAACGGCATTACCGCGTTGAGGGGTTCACGATTGAGGTTCGGACGGAGGCCGGCTGGAACCAGATTTATGCCGGGCAAGGAATTGGGGCCACGCTGTCGTTGAAATTGCCGCGCACGACGGCCAGCGCGTTGCGGTTAACTGTTCTGGCCGCCAGCGGACTGCCGGGGTTTGATCATATTGGGGCTTATGATTCGAGGGATTTTCATCAACGGTGATTTGGGGGCGGGGAAGGGGTTAACCGCAGAGATCGCATAGATCACATAGAGCGGAGGGGGAGCGGTTGGAGTTCCGAGCAGGCAGTTGAACCACGAAGGGTGGAGGAGCCTGAACCAGGCGCCTGAGCAGGCGGCGATTGTGTATTTGTGCCAGCCCGAAACTGCTCGACAAGCAGGCCGGCTGGAAATAAGGTCGAGGGTCGAAACCCATTGAACGCATGAAATCTTGCCGGGCTTTTACGCTGGTGGAACTGCTGGTGGTCATTGCCATCATCGGCATCCTCGCGGCGCTGCTGATGCCGGCGCTGAGCAAGGCGAAGAATCAGGCAGGCAAGGCGACGGACCTCAACAATCTCAAACAGATCATGGTGGCCCTGCTGGTTTATACGTCGGATGACGCAGATGTCCTGCCCTCGGCAAACTGGGACAACGGGGGCGGCAATTTACCGGGCTGGCTGTACACGCCCGGGGGCATTCCTGATTTTGATCCGAAGACGGGCCAGCTTTGGTCCATTTTGCACGACGCAAGAATTTTTGTCTGCCCGAGCGACAATCTCCAGATGTGGCATTGGTCGGATCTGAAGCAGCGCAACATGCAGCGTCCGCAGCAGATTGCCTCCTATGCAATGAATGGCGGTGTGGTGGGCTATAGTTGGGATTATGAACACACCCACCAACCGGCCAAGGCGGGGCAGATGCAGAGCGGCGATTGCATGTTTTGGGAGACGGACGAACTGGATCCACAGCATTTTAACGACGGTGCCAACTATCCGCCCGAAGGGGTGAGTGGCCGGCACACGGCAGGTGGAGTGCAGGCGGCGCTGGACGGCTCGGTCAGTTATATCAAGCTGGTGGAATGGTATCAGGCGGACATGACGAGCACGAACCGGAACCGGCTTTGGTGCAATCCAAATTCACCCGATGGCCGGGCTTCCGCCGAGTATCCGGGGCCTTGACGTATGCGACGCTTTTTAACGGGGATCGGCATGGCCTTGGTGCTGCTGGGCGGACTTTGGTGGTGGCACCGGCCGGCGCATCCGGCACCCGTCAATGCCTCCCTCTATGAGACGGACATGATCGCAGGGCTGGTGCGGCAGATTTTGACCGAATTCAAGCCGCCCGTGCCAACGGTCTGTTTTCTGGCATTCGGAGATGGGCGCACGCCGCCGAGCCCGGAATTCATTGCTCGTTTCGCGGGCAGCCAGCCGGAGGTGCGCAGTTGCGGTTCGGCCGCATCACCGCCGATTGGAAAATATTTTGACGTGTCCACGGGCAGGCCCGGGCTGGTGGTGCACATCATTGACTTCCGGGAAATCATTCATGATACCTTCGATGTGGACGTTTCGTTTTCCAACCTGACGCCTGGCCATGACCGATGCGTTTATCGAATCAACCGGATCGGCGGCGATTGGCGGTTCAAAAGCCGCCAGCTGTAAGGGATGTTTCCTGACTGCTGGAAGAGTCGTATGAGTAGCTGAGGGGGAGCGCGCTGAAGCCGCCTCCGAATTTGGGGACCGTTTGGACTCTGGACGGGGTGGTTGTTTCAGCGTGGGGTAAGGAAGAAATTGAAACTTCATGGTTCGCTTCGGCGTCTTTTCTGCCGGATTATGATGAAAGTATTTTGGCTGGCGGTTTGGGGTGTGCTCTTGGCAAATTCGGGATTTTCTGCTGAGAACAGATTGGCGGCCGGTCTGCTGGAAAACTTGCGTCCGAGCAATCCCCGGTTGTTGATTTTGGACGACCAGCTGGCCCGCGTGCGGGAATTGGCCAATACCGATGCGAACGCGCGGCAGCTTTATCGGCAATTACAGACCCAGGCGGAAAAAATTCTGGATGAGCCGCCGCTGACTTATGTCATAGGGGGGCCTGAGCATACGCTGCTGGAGGTGAGCCGGGAGGTGGAAGGACGGGTGTGGTTGCTGGCGGGGCTTTACCGGCTGAACGGGGATCGGCGGCTGGCCGCCCGGGCCCGGGATGAAATGCTGTCGGCCGCGGGATTCCCG
This sequence comes from uncultured Verrucomicrobia subdivision 3 bacterium, assembly GCA_903820285.1. Lineage (GTDB taxonomy): Bacteria > Verrucomicrobiota > Verrucomicrobiia > Limisphaerales > UBA11358 > UBA11358. The sequence continues at coordinate 18,762 of CAIJGS010000101.1, read as the reverse complement.
GATTGGTATCCGAAACATTTTCTGGATACGGCGGAGATGACGGCGGCGTTGGGGGTTGGCTATGACTGGCTGTATGATTATCTGTCGCCAGCCGAACGGTTGACGATCCGGCAGGCAATTGTCACCAAAGGTTTGGATCCGGGGATTGCCGGTTTATCCGACAAGGGCCGGCTGGCACGGTTGCATAACAACTGGGTGCAGGTCTGCAACGGTGGGCTGACACTCGGAGCATTGGCGATTGCCGGAGAGGAACCGGAAAAGGCGGCCGAGCTCATTGGCCGGACGCGGGCGCCGATGAGCAAAATCATGGAGCTGTTTGCGCCGGACGGCGGGTTTGAAGAGGGGCCGGTCTATTGGAATTATGCGACGGCCTATAATGTTTTTTATCTGGCGGGACTGGAAAGTGCCTTGGGAACGGATTTTGGTTTGTCAGCGGCCAAGGGTTTTTCGAGCACGGGCAATTACCGGATGCAAACCATCGGACCGCTGGGGAAATGTGCGAATTTCGGTGACGCGGCGGAGCAAATCAGCATTGCTCCCCAGATGCTCTGGCTGGCGGGAAAGTTCCATCACCCGGAGTATGCTATGCATGAACGGGCCGTGGCCCGTCTGACGAGCCTCAACCGGAGCAATATGGAATCGTCCCGGTTTGCCATCCTGGAATTGCTGTGGAATTCCATGAGCACGGGCAGTCTCGCCGAGGCGGCGTTGCCGACGGGAGCGAAATTTGACCGGGTGGCCACGGTGTTTATGCGCAATGCGTGGGAAGATACCAACGCGGTCTTTGTGGGGTTCAAAGGCGGCAGCAATCATTCCAGCCATGGTCATCTTGATCTGGGTACGTTTGTACTGGATGCGGCCGGAGAGCGCTGGGCGCTGGATCTGGGCGCGGACAGTTATGGGTTGCCGGGCTATTTTGGGGCGCAGCGGTGGAATTATTACCGGCTGCGCACGGAGGGGCATAACACGTTGACGGTGGATGATCAAAATGAAGATCTCAATGCGGCGGCGCCGTTAACACAGTTTGCCAGCGGCACGAACGGGTCACTGGCGGTGGCCGATCTGAAGGCGGCGTATCCGCAAAAACTGGCGGACTGGCAGCGCGGAATCAAGCTGCTGAACGGAGGGCGGGTACTGTTGCAGGACGAAGTTGTCCCCAGTAAGCCGGCGGATATTACGTGGAATTTTCATACTCGCGCCGCCATTACGATTTCCAGTGACGGCCGGGAAGCGACCCTGGTGCAAGGGAACGCTAAATGGATGGCCCGCATTTTGACGCCGGAAGGCGCGAAGTTTGAAAAATTATCAGTGCAAGTAAGCTTGCCGCAGCGTTCCACGGCGGGTATGTGGAACCTGATCATCCGGCGGCCGCTTACAGAATCGCCGATGACTATGGCGGTTTTATTTTCGTCGCCGGATGATCTGGCGCCAAGGCCTGAGCTCCGGCCTTTGAACCGGTGGGAGCCGTAGGATGAAACCCTGACTCTCAATAAATGGCTGGCTGGCTACCTGCTCATAGGCATAAACACGGGGCAGGATGAATGTGTTTGGAATGGCAATTCGCGGATGCGACAGGTAGTCAACTTGTCAGAGTTGGCTGCATGGCGGGGGACCGGCTGAAGCCGGGACTCCAAACTTCGGACTGGCTGACATTGTGGCTTTGGATGGATGACGCGGCTACGGGGGGAGCGTACATGCCAATTTCTGCAAAATAAATTCCATTGAGTTTTTGGCGGACAGGCAGACAATCGGAATAAGGATTTTTTCCGATAAAGTGATGGGTTCTTATTTTTCGTTTCGTCCTAAACTGCTCGATACCCTGAAGAATTATTCAGGGAAAACGTTTGCCGCCGACTTTACAGCCGGTGTGATTGTGGGGATTGTGGCGCTGCCGCTATCGCTGGCGCTCGCGATTGCCTCGGGGCTGCCGCCGGAGGTGGGTCTGTTCACGGCGATCATCGGGGGCATCCTGGTGTCGCTGCTGGGCGGTTCGCGGGTGCAGATTGGCGGTCCGGCGGGGGCGTTCGTGCCGCTGCTGGCGCCGATTGTGATCCAGCACGGGCCGCAAGCACTGGTGGTGTGCGCGCTGCTGGCGGGGGTGATCCTGTTTGTGCTGGGGGCGTGCAAGCTGGGCACGATGTTCAAATACATTCCGTACCCGGTGGTTACTGGGTTTACGAGCGGAATTGCGATCATCATCATGAGCACGCAGATCCGCGATTTTTTTGGGTTGCAGCAAAAATTACCGGCGGATTTTATCGGCAAGGTGCATTCCCTGGCGGCGGATTTTCATCCGAACGGACCGACGGTATTAATGGCGCTGGTGGCGACGCTGGCGATCTGGTTCTGGCCGAAATCATGGGCCCGGCGGGTGCCGGGGTCCATGGTGATCGTGGTGCTGGCCGCCGCGGCTTCAGCGGGCTTTCATCTCAATGAACATTGGGGGATTGCCACGCTCGGCTCTCAATTCGGGGACCTGCCGCGTCACTTGCCGATGCCGCACTGGCCGTCGCTCTCGCTGGAGGCGTGGCGGGCGTTGGTACCGGCGGCGATGACGGTGGCGGTGCTGGGGGCGATTGAATCGCTGCTGTGCGCGGTGGTGACGGACGGCATGATTGATGACCGGCACGATTCGAATCAGGAGCTGATGGGGCAGGGGATTGCGAATGTGGTGGTGGGGATTTTTGGCGGGATGCCGACGACGGGGGTGATTGCGCGGTCGGCCACGAATGTGCGGGCCGGGGCGAAGACGCCAGTGGCGGGGATCATTCATTCGTTGACGATTCTGGTAATTTTGCTGGTGGCGGCGCCGATGGCAAAGCATATCCCGCTGGCGGCATTGAGTGCGGTGCTGGTGGTGGTATCGATCCGCATGGGCGAGTGGCATCAGTTTGTGCGGTTGAACCGCTGGCCGAAGAGTGATGTGATGGTGTTTTTGTGTGCCTTTACGCTTACGGTGGCACTGGATCTGCCCACGGCGGTGGGGACTTCACTGATTCTGGCTTCTGCCCTGCTGGTGAAGCGGTTGGCGGAGACGGCGCAGGTGGCTCCGGACGCGGAGGTTACGCAGGGTGATTCGGTGACGCAGCAGACGGCGGGCCGGAAAATACCGCAAGGTGTGCTGGTCTACCGGGTGTTTGGGGCGTTCTTTTTTGGGGCCGCGGATAAATTAGAGTCGGCCCTGCGGGATGCCGGACAATTGCCGGAAGTATTGATTTTACGCATGCGGGACGTGCTGGCGCTGGATGCGACGGGATTGGATGCGCTAGAAGATCTATATGAGAAGTTGCGTATTAAAAAGAAATACCTTATTCTTTGCGGACCTCATTCGCAGCCGCTGTTTGCGCTAACCCGGGCGGGACTGATTGAACGGTTGGGTGAGGAGAATGTCTGTGGCGACATGGAAAGTTCGCTGGCGCGGGCCAGGCTGTTGATGGAAGAAAAGAAAAGTAAAAAATTTATTGACAGCAAACCCGCAGTTACCTAGCTTGCATGCCGTCAGAGCCGTAAAACTAATTACCGAAATTCCCTTTAGAATTTTGAGAAGTGCAAAAGGGAATCGGTTTTTTGTCGTTTTACGAATCGGGTTTGAATAGACTTTATTGGATGCCCAAGTAGCTCAGTTGGTAGAGCACGTCCTTGGTAAGGACGAGGTCATCAGTTCAATCCTGATCTTGGGCTCCATAATAATAAAGAACAAACGCAGCAACTGAGACAAGCAACACAACAATCACATGGCTAAAGAGCAATTTCAGAGAACCAAACCGCACGTCAACGTCGGCACCATTGGCCACGTCGACCACGGTAAATCGACGTTGACCGCCGCCATCGTTGCGGTGCAGCACCGCAAGGGCATGGCGCCGATGATCGAATACAAGGACATCACCAAAGGTGGTACCGTTCGTGACGAAACGAAGACGGTGACCATCGCGGTTTCCCACGTGGAATATGAGTCCAACAAGCGCCATTACGCTCACGTTGACTGCCCCGGCCATGCTGACTATGTGAAGAACATGATCACTGGTGCCGCGCAGATGGACGGTGCGATTCTGGTGGTGAGCGCCGCTGACGGCCCGATGCCGCAGACGCGCGAACACATCCTCCTGGCCCGCCAGGTCGGTGTGCCGAGCATTATTGTCTGCCTGAACAAGGTTGACCTCGCCGATGCCGACCTCCTCGAGTTGATCGAGATGGAAATCCGCGAATTGCTCACCAAGTACGGTTTCCCGGGTGAAACGACCCCGATCGTCCGCGCTTCCGCCACGGCCGCCCTCGCAGGCAAGCCCGAAGGCGAGCAGGCGATCCAGAACTTGCTCGAAGCGCTCGACACTTTCGTGCCGGATCCGGTCCGCGAGATCGACAAGCCCTTCCTGATGTGCATCGAGGACGTGTTCACCATTGAAGGCCGCGGCACCGTGGTGACCGGCCGTGTGGAACGCGGTATCTTGAAGAAGATGGAAGAAGTTGAAATCGTTGGTCTGGCCGACACCCGTAAAACGGTGGCGACCGACATCGAAATGTTCCGCAAGCTGCTGGACAGCGCCGGCGCCGGCGACAACGTGGGTGTGCTGCTCCGCGGTACGACCAAGAACGAAGTGGAACGCGGCATGGTTTTGGCCAAGCCCGGTACTATCAAGCCCCACACCAAGTTCAAGGCGGAAGTGTACGTCCTGGGCAAGGATGAAGGTGGCCGTCATACGCCGTTCTTCACGAACTACCGTCCGCAGTTCTATTTCCGTACCTCCGACGTCACGGGTACCTTGACCCTGCCGACCGGTGTGGAAATGGTGATGCCGGGCGACAACGTCTCGGTGGAAGTTGAACTGCAGAAGTCCGTCGCCATGGAAAAGGGCTTGAAATTCGCGATTCGCGAAGGCGGCCGCACCATCGGTTCCGGCATTGTGGCTGAAGTCATCGCCTAATGGCGGTTAGTTTCCGGGAGCGCGGAGTTTTGAAAGCTCCGTGCTCCCTTTTCGTCCTCGGATGTGGTGAGGACGGGGAATATTTTGAACGGTTACGGCGTTAGCTCAATTGGTAGAGTAGCGGTCTCCAAAACCGTTGGTTGGAGGTTCAAGTCCTCCACGCCGTGCCAGTCTGCTTTAGCGGGAGAGGTGGCAGAGTGGTCTATTGCGGCGGTCTTGAAAACCGCTTTGGGGTAACTCCCAACGGGGGTTCGAATCCCTCCCTCTCCGCCATATTTTAGATTTTTTGTGAATAACTGGATACATATCGGGATTTGGGCTGTGATCATTGGGGCCGTTTTCGGCTACCTCTGGTGGCAGGGACAGGTGCAACGACTGGCTGTTTACGTGCAGGAAACGCGCGAAGAGCTGAAGAAATGCACCTGGCCGACCCGGGATGAGCTCAAAGGCTCCACGCTGCTGATCATGATCATGGTCGCCATGCTGGGAATCTTTGTGGTGGTCGTGGATACGGTCCTGTTCAAATTGTTTTTTTAATACCCAAATTTCATGCGCAGCCAGTGGTTCATTATCCAGACGCTTTCCGGCCAGGAGCACAAGGTCAAGGAAAGTATTGAAAAGCGTATCAAGCCCGACGAGATGCAGGACTATGTGAAGGAAGTCCTGGTCCCGATGGAGAAGGTGGTGGAAGTACGCAACCAGAAGAAGACGGTGACCAACCGCAAGCTTTGGCCCGGTTACGTCTTTGTGGACATGGTTTTGCTGGATGATGAGAAGCGCCTTATTGAGGCGCCGTGGTATTTTATTCGGGAAACGCAGGGTGTGATCGGCTTTTTGAGCGATCCGCCGCAGCCCACCCCGAACGAGGAAGTGGACGCCATCAAGGTGCAGATTTCGGCCTCGGAAGAGACGGAAAAACCCAAGGTGAACTTCAACGTGGGCGAAACGGTCAAAATCAACAACGGACCGTTCCTGAATTTCAGCGGCGTGATCGAAGAAATCGACCCTGCCCGCGGCAAGCTGAAGGTGACCGTCAATATTTTCGGCCGGAATACGCCGGTGGAACTGGAATATTGGCAGGTTGAGAAAGCATAATTATCTTTCCAATCGCCGGGATTCTGGCAGATTGGACGGCTCGGTTTTAATTTTTTAATTTTATGGCTAAGAAAGTTACTGGACAGATCAAGTTGCAGATTCCGGCCGGTCAGGCCAATCCCGCACCGCCCGTTGGCCCCGCGCTCGGTCAACATGGTGTGAACATCATGGGATTTTGCAAAGAATTTAACGCAGCGACCAAAAATGACGCCGGCCTGGTGATTCCCGTGGTTATCACGGTGTATCAGGACAAGTCGTTCACCTTCATCACCAAGTCGCCGCCGGCGTCGATTTTGCTGAAGAAGGCCGCCGGCATCACCGCCGGTTCCAAGACCCCCAACAAGGACAAGGTCGGCAAGGTCACGCGCAAGCAGATTTTGGACATCGTGAAAATGAAGTCCAAAGACATCAACGCCAATTCCGAGGACGCCGCCGTCCGGCTGATTGCCGGCACCGCGCGCAGCATGGGAATTGAAGTTGTCGGTTAATCGTAATTACAACAAACAACCGCGGGAGAGCCTCCGGGCTCGTCGGTACCGCACCCAAATAAATGCCCAGCAAACGTTATAAAAAGGCTCTTGAAGTGGTTGACGCCAAGAAAGCGTATGCCCTGAAGGAAGCCGTTGGCGTACTCGCCAAATTCCCGAAAGCCAAATTCAACGAAACCATTGACCTGGCGTTCCGCCTCGGGGTTGACCCGAAGCAGTCCGACCAGATGGTTCGCGGCACGGTTCCGCTGCCTCACGGCAGTGGCAAACTGGTGCGCGTGCTTGTTTTTGCCCGTGGCCAGGCCGCTGATGCCGCCCGCGCCGCCGGTGCCGAACATGTCGGTTTCGAAGACATGATCGCCAAGTGCAATACGGGCTGGAACGATTTCGACGTCGCCGTGGCCACGCCCGAAGCGATGGTGGAAGTTCGCAAACTGGGCAAAGTACTCGGACCGCGGGGCCTGATGCCCAATCCGAAAACCGGTACGGTCACGGAAGACACCGCCAAAGCGGTGAAAGAAGTGAAGGCCGGCCGGGTGGAATTCAAAGTTGACAAGGCGGCGAATGTGCACGTCATTGTCGGCAAAGCCTCGTTCAAGCCGGAACAGCTTGAGGAAAACGCCCGCGCGGTGATCGAAGCCGTGGCCAAGGCGCGCCCGACCAGTGTCAAGGGCACCTATATCAATTCGTGCACGCTCTCGGCGACCATGAGTCCGCCTGTCCGTGTGGATATCCGTGAATTTACAACCAATTAAGAAAGATTTGAGCCATGCGTGCTGAAAAAAAACTTTTAACGAGCGAATACGTCGCCCGCCTGAACGGCTCGCCGTTCTTCATTGTGGTCGGCTATCAAGGCCTGAAGGTCACCCATTTGACTGAGCTGCGCAAGCGTCTCAGCAAGGCCGGTGCGGAAATCCACGTGGTGAAAAACACCATTTTCCGGGTTGCTGCGCAGGAAGCGGGGGTGGCCGATTTGAATGGTAACCTGACGGGCCAGCTGGCCGTGGTGACCGGACCGAAGGACATCTCCGGCGCCGCGAAGGCGTTGAAGAATTTTGCCGCCGAATTTGACAAGCTGAAGCTGAAGTTCGGCTATTTGAACAACCAGCGCCTCGACGAGGCCAGCATCTTGGTGCTCGCGGATCTCCCGAGCCTGGACGTGCTGCGCGCCAAGTTGCTGGGCCTGTTCAATGCCCCGGCGACCAAGCTGGCGACCCTGATCAACACCCCGGCGACGCAACTCGCCCAGGTGATCAAGGCCAAGGCCGAAAAAGCCGAATAACCCTTTCGCCCCGCCGTCAAACGCAGGGCGGATTAACCAACAAACAACAACGTAAATCGTCGGTTCACGGGCCTTGAACTGAAACTTGTCCGGGCCGGACAAACGACGAGACGACCGAAAGAAAAGTAATATTATGGCAGACATTGCAAACCTCGTAGAAGAACTGAGCAAGCTGACGGTGATCGAAGCCGCTGACTTGGTCAAACAACTCGAAACCAAGTGGGGCGTTTCCGCCGCCGCTCCTGTCGCGGTTGCCGCGGCTGGTGCTCCTGCTGGCGCTGCTGCGCCCGCCGCTGCAGCCAAAGACACTTTTGACGTGATCCTCGCCTCGGTTCCGGCCGACAAGAAGATCGCCGTCATCAAAGTCGTGCGTGAAATCAAGGCCGGTCTGGGTCTCGCCGAAGCGAAAGCTTTGGTTGAAGGCGCGCCGAAGCCCTTGCTGGAAGGTGCGAACAAGGCTGATACCGATGCCGCCAAGAAGAAGCTTGAAGAAGCTGGCGCCAAGGTCGAAGTCAAGTAATTCGTCCGTCTTTGGGGCGGCGGCTTCGTGCTGCCGCCCCATTTCATCCCCGCCTGGCGGCGGGGGGCTAAATTTGGATTGGTAGGACAGTGAGTTGTTGGTTTGGCAAGCTCGCCGTTGAACGCGGCAGGCTTGCCTTGTGTCGTTAAGTATAAATATACCGGTGCAGTGTGTCGCTGCACCAAAAAGAAAGTAAAAAATGCCATCGCGATCCACAGAACGTATTAATTTCGGCAAAATCAAGGAAATCGTCTCGCCGCCGAACATGATCGAGTTGCAGACGAATTCCTACTCGGAATTTTTGCAGGCCGAAATTTCGCCCTCGAAGCGTCAGAAACACATTGGCCTGGAAGCGGTTTTCCGGGAAGTGTTTCCGATCCGGAGCTATGACGAGAAGATTGAACTCGACTATACCTCCTACGAAATCGGCGAACCGAAGGTGGACTGGCTCGAATGCCTGCGTGAAGGCACGACCTATGGCGCCCCCCTGTACGTCACCTTCCAGTTGAAGGAAGAAAAGGGCGTCAAGGAAGAAAAAGTTTTCATGGGCGAACTGCCCCTCATGACCCCGCAGGGCACGTTCGTGATCAACGGCGCGGAACGCGTCGTGGTTTCCCAGTTGCACCGTTCTCCGGGCATCGCGTTTGAAGCGACCCAGCATCCGAATGGCAAAATGCTCCACAGCTTCCGCGTCATTCCCGACCGCGGTTCCTGGTATGAAGCCCAGTTTGACACAAGCGATCTGCTCTATGTCTATCTGGACCGTAAAAAACGCCGCCGTAAATTTTTGACGACCACGTTCTTCCGCGCGCTGTCCTTCCTCGATCACGAGGATAAGGGCACGAAGTCGAAGGACAACAACGGTCTTAGCCGGGGTACCGACGAGGAAATCCTGAAGCTGTTCTATCACATGGAAGATCTGTCCGTAAAAGATGCGGAAAAGATCGAAGACTTGCAGAACCGCGTGCTGGTGCACGACGCCGTGGACCAGGAAAAGGGTCTGGTTGTCGCGCGCGCCTTTGAACCGCTCTCCAAGGCGGTGATCAAGCAGATTGCCGAACTTGGCATAACCAAGATCAAAGTGGTGGATACCTCCGTTGACGAAGGTAACATCATCAAGTGCCTGAAGAAGGATCCGGCGAAGAACGAAGAAGAAGCCCTCAAGGATATTTATCGTCGCCTGCGCCCTGGTGATCCGCCGACGGCCGCGAATTCCCGCGCGCTGATCAAGCGCCTGTTCTTTGACGAAAAACGCTATGACCTCGGTCGCGTTGGCCGTTACAAGATCAACCAGAAGCTGGGCATGAAGACGGACAGCCGCATCCTGGTCAAGGAAGACCTGGTTGCCGCCACGAAGTATTTGCTCAAGCTCAAGCGGGGTGAAGGTTCGCTGGATGACATTGATCATTTGGGCAGCCGCCGCATCCGTACCGTGGGTGAATTGCTGGCCAACCAGTGCCGCGTGGGTCTGTCCCGCACGGAACGTCTGGTGAAGGAACGCATGACTTTGTTCGATCAGACGGTCGAGCAGATGACGCCCCAGAAGCTGATCAATCCGAAGGCGCTGTCGGCGGTCATCCGCGACTTCTTCGGCCGGAGCCAGCTCTCGCAGTTCATGGATCAGATCAACCCGCTCGCCGAGTTGACGCACAAGCGCCGTTTGTCCGCCCTCGGACCAGGCGGTTTGAGCCGTGACCGTGCCGGGTTTGAAGTCCGCGACGTTCATCCGTCGCACTATGGCCGTATTTGCCCCATTGAAACGCCTGAAGGACCGAACATCGGTCTGATCGCGTCGCTGGCGACTTTCGCCCGCATCAATGAGTTCGGGTTCCTCGAAACGCCGTATCGCCGCGTCAAAGACGGTCGCGTCACCACGGATATCGAATATCTGACGGCGGATCGCGAAGAACAATTCATCGTCGCCCAGGCCAACTCAGTCATGGATGACAAGGGCCATTTCACGACGGACCGCGTGGTCTGCCGTCAACGTGGCGAATTCATCGACGTGGAACCGACGAAGGTCGATTTCATGGACGTGTCACCGAAGCAGCTGGTTTCGATCGCCGCCTCACTGATTCCGTTCCTGGAACACGATGACGCGAACCGCGCGTTGATGGGTTCCAACATGCAACGCCAGGCCGTGCCGCTGCTCGTCACCGACGCGCCGCTGGTGGCCACCGGTCTGGAAGACCGCGTTGCCCGCGATTCCCGCGCTGTCTTGGTTGCGGAAGAGGCCGGCAAGGTCGCTTCTGTCACCGGCAGCCAGATCATCATCACCGAAAACGGCCAGCTGGTCGAAGGCAAGAAGAAGATCAAGCATGATCCGTCGAACGGCGTGTACGTGTACCCCGTCCGTAAATTCATGCGGTCCAATGCCGCCACCTGCATCAACCAGAAGATTCTGGTCAGCAAGGGCGACTCGATCAAAAAGGGTCAGGTTCTGGCGGATGGTCCCTGTACGCAGGGTGGCGAGCTCGCGCTCGGCCGCAACGTGCTGGTGGCGTTCATGCCCTGGAACGGCTACAACTTCGAGGACGCGATCCTCATCAGCGAACGCATCGTCAAGGAGGACATCTTCACGTCGATTCACATCGACGAATTTGAAGTGGCCGCCCGCGACACGAAGCTGGGACCGGAAGAAATCACGCGCGACATCCCGAACCTCGGTGATGAAGCCCTGAAGAACCTCGGACCGGATGGCGTCATCCGCATCGGTGCCGAAGTGAAGCCGGGTGACATCCTGGTCGGCAAAATCACGCCGAAGTCCGAAACCGAACTCGCGCCGGAAGAACGTTTGCTCCGCGCCATCTTCGGTGAAAAGGCGGCGGATGTGAAGGACACCTCGCTGAAGGTTCCGTCCGGCACCTATGGCATCGTCATGGATGTCAAGGTTTCGGCCAAGAAAGATGCCGAACGCATCACGCGCTCCACCAACACGGAGGAGAAGAAGCAGGCCAAGCAGATCGAGGACGATCACAAGAAGAAGACGACCGAACTGCAGGACCAGCTGACTGAAGCCCTGAGCAATATATTGCTCGGTGAAAAGATTCCGCTCGACGTCGTGAACAGCGAGACCGGTGAAATCATCATCCCGGCCAACCGCAAAATCACGAAGACGCTGCTGCGCAAGCTCGCGATGGTCTATGACCGCATCGAGATCGATCCCTCGCCGATCCGTAACAAGATCAACGAAATCATCGGCCAGTTTCGCAAGAAATTCGACGATTTGCAGATGCAATACGACGAAGAAATGGAACGCGCCGAAGCGGGCGAAGGCGTGGAGGCGGGCATCGTCAAATCCGTCAAAGTTTACATCGCCTCGAAGCGCAAGCTCTCGGTTGGTGACAAGATGGCCGGCCGTCACGGTAACAAGGGTGTTGTGGCCAAGATCGTGAAGGAAGAAGACATGCCGTTCCTTTCGGACGGGACGCCGGTGGAAATCGTATTGAATCCGCTGGGTGTGCCGAGCCGTATGAACGTCGGACAGGTGTTGGAAACGCATTTGGGCTGGGCGGCGAAGCTGCTCGGTTTGAAGTTTGCGACGCCGGTGTTTGACGGCATGAAAGAAAAAGATATCCGCGGCTATCTGAAGCAGGCCGGTTTGCCCGAGCATGCCAAGACGCATCTGATCGACGGGCGCACGGGCGACCAATTCGACCAGGAAATCGTGGTCGGCTACATCTATATGATGAAGCTGGGTCACTTGGTGGCGGACAAGATTCACGCCCGCGCAGTCGGACCGTACTCGCTCGTTACCCAGCAGCCGCTGGGTGGCAAGGCGCAATACGGCGGCCAGCGCTTCGGCGAAATGGAAGTGTGGGCGATGGAAGCCTACGGCGCGGCGTACACGTTGCAGGAACTCCTGACCGTGAAGTCCGACGACGTGCAGGGCCGTACCCGCATCTATGAAAGCATTGTGAAGGGCGACAACGCCCTCGAAGCGGGCATCCCCGAGTCGTTCAACGTTTTGGTCAAGGAAATGCAATCCCTGGGCCTGGACGTGAAGGTGGGTTATTCGAACCCGATCGAACACGCGGGCGACCAGACCGCCGTTGCCAATGCCGCCACGACTCTCGTGACGGCGGAATCCTGAAATTGAAATCTTTGCTGAAATAAAATATGAGCAGCGCCAAAGAAAACGCCCGCGAACTTCTCGGCTTGGAAAAGGTGAACCAGGTGGATTACGTCGGTATCACCGTCGCCTCGCCCGATGCCATCCGTTCCTGGAGCAAGGGTGAAGTCAAGAATCCTGAGACGATCAATTACCGCACGTTCAAGCCGGAAAAGGGCGGCCTTTTCTGCGAACGTATTTTCGGTCCGGTGAAGGACTGGGAATGTTCGTGCGGAAAGTACAAACGCATCAAGCATCGTGGCATTGTGTGCGACCGTTGCGGTGTGGAAGTCACGCTCTCGCGCGTCCGGCGCGAGCGCATGGGCCACATTGAACTGGCCGTGCCTGTGTGTCACATCTGGTTCTTCAAGTGCATGCCTTCACGCATCGGGCTCGCGCTCGACATGACGGCCCGGCATTTGGAACGCGTGATTTACTACGAGGATTACCTCGTGATTGATCCCGGCACAACCCCGTTGAAGCAGAATCAGCTCCTCACCGAAGTGGAATACCGCGAAGCCCGGGAAACCTACGGCGCGGAAGCGTTCCTCGCCAAGATGGGCGCCGAAGCCGTCCGTGAATCCCTGGCCCGCGTAGACCTGCTCAAGCAGGCCGACGAACTGGCCATCGGCATGACGGAAACCAAGAGCAAGCAGATCCGCAAGAAGCTCGCCAAGCGCATCAAGCTGCTCCAGGGCATGCAGCTCTCGAAGAGCCGTCCGGAATGGATGATTCTCACGGTGCTCCCGGTGATTCCGCCGGACCTGCGCCCGCTGGTTCCGCTCGAAGGCGGCCGTTTTGCGACGTCCGATCTGAACGATCTTTACCGCCGCGTCATCAACCGCAACAACCGTCTCAAGACGCTGTTGCAGCTCAAGACGCCGGAAGTCATCATCCGCAACGAAAAACGCATGTTGCAGGAAGCCGTGGACGCGCTGTTTGACAACGGTCGCCATGGTCGTCCGGTCACCGGCGCGGGCAACCGCTCCCTGAAGTCTTTGAGCGACATGCTCAAGGGCAAGGGCGGTCGTTTCCGTCAGAACTTGCTCGGCAAACGCGTGGATTACTCCGGCCGTTCCGTCATCGTTATCGGTCCGGAACTGAAGCTGAATCAGTGCGGTCTGCCCAAGAAGATGGCGCTCGTGCTGTTTGAACCGTTCATCATCCGCCGCTTGAAAGAGCTCGGCTATGTGCACACCGTGCGCAGCGCCAAGAAGATGATCGAACGCCAGACGAAGGAAGTTTGGGACGTGCTGGAAGAGGTCACGAAGGGGCACCCGGTACTGCTGAACCGCGCGCCGACGTTGCACCGTCTGTCCGTCCAGGCATTTGAACCCCAGCTCATCGAAGGCGAAGCGATCCGCATTCATCCGCTCGTGTGTACCGCGTACAACGCGGACTTCGACGGCGATCAGATGGCCGTGCACGTTCCGCTGTCCGTTGAGGCCCAGCTGGAAGCGCGCCTGCTGATGATGGCGACAAATAACATCTTCTCGCCCTCCTCCGGCAAGCCGATCATTACGCCGACGCAGGACATTACGCTCGGGTGCTATTATGTCACTGCCGAGCCGCGCGTCCCGATGCCGTCCAATACGGCCACGCTGCCGCTGTTCGGCTCGAAGGAAGAAGTCATCTTTGCCTACAGCGACGATGCGTTGAAGACGCATGATCGCATCCGCCTCCTGAATCCTGATTTCGGCCGCAAGACCGTTTTGGGCAACAGCGAGAAGAAGGTCATTGAAACCACTGTCGGCCGCGTGCTGTTCAGCGAAATCTGGCCGAACGACCTCGGTTTCCCGAACAAGCCGGTCAAGAAGTCCGACCTCGGCGACCTGATTTGGAAGTGCTACAAGTTCTGCGGTCACGACAACACCGTGATCATGCTGGACAAGCTCAAAGAAATCGGTTTCCGCGAAGCGACCAAGTCCGGCGTGTCCATCGGCATCGACGACATGATTGTGCCCAAGGAGCGCGACGAGCAGATCGAAAACGCCCAGAAGCAGATCAAGGAAGTCGAAAAACAATATCGCAAGGGTATTATCACCTCCGGCGAACGTTACAACAAGATCGTCGACGTGTGGACGCACTGCACGGACCAGATCTCCGGCGTGATGTTCAAGACCTTGGAACAGAACCAGGGCAAGAAGGAATACAACCCCGTCTATCTGATGGTGGATTCCGGCGCGCGCGGTAACAAGCAGCAGGTCCGCCAGCTGGCCGGTTTGCGCGGTCTGATGGCCAAGCCCAGCGGCGAAATCATCGAGAAGCCGATTTTGGCGAACTTCCGCGAAGGTCTGTCCGTGCTGGAGTATTTCATCTCCACCCACGGTGCGCGTAAGGGTCTGGCCGACACGGCGCTCAAGACGGCCGACTCCGGTTACATGACCCGTAAGCTCGTAGACGTTTCCCAGGATGTGATCATTCAGGAATACGATTGCGGCACGACGAACGGCATCTGGGTTTCCGCCGTGTTCGAAGGTGAAGACGAAGTCGTCAAGATCTCCGACCGTTTGGTTGGCCGGTTTGCGGTTGACGATATCATCAATCCGACGAGCCCGAAGGAATTCCTGCTCCGGGCCAACGAGGAAATTGACGAGGTCAAGGCGAAGGCGGTTGACGTGGCCGGCATTGACCGGGTGCGCATCCGCTCGGTGCTGACCTGCGAAAGCAAACATGGTATCTGCCAGGCGTGCTACGGCCGCAATCTGGCCACCGGTGCGCGTGTAAAGCTCGGCGAGGCGGTCGGCATTATCGCCGCCCAGTCCATTGGCGAGCCCGGCACGCAGCTCACGATGCGTACGTTCCATACTGGTGGCGTCGCCGCCGGTGTGTTCAAACAGCCGCAGATCAAGAGCAAGCACGAAGGTATCATCAAGTACAACGAATTGCGTTCCGTCGAACTCGAAGACGGCAACAACATCGTCCTGAACAAGAACGGCTCCATCCAGATTCTGTCCGAGGAAGACGGTCGCGAACTCGAAGTTCACACCATCGTCATCGGCGCGGTCATCTCGATCAAGGACGGCGCCCACATCAAGAAGGGCGACACGTTCGTCCAGTGGGATCCGCACAACGTGCCGATTCTCTCGGAAAAGGCCGGTAAGGTCCGTTTCCATGACATCATCGAAGGTGTCACCATGAAGCAGGAAGTCGATGAAGCCACGGGTGAAGAATCCATGGTCGTCATTGACCACAAGGAAGACTTGCATCCGCAGGTCATCATGAGCGACGAGTCCGGCGAAGTGGTAGCCAACTACCCGATTCCCTCTGGCGCGCACATCGTGGTGAACGAGGGCGACAAGCTGGTGCCCGGTACGCTGCTGGCGAAGACGCCCCGCAAACAGGCCAAGACCCGCGACATTACGGGCGGTCTGCCCCGCGTGGCGGAATTGTTCGAAGCCCGCCGTCCGAAAGACGCCGCCGAGATCTCCAAGATCGACGGTCTGGTGGACTTCGGTGCGAGCGTGCGCGGCAAGCGCTGCATTGTCATCAAGGACCCGGTCAGCCTGCAGGAAGAGGAACATCTGATCCCGATCGGCAAGCACGTCATCGTCTTCAAGGGCGACATGGTCAAGAAAGGCCAGCAGCTCACCGAAGGCCCGATGGACCCGCACGAAATTCTCGAGGTCTGCGGACCCCAGGAATTGCAGGAACATTTGGTCAGCGAAGTCCAGGAAGTCTATCGCCTGCAGGGTGTGACGATTAACGACAAGCACATCGAAATCATTGTCCGCCAGATGCTCCGCAAGGTGCGCATCACCGAACCCGGCGATACGCAGTTCCTGTGGGGCGAACAGATCGACAAGCTCGAATTCGAAGCCGAAAACGAGACGGTGGAGAAGAAGGGTGGCAAACCTGCCGAAGCCATGCCGGTCCTGCTGGGCATCACGAAAGCCTCGCTGGAAACGGACAGCTTCCTCAGCGCCGCGTCCTTCCAGGACACCACCCGGGTGCTCACCGAAGCGGCCACGCGGTCCAAGATGGACTACCTGCGCGGCTTCAAGGAAAACGTCATCATGGGCCATATCATTCCGGCCGGCACGGGCTTTGACCTGCACCGCAAGGTGACGCTCAAGCCGCTGGTGGATCTGCCGGATGAGCCGGAACCCGAGCCCGTTGCTCTGGTCGAAGCGGAAAATCCGCTGCTCGCCTGAACTGATTTAAAGCAAGCGGGCGTCCGCGAAACGGACGCCCGCCTTTAACAAAGCAAATTAATTGGAAAATATAGTTGCAACGGATCATCAGGTAATTTAACATCCCGATTCCGTTTCTCCCTAAACTGAAAACGGTCGTTTTTACAGCGATTTTTAACGCAAATGCCGACAATCAATCAACTGGTCCGCAAGGGCCGCAATAAAGTCAAGTACAAGTCCAAGTCACCCGCCTTGGAGAATTCTCCCTTCCGCCGTGGCGTATGCATCCAGGTGATGACGCGTACACCGAAGAAGCCGAACTCCGCGATGCGTAAGGTCGCGAAGGTCCGCCTCACGAACGGCTACGAAGTGATCGCCTACATTCCGGATGAGGGCCACAACCTGCAGGAGCATAGCATTGTTCTTGTGCGTGGCGGCCGTGTGAAGGATTTGCCGGGCGTGCGTTATCACATTGTGCGTGGCACGCTCGACGCCGCTGGCGTTGAAAAGTGCCGCGTGAGCCGTTCCAAGTACGGCGTGAAACGGCCGAAGGCGGCCAAGCCGGCGGCGAAGTAAACCCTTTTAATAACCAAGAGAGTAAAGAATCATGTCTCGCAGACGTCAAGCATCCAAACGGCCCCTGGCCAAGGACGGCAAGTACCAGAACACGCTGGTCAGCCGCCTCGTCAACATGGTCATGTTTTCCGGCAAGAAGAGCACCGCTCAGCGCATTGTATACGGCGCGTTCGATGTGATCTCCGAGAAGAATCCGGCCAGCAACCCCATTGAAATCCTGCAGCGCGCGGTGGATAACGCCAAGCCCCGCATTGAAACGAAGCCCCGCCGCGTTGGTGGTGCCACGTATCAGGTGCCGCTGGAAATTCCCGTGGAACGCCAGAATGCGCTCGCCCTCCGCTGGATCGTCGATTTCGCCGATTCCCGCAAAGGTACGCCCATGAAGGCCGCCCTCGCCGCGGAAATCCTCGAAGCCTATCAAGGCCAGGGGAATGCCATCCGCAAACGTGACGAAGTTCACAAGATGGCTCAGGCGAACAAGGCATTCGCCCACTTCCGCTGGTAATTCATTCCAGCCCGTTCATTCTCGAAAACGCCGGAGGCAACTCCGGCGTTTTTTGTGTTCATACGGAGTGGTCGCGGTCCGCTGTTTCCCTGCATAACTTGCTTGCCCGCCGGCAAAATTCGCCTAAGTTGACAACGTGTTCGCCCGGAGCGGTAAAATTCTGGTGATTGTGGCCCTGGTCCTGACGACCGGGCTGCACTGGGCCGCCCTGCAAACGCTCGCGTGGTCCGCGATGCTCGCGAATCATCTGCGCACGGAATCCGTAGGGGAATCCGTGGCCCAAACCTTCGATGGGTTGCATCCCTGCTGCCTCTGCAAGGCCATTGCCGCGGCCAAGCAGGCGGAAAAGAAGGGTGAAGCCGTCGCGCCGCTGCTTAAATTTGAATTTCCACTTTATGGCGAAACGGTCATTCTGACCCCGCCCGCGCGCTTTGCCCAAATGCAATTCGGCAATTCTTTTGCCGCTTCACTGAGTTCCAAACCGCCCTTGCCGCCGCCTCGCAATTTCTTCTCCTGAGGCGTCTTTCCGAAACCGATCCGCAGCCGGATGACCATGCCGGCTTTTTAACAGCTCATCCATGGGATGAGGCGGGCGGTACATTAGTACAGACCGTTCGCATCCGGTTTCATAACCGCCTTAAACCTCTTATTGGCTAGCAAGCCTGTCGCATTACCGGCTGCCAGCCTGTAATCAAAAAATATTCTGAGTACATCTGTGCGGATGAACTCGCAACCTTGGCGGTAAAAATGAAAAAAAACAATTCGCAGTTTAAAAATATCAGTGTGCGTGTGGGGGTGATGGCGGCGCTATTGACGCCCGGGGCAGCTTGGGCGTGCGCCTGTGGCTGTGGCGTCTTTGATGTGGCCACCAGTTCCATGTTGCCGGACCGCCTGGGCGGCACGGCGTATTTGAATTACGATTATCAGAATCAGAATCGCAACCAGAGCGGAACTTCGTTTGCCCCGTTGGCGGACAATTCGGACAAGCAGATTCAAACCTCGTTTGCGAGCCTCGGGTTGCAATACATGTTCAATCGTAGTTGGGGTATGCAGGGTGAATTGCCCTACTGGTTTCGGACCTTCAAGACGGATATCGGATCGCCCGGTTCCCCGGACATCGTCTCCCGGAG
>CAIJGS010000100.1 GCA_903820285.1 uncultured Verrucomicrobia subdivision 3 bacterium | reverse complement strand
CCGCTTTTGGATGTCGTTGGCGTAATGCACGCACGCCACGGCCGAGCCGCCGTTGCCATAGGCAATCAGGATCTGGCCTATGGCGGGTTGGTGCGGGGCGAGCCGGAACATGCCGATGGACTGGCCGGCGGCATTTTTCCAGCGAGTCAGATTTTGGGCTTTGGCGGCGGCATCCACTTTTTCGGCGGTCAGCACGCGGGGATGATAGAGCAACTGGCGTTGGGACATCGTCACGGCGACGCAGAGGATGATATAAAAGGTGAGGAGGGCCAGACCGATGAACTTCAGCCAGCGCAGCAATTTTGATTTTGGCTTGGGCTTCGGGGCGGGCTTACTCATGTCGGGTGATGATGGCAAAACGGGTTGCGGCGTAAATGAAATTATAAACGCGGGCGGGGGGGCGACGGGGAATCGCCGGCGCGGGGAGGATGATAAATGCATTCATCGAGTACCTTGATTTATCTTGAATTGGCTGGATTTGCATTGAAATCGGGTTGCGATACTTGGATTTCGGAATGGTCAAGGTGGGGGGCGACGTCGGCAATTTGATGGGCTTGCCGGGCTGGGTGGGAAGATGGGGTGGCTGGTTGTTCGGTTGTTGCTGCGGCTGGCCTTTGGCACAGCCGCGCTCCGTGGGGCGGGCGTTATTTGCATGCTTGCGCTGGGTGACAGCGACGGGGCGGGCTTTGAAAGCATTCATGAAGTGCCTTGATTTAACTGGATTTGGCTGGATTTGGATTGAAATCGGGTCGTGGATCAAGGTTTCCGGAGATGGGGGAATACAGCTCGGGGGGCAGGCAGATGGCGAGTTCGGCTTCGAGGGCAGCGAGTTGGCCGGTGGCGGCGGCGAAGGCGCGGGCGGTGGCAATCAGTTCCTGAATGGTGAGCCAGTCGAGGTAGCCGCCGGTGTTCCAGGCGGAGAGGTTTTGGGGTTTGATGGGGGCACCGTGGAAATGTTCGTTGAGGATGGCTTGGACTTCGGGGAGCCGATTGAGCCAGCGGATGAGGTCCACGCCGGGTTCGCCGTTGTGGAGGCGCTGGTTGAGTTCTTCGCGGAGCGGGCGGGGGAGGCGGGCGATTTTGCCGGTACGTTTCATGAGATTATGGGGTTAGGGGTTGATTTAAAATTGCGAAAACATCCAACAACCAACAGTCCTTGCGGACGGCCACCACGCCCAACATCCAATGACGGAAGAAGAGGCGCGCGGGCAGGAGTGAGGCAGGTGTGAGAGCGGGAGCGAGCGCCGCCGGGCTGGCGGCGCCGGCTCTACGGCCGGCAGGAGGCCTGCCGCTACGAGGGTGGGTGATGGCTGGTTCATGGTTTTTTGGCTGATTATGGCAGGCCTCTGGAAAAAATAATACGCGCTCACAGCGTACTCGGGTGGGAGGGCCGTGGTTATTGGGGAAAAGTGGGGTCGAAAATTGAAAATTGGGTTAAATCAGGAAAACTGATTTAAGGAAGCCCGCATAAACATTGGGTGAAAATGGGGTCGGGCGGAAAAGTCGTGGGAAAATTTCCCCAATCCGGGAAAAAGCCAATGTTTTAACGATAAAGACGCATTACCAGCGTGACGCTGGACCCAATTATTTTTACCGCAGATGAACACCGATTAACACGGAGGCGTGGATAGTGTGGGTGCTGAGAACGTCTGACACTGCCTCCCTTGCAGGGCGGGAGAAATATGCGGGTTGGATACCCAGGCCGGCGCTCGCAGACTCGCTTCCGACTGGGCCATGACATGACGGGCTTTCAGCGCTGGGATTGGGCGGGCGGGTGGACTAAAGGTTAATGGGCACGGTGAGTCACTTCGGTCGGTAATTCATGGATTTTCATGCGTGTGCCACCGCCGACACGCGGCGTGAACCGCGCCGGCCAATGAGCACATCGGCCGGAATGGCCAGACCGTCAGCCAGATTGCGAATCATGGCCATGCTTAATCCGCGCCGCCCTGAAAGCACCTCGGAGACCTTGCTGGGGCTGCCGATGAAGGGAATGAGATCCTTGTTCTTCAAGCCCTGTTGTTCCATGCGAAATTTGATGGCTGACACGGGATCGGGCAGATCCATGGGGAAATGCTCTTCCTCATAGTGTTCCACCAACAGGGTAAAAACTTCCAATTCCTGACCTTTGGGGGAGGCCGGTTCGGGATCGTTTTCCATCAGCGTCTCAATATGCCGGAGCGCGGCGGCGTAGTCGGCTTCGGTTCGGATAAGTTTTGGTTTCATGTTCGTGTCCGCTCAAATGGTCTTGGCATCAATCCGGTCGTATTCCGCATGGGTATCTACAAACCGGATGAAAACAATCTGGCATTTGTAGGCGATCTTAACCACCAGCCGATATTTGTTTCCGCCAATGTTAAAAATTACCCGGTTGCCCGCGACCACATCGGCGCTGCGATACGCGGCTTTAATATCGGCGAATTTGATCCATTTCGCCCCACTGGCTTCCGCGAACCAGTTATCCAGCGGAATCTTGGACGGAGGATGTTTGGCGGCAAACTCGCGCAATGACTTGCGACTGATGACATGCATAATATTCCCGAGTTGGTAAAAGCTGTCAATATTTTATTCCCATTTTGGGAACTTTCATCAAGCGAAACAGTCCCATCCACCTCTGCGCGCATACTGCGGGCAGACGGGACGGCGGTTAGATGTCGGCGACTTGATACGCCACATGGTCATATCTGCGGGAGGCTGAAGTGCGGATTTTGAATGATGCCGAAGATGTTTCCGAAGGGGTCGAATACGGTGGCGACGCGGATGCCTTCGCCCACATCCTGAACGGCTGAACGTCCGACGGCGCCCAAGGAGATAAGCCGGTCGAAAGCGGCCTGGGCATCGGTGACGCCCCAGTAAGTGACCGCGCCGGCCGGGCCGCCGGGCGTGCTGGCGGCATCGGGGTCGAGCGCCAGCTCATAGCCGCCGACGTTGAAACCGACGTAAAAGGGCTGGTCGAAATAGGGCTGAATACCCAGCACGGCAGCATACCAGGCCTTGGCTTTTGCCAGGTCCGGGGCGTGATAGCTGACCGTGCGCAGGCCCTGGAAGTGGGGATTCGGGGTTGGGGAGTTCATGTGAAATTAAAGTGTGCAATTAGTAAAACGAGGCCGCAGCTTTATTTCACCTTGGGCTCCCATAGCTCAATGCGATTTCCCTCCGGGTCGGTGAGCCACGTGAAGCGGCCGTAATCGGTGTTCTGAACTTGCTCCACGGCGATGCCGTCGCGGCCAAGCTGGGCGACGAGCTGGTCCAGATGGGTGACCCGATAGTCGATCATGAACGGGGCGGGCGAGTTGCCGAAGTAAGTCGTGTTGGTCCGTACAAGGGTCCAGGCGGTGTGGCCAACCTGATCCGGCTGGTCGCGTTCGCGCCAGGTGAAGTCGGCGTAGCCGTGCTGGGTGGCCACGCCCAAGTGCTCACGATACCACGCGTTCATGCGCGCCGGGTTTTGGGCTTTGAAAAAGATGCCGCCAATGCCCGTGACGCGTGCCTCCGGGAGCGGGGGAGCGGCTGTCGCGGCGGGCGGTGCGGGTCGGTTGGCGGAGACACAACCGGAAAGCAGCAGCACCAGCAACAAGCTTGAGCAGGGGGATCTATTCATATGGGTAGTGTGAACGGGCTGAGGAGGCTTTTGGCTTTGGCGAAATGTCAGGCCAGGTTTGCATATCCCATCAGGAGGAAATGCGGCGCACCACTTTTTGAACCAGGGCAGCCACGTCGGCGAAAATAAATAGGAACGCGGTGCCAGTGGCAGCCAGTCTCCAATTTACGAATCGCCAGATGCGAGCCAGGCCGGAGATGGCATGGCGCCAAACCCACGATCCCATCCCGCGCAACTGAAAGCTGATGGCCAGGACGAGGAAATCAAAAAAGGCCGAGTCGCCGAGTATGCCCAAGGCCAAGAATTCCGGGGTCAGCACGATCGCGGTAGCAATGATGACGGCCACCAACCCAATCAATGCCTGCCACGGGGTAAGGCGATGAATCCAGGCGGGGCGGTATTTGTCCGGCAAGAGCGCGAGAACAAAAACAAACAATGCCAAACCGTAAAAGATGGTGGGTGGTAGATACATGGCTAGCTGGGAAGATCGACTGGCTCGGGTGACCGGCCGGTTGTCAGGGTTTTCATCGGAGTTCCTTGCGGATGACCAATTTCAGGCCAGACCAGACTTCGCTGACGGCGCAGACTTTGATATCAACGAAGCCCAGTGGCAGGGCCACTTCCCGAATGGTATCCTCCGTAATATCCGTGGGCACTTTCGATGCCTTTTTGGGCCATGATACCCAGACGGCGCAATCGCTGCGCACGGTGTGGCGCAAAGTTTCGAGGTGCTGCTTTAGATCCGATTTGTGTGAACTGAACAGGTGAACCACGTCGGTGGCGGGTGAAACCTTCGGCTCGAAGCGGACATCTGCCGGCAGAGGGGCAAGCAGTTCCGCATACTCCGGCGGCGCGTTTCGGGTGACCACGCGGACGGCTTCGACAATGCCCAACTTCTTGGCGAGCGGCGTTCCGGAATAGCCGGTGAGTTTAGGTTTCATATGGGCCGAGGAAGTGAAGGCGGTATCGCTGCCGAAGGGGGCGCCGGCGTCACGCGCCCTTGGGTTCCCACAGTTCAATGCGGTTGCCTTCGGGGTCGGTAATCCAGGCGAACCGGCCATAATCATAGTCCTCCACCTTCTCTACCGTCACCCCGTTCTGCCGGAGCTGGGCGACCATCCGGTCCAAATTGGCAACGCGATAGTTGAGCATAAACGCGGGACGCGTGGGACCGAAGTAATCCGTGTCTGCCGGGAATAGGGCCCAGGCGGTGTGGCCCACCTCAGCGGGGCGGTCATGCTCACGCCAGATAAAATCAGCGTGGCCATGTTCGGCGCAAACGCCCAGCTGCTCGCGATACCAGGCCGACATTTGGGCCGGATCGCGGACTCTGAAAAAGATGCCGCCAATGCCCGTGACTTTTTCCGTATTATCGCTCATACGTGTACGTGTGCTGGGTGGTTAAGTGGCCTCCAGGCGGTTGCCCACCAATGGGGGCGTTAGCCTGCTTCATCATTGGTTTTAAGCTTTTTTATCTGGCTTGTCCAGTGTCGTTTGCAGGGCTGGCAGGGGTTGCGGTGAAGCGGTTAGAAGCGGATTCAAGGAAACAGTACAAAGCCACGGAACAATCCCGTCAACCCTATTTGCCCGATAAGAGGTTGACAACAAATCATTTTAAGGCAGTCTTAAATGAAATATAAAACCCACTAATTTCCAAGTAGCGGCTGGGCGACCTAAGGGAAACAACCAATCCATTAAAAGTGAAAAACAGAACGAATACCAAAACGATCAGCAAACTGACAATGCTGGCGGGGCTGCTGGCGATGTCGGCCCAGGCGCAAGTCAATCTGGTCCAAAACCCGGATTTTGCCACGGGCGATTTGACCGACTGGTTTACTTATGGCCGGGCGACGGCAAATCAAATTTATGCCAACAATGGCAGCGAGTTTGATATTTTCCCGAATGGCTCCTACCTCTATGGCAACTCCACGGGCTACGTCTCCACCAGCCTTAAGCAATACGTTACCACCACCGCTGGGGACACTTATTCGCTGTCTTTTTCTTATGAAATTTATACCGGACAGTTCCTGGCGAGCATTGGCGGAGTCACCTTGCAAACGGTAAATTCCGCAACTTCCGGCCCCACTACCTCCACCCTTGATTTTACCGGCACCGGGGGCAGTGAATTGCTGGAATTTGATTTTGATAATAATCCTGCCATTGGCCTCAACGACGCGACCATAATTGATACCACCCCGAGTGTCGTGCCAGAACCCGCCAACTGCGCGGTGTTTGGCGGGCTGGGCTGGCTGGCCCTGTCGCTGCGCCGTCGGGCGGTTCGCCGCACGGCTTGAGCCAGCAATACCGAATTGTCTATTACACTCACCGATGGCGTTTTAAACGCCATCGGTTTTTTATTTCAAACTGCCAGGAAGTGGAAGGCTGGCGGAGAGGCGTGAACCGGCGATGTCGCCGGTCGCTCATGGCGGGTATCTGAACATCAAAACTTCAGAACTCGCCGAACCTAATCATCTGGCGAACCGCGCGACGAAACCGCCCGCCGGACGCAGCTTGAGCGTGAGCACATCGGCGGGCGAAACGGATTGTTCCCGGCGATCCACCGCACTGTCCGTGGTTGGATGATCATAGATGAGCGTGCCGTGCGCGCCGGTGGTCAGAAAATCGAGCGGGATTTTTACTTCGCGTTCCTGCGCTCCGTTCATCACGCCGAGCCACCAGACATTGCCCTTCCGCCGTGCGTAGACGACGACTTCGCCCATCTCGGTGCCGGCCAGCACGCGGGTTTCATCCCAGACGACGGGAATGTCGCGGAACAAATCTTCCAGCGGGCTGCCCACATAAAACTTGTACTGATCGGCAAAGTGCGTGACCGACGATTGAATGACAATGGCCTGCGCAAATTCGTGCGGCCAGGTAAAGCCGGCGGTTTTCAATTCATCCGGGTTCATCATCACCGGCGTGATGTCCGCCGGGCCGGCGAGCGGCCGGGTGAAGGGCAAGGACACATCCTGCTGAAGCGGCATCACGCGATGATACCGGCTCATCTGGTATTCATCGCCCCGCACAGCCTCGCGCGTGATGTCGTTGGGATAGGTGCGGCGCAGGCCGCTGGGCTTGACGCTGCCGTGGAAATTGACAAGCAGGTGCAGTTCTGCGCAATCCTGTATCGCGCCCATATACCATTGCAGGTAATCGGCGGTCGGGTCGGGATGAAAGTCAATCTTGACGCCATCCGTGCCGCAGGCTTTCATTTTCTCGAGGTAAGCGCGCCGGCTTTTGGCATCGCGCATTTCATTGGAATGGACCCAGGCCAGCGTCTTCACCCCCACGCCATGACCGTAGGCAATCGTTTCTTTCAACAATTCCCATTGATCCTTGCCGGGCTGTTTCCAGTAGCGCCAGCCGTCGTCAATCAGATAGTATTCCCATTTCAATTCCGCCGCCGCGTCATACCAGTTTTTTTGGTCCTCGTAGCGCGGCGCGCCGATGCTCCACCATTGCCACAAGCAGCGCCCCGGTTTCACCCAGGAGAAATCCGCCCCGGCGGCCGGCGGCGGACAGAGGCTCATGAGCATATCGGAATTCACCAGCCCGGTCAGGTCGCGCGCCACGATGGTGGTGCGCCACGGCGAAGCGGATTCGCCGCGACAGGTTCCGTTCAGCACGGCGGGGCGGGCCTCATCCGCGCGGCGCGTGATGGTCCAGCCTTGGGGGGAGAAGGGGAAATGGGCGGTCAATCCACTTCCGTGGCGAACGAAGGCCAGATCGGAAAAATTCTCGTTGTCCGCCTCGGCAATCGCGAGGAAATGGCCGGGCGTCTGGATGGTGACCGGTCCCATCACCGGCTGGTTTTCCGGCATATCGGCCAGCGAGGTGACATGGCTCAGACCCTCATAGCACTGGCTTAAATCCATCCAGGCGACCTTGGCGGCATCCGCCGGCAGATTCCAGGCCGTGGCTTCGCCGCCGATTTTCATTGCCCCGGCGGGCAGCACATAGCGCACCGCCGCGCCGTCATCGTAGGCGCGCACGACCAATGTAAAATTCTTCCCGGCCGTCGCCAAAGGAATCGCCGCCTCGACGGCATGATTGCGCGCCTGCGCGTGGTTTCCAAAAACCGGATATGACTCGTCCAACACCCGAACTGATGTTTTGCCGGCGAATTTTACGCCGGCGCCCAAATCCACGCCGTCCACCGTCAACCCCAGCGGCGACGGCGGCAGCACCAGCGCCCCGCGGTCGCTGATGGCGTATGACAGCCTTCCGTCCGGCGCAACGCCCACAGCCACCGTCAGGTCACCACCCGGACTGCGCACAACCAAATTCTGGTCCGCACTGACGATTCCTTTTTCGGATGAAACCAGTGCCGTGGAGCAACCCGCCGCGATCAAAACCAAAGAAAGTAAAACGTGGGGGATCATGGCTGGGCCAAAGGGTTTACCGTGTAACTTCATAAAATTAAATTTAAATTACTTTTGCACGGCCACCAATTGATTTTTTCACACAAAGAATAACCACGAAGGGTTGGGCTCAATATTAATTACCCGTCCGGCGGAGGGCTCATTTGACCTGCCAGAGTTGCAGCAGCTGGCGGCCGATGGCGGGCAGGGTGGTGAAGACGTCGTTGTGGTCGTCATGGGGGAATTCCCAGAGCTGTTTCGGGCCGGCGTAGCCATCAAACAGTTTGTGTCCCAGTTTGGCGGGCACGACGTGATCCACGGTGCCCACGACAATGCCGACGGGGCCGTGGTATTGGTGCAGGTAAACATCGGATGCAAAATGGTCGAAGAGCAGCAGCCAGACGGGGAGGATGGGGAGGTGGTATTGGCCGACGGCGGAGAGATGATTGTAAGGGGCGAGCAGGAGGATGCCATTGATCCGGTCCGGGTGGGTGCCAGCCAGGTAGGCGGTCACGCCGGTGCCGAGGGATTCGCCGACGAGATACGTGGGCCGGTTGGTGGGGAGCAGGGACAGGGCTTCGTCGGCGGCGTGGAACAGACTGGTTTCGGTTGGCTTGCCGGGGCGGTCTTCGTAGCCGGGATATTCGAGGATGAACACGTCGAAGTCGCCGAGGCTTTGGAGGTCGTCGGCATAACTGGCGCAGCCGGTGGCGGAATTTTCGTTGCCGTAGGTGACCAGGATCTGGCCTTTGGCGGGCTGGTGCGGGGCGAGACGTTTCATGCCGATGAGCTGGCCGGCGGGATTGCGCCAGCGTTCGAGTTGCTGGGCCTGGGCCTGGATGTCCACCTGTGCCGATGTCAGCACCTCGGGGTGGTAGAGGAGGTGGCGCTGGAATAAGGTCACCAGCAGGCAGAGGAGCAGGTAGATGCGGAGCAGGCGCCAGAGGAGGGCGAGGAGCTTTAGCGGTAAATTTGAGGGAGGATGGTTTTGGGGTTTGGGCACGGCCGGTGATTAAGGATGGTGTTCATTGGTAAACACCGTGGCCGGGAGTTGGTTGCTTCGTGGCTGAAGCGGGGTGGGGAAATGGGGAGGGCAATGGCACGTTGGCTGGCCGGTTGCCAGGAGCCTTATGGAAATAGTACAAAACTATGGACTGACCCCTTCATG
>CAIJGS010000099.1 GCA_903820285.1 uncultured Verrucomicrobia subdivision 3 bacterium | reverse complement strand
TGCGGGGTGCCACCCTCAAGGAATCGTCGCAGAATTGAAATCGAAAAATGACCGAACAGTGGATATATACAGGTTTTACCGACCTGAAATCATTCTCAGCTAAATCTTAACCGGACAGTAGTGATGTGGAACCCAAATTCACCATGCGGTTACGGGCGCGTCATCGCCGGTTTCAGGCGGCTTACCCAGGCGGCCAGCGCCCAGAGGGCGGCGAAGGCGGCGGCGATCTTCAGTCCCCGGGACGGCCAGTTGACGGCCTTGCGGTTTTCGGCCTGCAATTGCACGGTCATGGCGTGGCCACCCTCGGTTTGCAACACTTGGGCGAAACCCACCCGCACGCCGCGCAGGGGCAGATTCACATGCAGCGGCTGGACCCGGGTGGTGACGATTTCCTGCGCCTGCTGCAATTTCTGCCACTGCAAGGTGGCGGCGGCGGTGTCATAATCCATGCTCGCCGGCTGGTTCCGGTTGGCGCCATCGCCGACGTCAGCACGGTTGCGCAGGCTGAAATCGTTCTGGGCGCTGACCAGATTGCTGGCCTGGGCGCGGCGCAATTGTTTCTCGAGATCCTGCACGCCGCTGTCTTCCATTTTGCCACCGCCAGACTTTGTCTTGGCGCGGTAAAAGTTGGCGGTGGCCTCGCGGACATTGCCGCCGGCCAGCAATTGGCGCGCGGCGCTGACATCCTTCTGCACCTCGGCCTGGTCGGAGGATTTGGTCACCTGCTCCATGCGGGAATAATCGAGCCGCGAAAAACTGGCCGCCGCTTCCGCGAGCGCGGAGAGCTCACGGGTCATGGTGCCGGCAAAATTCCGGTACTCGTAATCGGCGGGCAGGTAAATGTCCCAATGTGCGTTCTTCAGCGGAACATCAAATTTGGGCGACGCAAAATCCACCGCGCCGCGCACTTGCGGAAAACGGTTCGTGCCGGCGTAGGTCAGTTGCACGGTGAGCGCGCCATCGTCCGCGCCGGTGGATTCGATGGGCAGGAGCAACCGGCCATCGCGCCAGCAGGGCCGCACCGGCTGGCCCGCGACGAACGCGGACCACACCTGCGCGCCCGCCGGCAGTTCGAGGCTCAAGAACTGCCGGCCATTGTTGCGCACATTCAGTGAGAGTTCGGTCATCATCTGACCGTCATCGGCGACGACGCTGGTCAGTTGGGCGCTGTCCACCAGCGCCTCCAGCACGGCGGCCGCATCAAACCGCCGCACCGCCAGCGCCAGTTTGCCGCCGGGACGGACGTAGCGATACAGCAGCGCCAGGCTGGCATCGGCATGGCCGGCCCAGTCGGGATAATCACTGGTATCCATTCGCTGAAAATCCGGGGCCGTGGTTTCGCCCACCTGCAACGACGGCGGGGCGGACACCGCCAGCCAGCCGGTTTCGCGTTCCACATTGACGGCGGAAATGCCCGCCAGCTCGAGCGCGGTACCGGTATTGGTGCGGGGCTGATCCCAGGTAACGTTCAGCAGGTAGCCGCCGCTCATGGGCGATTGCAACTCAATGCGCCAGTCGTTGCCGATCTGCTCGCGGCTGCGGATATTGGGGCCGGTGATTTCGACGTTGCGGAATTGTTCGGGCACATGAACGCGTAATTCGCGCACGGGGGCATTGGCGATGTCATAGCGCACCTGTGCGTGGCCGGTAACCAGCGTTTCGGCCAGCGTGTAGGCGTTGAAAATTTCTGCGCGCACCCAGGCCGCGACCGTCGTGGTGGTTAGGGTGAGATTCCAATCGGCGGCCACCGCCGGGTCGGCGCTGATAAACTTGAACGCCAGATCACCATTGGCGGCCGGCTCACCCGGCAGGGACATCGCGGGAATCTCGGATAGGCCGTCAAAGGTGGCTGTCTTGACCGCCACGCCGGGTTCGGCAGCGACGGTGACATACCCGGTCAGCTTGGCCGCACCGGTGGGATGCACGCCGGCCAGAGCGAGCGAGGCGGGCAACATTTTGAAATCGCGCACCATGGTGATGTTTAAACGGTAATGGCCGAGGGTGCGCTCCTTCAGCGTGATATCGAGGGTGCGGCCGCCGTCAGCCAGCTGTTCGGATGATTGTAAAATATTATCACCTTTCACCGGGTCCAACCGGAAGCCTGCCGGCAGCAGCAGGCGCAAACCAAACACCCCGGCGCGCTTGATGTCATAATCCACGGTGGCGGCCAGCGTGAGTCCGGTGGGCGTGACGTGAAAGTGGTTCAGCACCACCGCCGCGATTTGGGGCTGGATAGTTTCGGCGTGCACGCGCAGGCTGAATTCCGGCTGGCTGAAGCGGTAGGCCGTCACCAGGTTGTCGCCGGGCGAGGAATTGATCCGGGCAAACTCGCCGACATCCACGCGCTGCAAACTGGCGGCGTCCTCGATGGTGAGGGCCAAGCCTTCACTACCAGCCAAGCCGATCAAGCCGGTTTCCCGTTTCACGCCGAGCGCGTGGGGCAGGGCCACCGTGGCGCTGGCTGGGAGCGCGGCGAGCGCGCTCTCGGTTTCAACGGCCAGTCGCCAGGTGGGCGAGACTCCTTTGGACAAGGTTACCACCAGCACCGGCGCGCCATTATCGGT
Organism: uncultured Verrucomicrobia subdivision 3 bacterium; assembly: GCA_903820285.1. Classification (GTDB taxonomy): domain Bacteria; phylum Verrucomicrobiota; class Verrucomicrobiia; order Limisphaerales; family UBA11358; genus UBA11358. The sequence goes on along the minus strand of CAIJGS010000099.1, from coordinate 3,380 downwards.
TTTCAATTCCCAGTTGCGGATCTGGTCGCCCTCCACGCGCAAGAGCCGCTGGCCGGCGGGCAGTTGCACCCGCGCCTCGCGCAATTCGCCCTGCGTCACCGAATAATCCAGTGTGGACCGGAGGTTGGCCGCGCCGCCGCCGAGCGTGACAAGTGCCGTGTTCTGGCAGAAGACAGTGGCGGCAACTTCATCCACCCGCTTGACGCGCGGCGTCCACAAGAGTTCCAGGCGGTCTGCCGAGCCGAGCAAGGCGGTCACCCGGGTCTGCTCCTTATCCAGCGTCCGGCGGCAGGAAATCGCCGCTGGAAAATCCACATCGGCGCCCGGTTGCTCCAGCGTCAGGACTGCCTGGCTGGTCAGCGCGGGGGGAATCTGAAAGTCCAGCCGGCGGCGGGTGACATCGCCGGTTACTTTCACCAACAGCTTCACTTGCACGGTGGCCGCGCCATTCCGGTTGAAGCGCACGGACAGTTCATTGCCATTGCGCACGAGGGTGGCGTTGCTGTTCTTCGCGGTAAATTCCTGAACGGCCACATCCTCGGTGAATAGCGGAAAGACATATCCGTTCGTCACGCCGGAAAATTCGTACGAAGCATCGAGGACGGCCACGCGATCATTGATTACACCGGTATAATTGGCGGAGGCCAGCGCGGGTTCCGGTGAGGTGGCCGCCTGCGCGGAGCCGGCACAAATCATCAAAGCCAGCACCACCGCGGCTACCACCGGCGGAATCGTCGGGCCGGCCGGTGCTTCCGAAGGCGTAACAGGTGTTGGTTCCACAACCGCTTCGGCCATCGGCTGGCGCGGCCAGTAGCGCCACACGAGCAGCGCGATCACCGCCAGCGCCACGACCGGGAAACCAACAATCAGCGCATCATGCAACGCATGCCACTGCACCAGCAGACTCGCGGTTGAGCCGGTCATCAAAGCCAGCGCGAGCGCGAGCTTGAAACTGCTCCGGGGCGAACGGCGCCACTGCCACCACCAGCCGATGGCACCGAGGACGAACAAGCCCGACTGCCAGGCCATTTGGATGAGTTGATAGGTCACAAGCGGCATGGCTTGCGCGCGGATGGAAAGCGGCTCGTCCTGGATGTTCAACACCTTGGTGAACAGAAACGGCTGGCCGGTTTGCGGCAGCTCAATGTGCAGCGACCGGATGCCCGCCACCACCGGCGGCAGGCCGGCCGGTTCGTCGGCGACACCGGCCAGAACTGAGCCGACGTTGGCATTCAAAGCTCCGCCAAAAGCCACCCCATGCTTATCGGCCGGCAGGCCTGCCCGATCGATGCCATTGTAAGTCTCGGCGGCCATCGGTGCGGCCGGACTGGGCATTACCGTTGATGTTCCGTTCGCCGCCAGTACGAATCCACGCTGAGAAAGTTCTGCGAATTTTCCAACGCTGATTTGCGCCACGCTGCCATCGGCGTAAAGCACGTTGCAATGGCCGTTAAAAATCGGACTGTAGGCCACCACCGATTGGGGATTGAGCTCATCCAGTTTCAGACCGGCACCCAGGTAAACATAGCGCTGGCCGGTCTCGGTGTCGTAGGTGACTTTATCCGAACCCAGTTCATCCCGCATCTCATCGAAGGAGGACGGCAGCCGGTTGGTATTGTCCCCGGCGAAAATATTTAAACCGAGCCCGATCTGCTTCAAGTTGTTGACCGAACTGATCCGCTGGGCCTTGCTCTTGGCGGCCGACAAGGCAGGCAGCAGCATTGCTGCCACAATACCGAGCATCAGTAGCACCACCACTAAGGTGGCCACGCCATTCCAGCCATAACGTGCCGCGGAGATGACCAGTGAAATCACCAGCACGGCAATCAGTCCAATCAACAGGATGGCACCGCCGGCCTCGCGCAGGACTTCGCCGTAGAAGGTCAGGAATTTTTGCCAGGCATCGAGCCAGTCGTAGGTGGTGCCTTCGGTCACTTTCATGCTGCCGCCAAAATCACTTAGCCGCAGGGTGGGAGGCACGAAGACCTGCCATTCGGCGTAGGTGTTCGGCACATCCGTGCGCGGCGCGGCCAGTTCCAGCGGATGCGACCACTTGGAGGCGGCCGCCATGCCGTTGGTCTGCGCGTAGATGATGTCCACGGCAAAGGCCTGGTCGCGATTTAAATCACGCGGCAGGGAGACGAGCACCCAGTCGCCATCGCGCTCGGGCTTCACGGGCTGGCCATTGACGGCGCAGCTCCAGAGTTTGGCCGACGCCGGGAGTTGAAAGCGTTGAAACTGTTTTTCATTGTTCTTCACCATGAAGGAAGCCTGGGTGAGCATCTCGCCATTTGCCGTGAGTACCGAGGTGATCTGCGTGCGATCGGCCACGGCATCCGGCACGCGCAATTCTTCAAAACGTTTCGCTTCGAGGGTCAACGCATAATCGCCGCCGGCATATTGCCAGGCGAGCGTCACCGCCCGGGCGGCCATGGCGCGGTCGGCGGCGGACAGTTCGGTTTCATCCACGCGATGCAACGTGTCGCCCGCCGTTTTCACATTCAGTTGCAAACTCGCTGCGGTGGTGACGGCAATGGAGCCGGTCTCGCGCTCCACCGCCTGCGGATGAATGCCGCCGACCGGCAGCTCGGCGCCCTGGGGATCAAAGGGATAATCATACGTCACCACCAGCGTGTAGCCGCCCCAGGCCTTGTCCTGCAACCCGATCGTCCACACTTCGCCGGACTGTTCCTTGCGCCGGATGTTGGGCCCGGTGAAATCCACGTTCCGGCAATGCGCTGGCACCCGCACCTGAAATTCCTGCACGCCCTGATTCGCCAGACTGTAGCGAATCGTCGCGCTGCCGCCCACGCTGCCATCGCCAATCGTCACGAGGTTGAACACGTCTGCCACCACCCGGGCATCGAGGCGGGCGGTGCCGATGGTCAATGACCAGTCCGGCTGCGTAGTGGTGTAGGCGAGTGTTTCGTCACGGCGGTCCGGCAGGCTCGCGACCGGAATCTCCCGCAGACCCGTCAGGTCGCCCGTCTTTACCCGAATACCCGCCAACGCCGCCACACCAATCTGGGCGGATTCTTTTACCGCACCCGTCACCCGCACCGGCGCGAGCCGGATTTGCTCCGGAAAACTTTTGAGCGCCGCCTCCAGTTGCACCGTTAACCGCCGCGCGCCCAGCACCCGGGCGGAGAAATTCACCCGCAGTTTGCCGGCGCTCACTTTCCAGTCTTCCACGCCGTCGCCTTGCACATCAGCCACAGCGTCGCCGGCGGGCGGCGTCAATTCCAGTGCGTAAATGCCCGCTTTTTCCACCGTCACATCCAACTGATGTGAGGTCAGCAGCCGCGTTTCCTCCAGCCGGGCTGAAACGTGATCCACGGTGCTCACGACCGGTTCCACCGGCTTGAGTTGCAACGCCAGCG
>CAIJGS010000098.1 GCA_903820285.1 uncultured Verrucomicrobia subdivision 3 bacterium | reverse complement strand
GCCTCGACCGCCACGTCGCCCGCATCCAGCGCCGCACCGACCGTACCCGGAAAGAACGCCCAACCACACCCGTCGTGGCTGCGACGCCCCCGCCGCAGAACGTTCCGGCGACGCCTCCGTCCCCATCCCACCCCGCCAGTCCTACACCCTCCATCCTCCAACCGCTCGCCACCCCGCCCCGCCCCAAGACGTCCCCCATCCTCGCCGGCTTTTATCAAAAGCCCTAAAATCGGGGTAAATCAAACCAAATCAAACCATTTTAAAGGCCCGGACGCCCCCTGTATGTAACCCGCATTAACTAACCATTTCGATTATGCGCCGCATTTTCCCCGATGAAAATCTCGCGCCTGCCACTCATCCGGCTGTGCCTAATTGACCCCGCAAATATATCGGATCGCCGCCACCCAGGTCCGGGCATCCGCCTTGGCATCTTCCATGATCCGGTGAAAATGCACCGTTTTCAAACTGTCGATGATGACGGGCGCAAACGCGGCCGCCAGACACACGAACACCACTGCGCTATAAATGATAACTTTACGATTTTTCATAGTATTTTATGTTTGCGGCGGGCGGCCGGCCGGGATGTATTGATTTCCCGCGCCGCCCCACCAAGGTTACTCAACCACATTCCGCCCAGATTGTTACTGATTATCTTTAATTATCTTTTGGGCCTTTAACTGCTCCAGCATCGGCTCCGTCTGCTTCCAGATTTCCGCGGGCACCGCTTTCTGCTGTTCCGATGTCTCAATGGGGCCGTCAAACAGCAGCTTCCCATCCTTGTCATGGACCGTGAGATGCTTCCGGGGATCAGCCAGGATGACATACGAACCGGTATCGTCGGTCTTCACAATCGTTCGCACCGACTCGGTGTCGCTCTTTACCACCACCGTTGCGTCCTTGTCCAGGTTCACCCCGCCATGGGCGAGCTTGCCCAGTTTTTTGGTGAGGATCTCCACTTTGCGCACCTGATCCTGCCCGTCCTGGGTTTGTTTCATCGCATCCCGGATGGCAAGCTGGGCGCTCTCCATGGCTTTTTTGATTTGAATGTTCAAATCGGCGCTTTCCGCACCCGCCAAGCCATGCGCCTGAAAGTTGAAATTTCCCATGCCGCCGTGCAGGGGATCACCGCCGAAGGAGAATTCTGCATCCTTGTTTTTCGTCAGTTTGGCGGACACGGTTTCCTTTTTCCCGGCGCGGAAGTAGGCAACCTTCACGCTGTCGCCCTCCGCATGCATCCGGATGAGTTTCCGCAATTGCGCCGCATCCACCAGCATCTGGCCATCCAGTTCCACGAGCACATCGTTCTCTTTCAGGCCGGCGACGGCCGCCGGACTGTTGGTGGAGACGTAGTTCACCACCAGACCTTCCCCGGCATGCAGGCCGAGCTGCGCCGCCAGCGCATCCGTCCCATCCTCCACGCCCACCCCCAGCCAGACGGAGGGAGCCGTTTCCACTTTGCCGCTCCCGCTGGCAATCGAACGCACGAGAACTTGCTTGAAGGGATCAGCAGCCATCGGCTGCGCCTGATCCGCATCAGCGGTAACCACCATTACTTTGCTCTCCCCATCCTCCGCGAAGGCGGTGCCAGCGGCCAGACCGGTCAATACCACGGTGGCCCAAAGACCACACCGAATGTTCATTTTGTATTTCATATTGTTCAATGTTTGCTGTTGATTGTTGATTCTTATCGAGAATGTTTGGGTGTAAAAAGTGTCCTAGCGCCAGCCCGGCCAGCCCGAACCTGAGCCTACCAGTCTCCCCTCCCTATCTGCGTCCATCTGTGTTTATCTGCGGTTTAATTCCCCGGTCCCTGCCTAGTAAGTCTCCAGCCCCACCGGAATTACCTCCAGGCGCGGCGTATTTTTGGTGATCACCACGCCATGCACGTCGTCATGCACCTCCATTTGGTCCTGCCATTGGCGGCAGCGGAACCGCACCGGTTCGCCATCCGGCATTTGCGCCACCGTATCAAACGACGCCACCAGCGAATGCCCCACTTGCACGGCGTTGGCTTTGAGGCCGGTCCCCGGAGTATGAACCGTTTCCGGTGTTTTCAGGGGAAATGCCGTCACCCAGACAAACAGGGTCACCGCCGCTGCCGCCCCGGCGAAAGTCCATCCCCGCCAGCCGAAAATCACGCTCGCCCAACTGGTCACGCGGGCCGGTGGCGGCTGGCATGGTACCGGCCGGGCGACCTTGGCTGCCCGCAGCCGTTCCATCAATTGCCCGGGTACCCCGGCGGGCGAAATCTGCCGCAAACTGTCTTCCAGCTTTTCTGACTCTTCATTTTTCATGCGAACACCTCTTTCGTAAACTGCCGCAGCTCTTCCAGGGCGTAACGGTAACGCGATGCCGCCGTGTTGGCCGGAATGTCCAGGGCCTCGGCGATTTCTGCAAACGTCAGACCACCCCACACTTTCAGCGTCACCACCGACCGCTGAATTTCCGGCAGCCGCCCCAGGGCATCCTGCAGCAGCCGGCCGCGCTCGCGATCCTCGATTTCCGGGGCAAACCAATCCGGTTCCCCGCCCGCCAGCGCCGCCGCCTCCCGCTTCAGCCGACGATCCTCGCGCCGACCCAGGTCAATCGCCCGGCGGCGGATGATCGAAAACACCAAACCCGCCCCGGGCGGCGCACCCTTCGTCAGTTCCCAAGCCTCCACCACCGCCTCTTGCACCAGGTCATGGGCATCCGCTTCGCTGCGGGTCTGCTGCCGCGCAAACAGCAACAGCCGCGGAGCCTGGAGCTGCAGCCATGAATCCCATTCATCGGCACCCTTCGGCTCATGTTGGCTGTCGCAATTCACGCAATTTCAAAGGTAGAAGCGTCACCGCCGGGAATATTTGTCTAAATATATTTACCGGCCAAATATATATGGCCCGGCCGGTCCGGATTTTCAACCTCCTTCCATTGGCCACCCGCCCAAACCAGCCGCGATGCCCCGTCGCAGAGGGTGTCAGCGACGCCTCCGTCGCTGCTCCCTCAGTGCAATCCGACGAGTATCCCCCCTTCAACGCCACTACGCCGCCCCAATGACCACCCGCAGACACCCCAAGTTCTCCTCGACGCTAACCGCTGGGAAAGGTAACTTTACCCCATGTCTTTGGAATCATCCACCGGACCCGGCGGCCAGAATCGCAAGAAAATCAATCTGCGCCGGCCCGACATCATGGAAGCCGTGCAGGCCCAGGTGTTGTCCCACTATCGTAGCGAAGTCGTCGAAAGCATCCGCGCCAATGGCGGGGTGCTGTCCGCCGGCGGCCTGACCGTGAAACTGGCGAAGGAATTCGGCTTTTGCTATGGCGTCGAACGCGCCATTGACCTGGCCTATGCCGCCCGCAAATTCTTTTCCGAACACGCGCCGAACACCCCCATTTATCTGCTCGGCGAAATCATCCATAACCCCGAGGTCAATGATCAGATCCGGAACATGGGCATCCAGATCATCTCGCCCAAACCGACGGATGAGGAACTCGAACGCCTTCAGGCCGGCGACGTCGTCATCATCCCCGCCTTCGGCACCGAAGTGGGCACCCGCAAAAAGCTCGAAGCCATCGGCTGCGAACTCGTGGACACCACCTGCGGCGACGTGATGAGCGTCTGGAAACGCGTGCGCCAGTACTCCAAGGAAAACGTCACCAGCATCATCCACGGCAAGGCCAAGCACGAGGAAACCAAGGCCACCACCTCCCAGGCCCGCGCCTACGGCAACGGCCATTACCTCGTCGTCTTCAACCTCGCGGAAACCGATTACGTCTGCAATTTCATCCTGCACGGCGGCGATAAGCAGGAATTTCTCCACAAATTCGAAGGTGCCTATTCCGCCGGCTTCGATCCCGACCTGCATTTGCAGGCCGTTGGCGTGGCCAACCAGACCACCATGCTGCGCGGCGAAACCGAGGAGGTTCAACGCCGTTTCAAGGCCACCATGGAAAAGAAGCACGGCCCGGAAAACGTGGAAAAGCATTTCCGCTTTTTCGACACCATCTGCGGTGCCACCCAGGACCGCCAGGATGCCCTGGAAAAAATGCTGCTCAATCCGCCCAACCTGCTCATCGTGGTCGGCGGTTACAATTCCTCCAACACCTCCCATCTGGCCGAAATGGGCGAGGCCAAGCTGCCCACCTATTTCATCAAGAACGCCGCGAAGATGGAATCAGACAAGCGCATCGTCCACTTCAACCTCCATAAAAAAGCCGAGGAAGAATCCCGCGACTGGCTGCCCGCCGGCGATATCACCGTGGGCATCACCGCCGGTGCCAGCTGCCCCAACAATCTGATCGAAGACACCCTCCGCCGCCTGTTTGAGCTGCGGGGCATCTCGGTCCAGGAACTCCTTAAAAAATAACTTATGCCACGCACCCGCCTGGAACTGGAACAGATTGAGCGTCAAATCCTCGCCCCCTACGCACAGTTCAGCGGCGATACGCGTGGCCGGAAGTTCAAGGAAGAGCCGCCCGTCTGGCGCACCCAGTACCAGCGCGACCGCGACCGCGTGATCCATTCCCGTGCCTTCCGCCGTCTGGAATACAAGACCCAGGTCTTTCTGAACGGCACCGGCGATCACCTCCGCACCCGGCTCACCCACACCATGGAAGTGGCCGCCATTTCCCGTAACATCGCCAGCGCCCTCAAGCTGAACACCGACCTGGTCGAAACCATCGCCCTCGCGCATGACCTCGGCCATTCCCCCTTCGGGCACAAAGGCGAAACCGTCCTCGCCCGGCTCATGAAAGGCAAAGGCGGTTTCGAACACAACCAGCACAGCCTGCGCATCGTCGAGGAATTGGAGCAGAAATACCCCAAGTTCTCCGGGCTGAACCTGTCCTGGGAAGTGCGTGAAGGTCTCGCCAAGCATTACACCGCCTACGATCACCCCAGCAAACGCAAGGGGTTCGATGCCAAGAATTCCTCCCTCGAGGCCCAGATCGCCAACCTGGCGGATGAAATCACCTATTACAGTCACGACCTTGATGACGGGCTGGATTCCAATCTGCTTTCAGAAAAGGAACTGGCCGCCAATGTGAAAATATGGGCGCACGCCGCCAAGCTGGTCAAAAAACAGTTCGGCGCCCTCCCCGATGAATCCCGCCGTTATTTCATCATCCGCACCATCATTGACATGCAGATCCATGATGTCGTGGAAACCAGCGAGAAACTCATCCTGGCCGCCGGCGTGAAATCCGCCGACGAAGTCCGCCTGCATCCGCAGGGGTTAATCCGCTACAGCCCCGCCCGCCGCAAACTGAACCTGGAACTGCGGGATTATCTGTACAAAAATCTCTATTACAACCCCGTCGTTCATGAACCTAACGAACGCGCGGTAAAAATGCTCGCCCTGCTGTTCAATTATTATCTGAAGCACCCGAAGGAAATCGGCGAAAGCTCCCG
>CAIJGS010000097.1 GCA_903820285.1 uncultured Verrucomicrobia subdivision 3 bacterium | reverse complement strand
ATGGAACAGGGTGGTCATAGGTGAATAAAGGGAGTTAAACGGATGAATGGTTCAAGGGTTTAAATAGAGAGTGGATAATCAGTATTTGGCCGGGAGGAGGACAGTGACGCGGCTGACCTTCTGCGCCAGACCGATGCCTTTGCCTTTCCCGCGCTTCTTGGCTTCTTCGTCAGCCGTGTCGTCGCCGGCCAACTGTGTTTTGGTGGCGACGGTGCTGGCATTGTCGGCGTTGGGCGCTTCCGCCACCATGGCCGCCGCGGCCGGGGCGGCAGTGTCCTGAGTGGGACTGACGATGACCGGATCCGCGCCATTCAGCGACGTTCCGGAAATGACGGGCGTATCATGGCTGAACACCACGAGCGAGCCGATTTGCGGGGCGGTCACGGAGACCTCGCGGCCCGACAACAGACCACTGATTTCACCGGTAGCCTGGGCATTGATGATCTGGCCGATGATGCCGGAGCCGGTGGCGGTTATATCTTGGTTCTCTTTCACCCGAATTAACTGGCCGATGGCCGTGCCGGAAGCATCCAGGAGGTCGGCATATTTGTAAGGATCCGCCGGGGTGGGCGTGAGCGTGATGTTTTTAAAGGTTTGTCCTGCTGCCAGGTCGGCGGCTGATAACGGTTGGCCGGCGAGATTTTCCAGTTCGTAACCGGCAAAAATATCCATCACAGAATCGGCGGCGTGCGATAATTCGAGACTGTTAAAATGCAGGGCCACAATGCCGCCTTCACTGGCATCGATCTTGCCATTCGGCGCTTCCACCAACATGTTCCCCAGCCGGGCGTTGCCATTCACAAACGTATTGGCCCGGATGCCGCTGCCAGGAATGCCGAAGCCAAGTCCGCCACCCAGGTTGGAACCCAGGGCCGCGAGGAGATCCACGAGCTGGCCGGTGGTTGGATCCAATTCGTAGGCGTTATTGACATAGGTCACGCCGAGTGAGCCGACACCGCAATCAATATTGCCGTTCAGCGCCAGCACGGTGACATTGCCGCCGTCGTAGGTGGCAATACGCGACTGGCCGACGCTGATCGTGCCGCCCGAGATGACCGACACGTCGCCGCCGCTGGAAGTGAAAATACCTGCCGTCGGCTGGGTTTGCGTGGCTGCATCCGAGGCATTGTTGCCAATGGTTACCGTGCCGCCCGTGGTGTCCCCGATGTTCAACGAAATATTGCCGAGCAACCCATAATTGACGATGGCCGTGGTCATGGTCATGGTCAGGTTGCCGGAAGTGGTCAGATTTAGATTTGCGCCGAGCATATCCTTCTGGTTCTCGGTGTAGAGCTGCTGCAAAGCGGCCGCTTCGGTGCTGCCCAAGGCTGTGAGGAGTGCAGACTGTTCCGCCGGACTGATGGCCCCGGCGAAAGTAAGCCGGCCGGTCGTGGCATCATATTGCAACTTGGCTGCCAGATCCGGATTACTGCTCAGGGCGTCGTTGAAATCAGCCGCTGTCAAAATATTGGGAAGCAGGACACTGGTGCCCGGGGTCACCGCCTCGCCGGCGATGATGCTGGCGGAACCATCCATTTCGACGGTGCCGGCATTGATGTTGAATGCGCCCGGACCGGAAACCTTGAGCTGGTTGCCATTCAGATTGATATCCCCGCCGCCGGCAAGCCCGCCATCGGTGCCGGCCGTCAGTACGCCGCTTTGTTCCATGGCCTGCTTGGCGGCAGCGCCAACATTGATCGTGGTGGTGTCGGTGGAATGCAAGTTCCAGGCCTGCAAACTGGAATCCGTGAGGTTGCCGACCACGTTGATTTCCGCCGCTTCCGGCAGGATCAAGCCCAAGCCCGTCCAGTCGCCGGTGACATTGACCTTCACCGGACCATTCGGATCGTTCAGTTGCACCGGCACGGTGGCATTGTTCCCCGTGAAATCGTTCGCCGTCTTGTTGTAATAGGTATACGCACTGTCCGACATCGTGATTTCAGAACCATTCTGGCCGATCAGGCTGCCGCCATCACGCGTGGTGATGGTCAGATTGTTATCAATCGAAGGAAACAGAATCAGTGAATTTTCCACATGGATGCCACCGGCCCCGGCATTGAGGTTCAGTTCAGGGGCATAAATCGGCAGCATGGATCCGTTTTGCTGGGTGCGCGGGAGGGCCAGCGTTCCGGCACCATCCGGGCCCACGCCGCCTTCCAAAGTTATGGCATTACCCGCCCACAGATTCACCGCCGCATCGGGCGCATAATTGAATTGGAAGCCAGGCGAAGTATATGTGCCGTTCGGGTTATTGACCTCATTGAGATAGAGATCATTGGCGGCGGTCACATTCCACGTGCCGGCGATGAGGCTGAGCAAAATCGGGGCGGATGACTCGCCGATGTTGGCGCCAGCGAGCGTGCCTACGCCATCCGTCAGCAGATAGTTGCCGGTGATCTGATTGCCGGCGGTGACCGTCACATTGCCCGCCCCATAGGCGCCACTCTCACCCGGCCATTTGCCCGTGGATTTAGGCGTGCTGTCAATATTGTTGCCGGCGATCAACGTCACATTGCCGCCCGCCGCCGTCGAGAAACCGCCGAGGATGGTATTGGGCGTGCTGCCGCTGCTGGAGAAATTCAAATCCGACGTGATGGTCTTCTGGCTGGGGCCGCCGGGCCACAGCCCGGTGTTGATGTCCCCGGAAATCGCTTCGGCGAATAAATTCCCGCCACCGGTGGTGAAAGCAGAGCCCATCCCGGCGAGAATACTGATCCCGGCCTCCAGATGAATGTCGCCTCCGGCCGTCTCAATAATGCTGTCCACCGTGCCGCTGCTGGAATTGTTTAAATAGATATTGCCGCTGCCTGACTGGACGGTCTGGCCGGAGAAATCATACCCGGCTTTCAACGTCACCGACCCATTGCCGTTATCAATGACCGAGGCACCGCTGCTGCCAATGGTGATGTCGCCGCCAGCCAGCCAGGTTTCATTGCCTCCGCCGGCCGACACGGTGCCGATGCCGAGTTGGATATTGTTGCCGGCCTGCAGTGTAAGATTGCCGGTGCCCGTGAGGATGGAACCTTTCAAGGCCTTGCCATTCCCGCCATTGAGATAAATGTTGCCGTTGCCAGTGACAACTTTGCCGGCGGTGAAATCGTAGCCGGCGGCCAGCGCCACCGAACCCGCACCGGAATCCGTGATCTGCGCCGCCGTGCCCACGAGTGTAATATCGCCGCCCGTCTGACCCAGAATATTGCCGTCCGTGGCAGCCACCGATCCGCTGCCTAGTTGAATGCTTTTGCCGGCCAGCAGGCTGATGTTGCCGCCCGCCGTGGCAATGGAGCCATTGCCTGTGCCCGCATTCCCACCATTGAGGTAAATGTTGCCGGCGCTGGCGTTGATGTTATGCGACAGGAAATTGTAGCCGGCTTCCAGGTTCACAGACCATAGGTTCGCATCCGTGATTTTGGAACCGCTGCCGAAAAGAATGTCGCCGCCCGCCAGCAGGCTAAGACCGCCGGCATTCAACCCCGTGCTGGCGGAGAGATTCCAGGCCAGATTCGCACTCAACGTAATGTTGCCGCTCGCCTCCAGGGTGATTTGGGAGAAGTTTTTGTTCAGGAACGCCGTGTTGACGTTCACGTTCCAATTGCCGCTGCTGCTGGCCGAACCGTTCACGGTGCCGCCGGAATTGGGAGTGGCAGACGAGGTGGTGGTGCCCGAACCCGTCAGCGTGATGTTGATGGGATCGAGCAACAGCTGTCCGGCGGTGCCGCTGCCGGTCACCGAACCATCCATGGCCGAATCGAGCGACAATATGTTTGCCGCACTGACTTCCACATTGCCGCCATTGCCGCCTTGCGTGCCGCCAGTGGTGACGATTTGACTGCCGGTCGTGTCGCTGAAAATGTTGTCCGACTTGATGATGACATCTCCGCCGACACTGCCGCCGGCCGTGGCATCGCCGCGCGCGAGCAGTTGCGAATTCGGCCCGAGATTTACCATGTCGGAAGCCACCAGTTCAATCACGCCGTTCTGGTTTTGAATGGAGTCCGCCTGCAGAATGCCATTCTGGTTCACCACCTGGGCCTGGACAGCTATGGAGCCACCATCGGCGGTCACACGCCCGAAATTGTCCACCGAACCCGCCGGCAGTTTCACCGTGGCGCTCAGGCCGCGGCCATCCGGCGTTTCGCTCACGAGCACGTCTTGGCCCGCCGCCAGATCAATACTGCCGCCGGGCGCGCTGAGTCCGCCCTGGTTCTCGATGTTCTCGGCGATGAGGTAAAGCGATTTGCCCGCGCCCACACTGATTTGACCGTAGTTCACAATGCTCGCCAGCGGCGGCATGCCGGTAAATTGCCAGCCCGCACCGCCACCCAGATCCTGCGGCTGCGGGGCCGTGGTAGCGATGAAACTGCCGCCCACGGACACAAACGAATTCGGCCCGAAATAAAAGCCATTCGCATTCGCCAGAATCACCGTGCCGTTGGCGGTGAGGCCGCCAAAAATCTGCGAGGGGCTCGCGCCGCCGATCAGATTCAGCACCACGGAATTCTGCGAAGGCTGAATGAACCGCGTAGTTTCGCCGGCACCAATATTAAAGCTCTGCCAGTTGAGCACGGCGGCAGAACCGACATTGATATTGAGTTGCGCGCCGAGTTGCTGGAGGCTCGCGCTGCCGGAACCGATGCTTAGGCCAGTCGGGTTGGCCTCGACATCCGTGGCGCGGCCAACGGTCAGCAGCAGGGCGGCCAGCCAGTAAGGCGAATGATGATCAACAATGCGTTTCATGCGGTGCCGGTGTTAAAATTGGTAGCCGATGCTGAAGTAGGCCCGGGCCTCGCCGAGGTGGGTGCCGGGCGTGTCGTGCAAGGCCCACGCCAGCGTGAGGCGGGCGTCAAAGTGTTCCCCCGCCGTCAGGAAAAAGCCCGCGCCGGTGCCCCATTCGGTGAAGGTCAGATCCGTCGTGGACGGGCGGTCAATCAGGTAGACCTGCCCGTAATCCATGAATACCGAGGTGTGCAAAATGGCCGGCACATCGCCGTTGGCGGTCGGAAAGTAACCCACGTTCACTGGCGGTGCCCGCAGATCCAGCAGCGCGCGCCAGCCGTTGTCACCATAGATTTCCCCCTGCTGATAGCCGCGGATGCCGCCGGCGCCGCCGAGGGCGATTTGTTCGTTGCTGATCAGCGGGGCACTGGCCCACTGGCCGCTCAGGTTCAGCCCGGCTGACCATTCGCCCGGCAGGCGTTGTTCCCGGGAAAGTCCCAAATTAACCGTGGTGTAATTTCCGCCCGCACTGGCCGCTCCCGCCACGTTTTCAAAATTCGTCCGCGCCGAGGCAAGCGCATCCAGAAACACGCTCTGGCTGTAATAGAAATTGAAGCCGCCTTGCGCATCGGGTCGAGAACCCGCCCAGCCAAAGGAAAACGGAATGTAATGCAGATCTGCAAAACTGTTGCCGGCCAGGGCGATGACATCGCTGCCGTAATTGGTCAGGTTGCCAAAGTTGTCATACGTGTTCTGCGTGAAATACGAAAGGTTCGTGCTGAAGCTCGGCGCGGTATAAGACTTGTAATCCACCCCGGCGTTGAACGAGGAATAGATGCCGGCGAACTCCCGGACCGGCACCGTGATCTTGGTGCCCAGATTGTTATTGATGGTCAGTGAACGCGACGCCGACTGGGAATTCAGATTTACGAGGGTGTTCGTAAAAATGACCGACAGCGGGCCATAGCGCACCGGCGTATCGGAGACGGAACGCGATGCGTAAAAAATCACATCCGGCTGGCCGGTTGGCGCCGGCAGGTTGAACTTGTGGCTGGTCTCATCAAATCCGAACGTCACGGGCTTCTGTTCGTAATCCTCGCGCAAACTGTGGCCGGTCCCCAACGGGATGCGATAATAGCCGCTATAGCTGGCGATCATCGGCTGGTCATAAAAATTATGCGGATCGTTCTTGTATGCCTGCGGTGAGAAATTGTAATCCAGGCCCACCTGATGATTGCGCTGCCAAAGGTTGTCATACTGCACGGCGGTGTCCGAGCGCAGCAGCGGGGTGGCGGGCGAGGACTTGTCATTGATTTCCTGGCGACCGTGCAAAGGCAGGCGGTCCTTCACTTTGAGCGTCAGTTCCGTGGTGCCGGGGTCAGGGCCGGGGCCGATGACGGGATAAATCTGGCGGTCGCGGTTCGCATTCGCCTGATTCAATTCCGGCTGAAACCATTTGGTGTTGAGCAGCACGTTGGTGTCCAGGCTGGGCAGTGAACGGAGCACATTGGCCGTGCTGTAATAATGATTGCCAGTGACCTTGATGCTGGTCAGGTGGCCTTCGACCACTTTCACGTGCACCACGCCGTTGGTAATTTTTTGCGGGGGCAGGGTGACGCTGATGGTGGGATAGCCCAGCTCATGATAGCGCAACTGGAGCTGCACGAGACCTTCCCGCAACTGCGGAAAGGTAACGGCGCGGCCGGTGTAATTGGTGAGAAAACGGAATTGTTCCGGCGGCAGCACGGTGTTCCCCTGAATGTCAAACGTGCGGATGTCCATGGTGGGAGCATTGGTCCGCGATGCGGCCGGGGAATTGGTTGCCCCCTGGCTCGAAACGAGCGGGCCCAGGGCGAGCAGAAGGGAGAACAGTTGCGGCCGGAATTTCATTTGTTGTGGTTGACCTCTCGACAAATTGATTCGTCGTCAAAGCCGGTCCGGGGTGAACCGGACCGGCTTGCTATGGTTAACAGGTGTACTGGATGCTTTGCCTCAATGGGCGATCACTTCGTAAAACTCCGCGCTGCCGGCATTGGTGTGGGTGATGGTGTCCACATTGCCGTCGCCGGTGATGGTGGTGGTATCCACCGGCCAGGTCGCCACCGCGGCGGTCAGCTTGTTCGTGTGCGCCAGGGTGTACGTGTTGCCCAACGTGGTGGTGAATTGCAGGGTGCTGACGTTACCGCTGTGGGTGAAGGTCTGCACACTCGCCGGCCGGGGACCGGCGATGAAGGTCAGCACGCCGTTTGCGCTGAGCACAAACCGGCCGATCAGTTGGTCCGCCGGCTTGGGTGAGCTGGAGCTGGGCGAGATGGCCCAGAAATCCAGATCCGCCGGGATGGTGGTTTCCACCGTGAAGTTGGCGTTGCCGCCGAGCTGGATCACGTCCTGCTGGTTGCCGCCCGTGACCGTATAATCATACGATGCCAGCGAGCCGGCGCTGATGACATACGAGTTGGTGGCCGTGGCATTGGCATTCGTCGCCGATTGGATATTGTAGAACACCGGGCGGGTGCCCACGGCGCTGATGATGTTATGGAAACGCGAAGACCACGCCTGCGCACCAACGGTGTAGGCGGTGGTATTGGGTTCCGCGCCGCTCAGCCAGGCCGTGGGCACCGCATTGGTCACCGGCGTGGTGGCCAGCAGCGCCACGCTCACACCGGTGAGGCTGCCAAAGGCGTTGATGTTCGTGGAACTGGCAAAGGCGCTGGTGACCAGCGTCGGATTCCAGCCGGTGACCGTGGTGGTGTAGCCGTTGGTATGCCCGAGGTAGGTGTTGACGCTGCCCAGGTCGAATTCCACGTCGCTGGCCCCGCTTTCGCGGAAGACCAGCAGCAGATCCCCGTCGGTATAATTCCAGGCTCGCGCCAGCGGCGTTGCAAGCAACGCCAGGGCGGCCAGGGTCAAAGGTTTGATGTGTTTCATACTTTATATGGATGCCGGTTGATCGAGGTCGCGCGGGAATCAGTTGGGGAAGATCTGGCCGCCGTCAAAGCCGCGGTTCACCTGCAGCGCGGAGTTCGGTACGAAGTTACTGCCAAACACCAGGTTGGTGGTGCTTTGGAAGGCCGAATTGGTGACGCTGTTATACAGAGCGTTGATGATCGCCAATTGCGCCGTGGAGGGCGTGCCGGTGTTGCCGGTCTTGATGTAATAATAATTTTCATAGCCCCACAGCGGATAGCTGCCGTTGATCACGTTGGTGACGGAGAAGGGCACGCCTTCGTAGGCGATCGGCGCGAGGGGCTTCTTGACGTTCTGCACGGCCACGGTGCCAATGCTGTTGGTCAGCACAGTGACGGTGCTGACGACCTGGCCGGCAAAGGCATAGCCCGGATCCGAGCTGGTATCATACAGCGGCTGGCCCGAGGAATTGGTGCCATACGTGCTGATGCTCGCGGTGTTGTAGATGCCCAGGTCAATTTCCGTACGGACAGCGGCTTCCAAATTGCGGCCCACAAAATAGATGGGGTTGGTGCTGGTGCCGCCATAATAGGTGGAGGGCAGCGGCGGGTAGGTGGTTTCCAGCGAATATGCCTGGCGCTGGGTCAGGTTCGTAATGGCGGCGGTGTCCGCCGAATTGGTGTTCTTCACGTACACCAGCGGCACCACATACGTTGGCAGCGCCTGTAAATGTGCCGTGGTGGAGTTGATGTTTACCGCTTCCGGCGAGGTCGCGGAATCCACCAGAACGGGAGTCAGCGAGCTACCCAGGATGTTCGTATCCGTGGTGTGGCCCGTCAGATTTTGCAACCCGGCCACCGCGCCGTTGAGATTGTAATCAATGGTGATGGTGCCATACCCGGACAGGGCGGGCAGGGTGCTCGTGCCCACATAGGTGCGCACGGCCGAATTGGCCACACCATAGACCGTTACCGTGCCGCCGTTCAGGATGTTCGTCGCGCGGTCAAATAACACGCTCGAGCTGGCGCTGCCACCTTCAATGAAGATTTCCACCTGGGCGTGGACGGGCGCTACGGCGGCCAGGCTGGCAAAGGCGAGACCGGCAATAAAGTATTTTTTAAAACGGAGTGTTTTCATGGTGCTGAATGGTTGTTGGAGTTGTGTTTATTCGGACATAGGAAAACCATGCGCCCGCCCGGTGCGGCAGCATCAGCGGGCGGAATTGCCCCCGGATGCCGGACTGTAATCGCGTGTTCATGTTTTCTTCGTCAATGTTCGAAGCACCTCCGGTCATCCGGTCAGCACCCGACTCTGCTTTGCGTTGGTTGGTTGTTAATGGTGCCTCGCCTGTGTGGGCGTCGGCAAATTGTTCAGTTTTTCTGGTAAATTCGGTCAAAGATTCCGCCATCGGCGAAATGGACCGACTGCGCCTGCTTCCAGCCGCCGGCGACTTCTTCCACCGTGAAGAGGCTCACCGCCGGGAACCGGTCCGGATATTTCGCCAGCGCCGCCGCGCTCTTGGGGCGGAAATAATATTTCGCCGCCAGCTCCTGACCGGCCTCGCTGTACAAAAATTCCAGGTACGCGCGGGCGGACGCTTCCGTGTGATGTCTCTCCACGTTGCGATCCACCCACGCGACTGGATTTTCCGCCAGAATGCTGTCTGGCGGAAGGACCACCTCCGGGGCGTCTTCACTAAAATTGTTCCGGATCTGCGCCGCCTCGTTTTCAAACGTCAGCAACACATCGCCGATGCCATGGTTGGCAAACGTGGTTGTCGCACCGCGGCCGCCCGTGTCCAGGACCGGGACGTTGGCGAACAGCTTCCCGAGAAAATCCTGCGCCAGCTGGTCAGTGCCACCGGCTTTCTTTACATGACCCCAGGCCGCCAGATAACTGTACCGCCCGTTGCCCGAGGTCTTGGGATTCGGAATCACGACGGAAATTCCCGGCTGGACCAGATCGTCCCACGTCTTGATGTGCTTGGGGTTTCCTTTGCGCACCACAAAGACAATCGTGGAGGTGTATGGCACACTGTGGTTCGGCAGGCGCGACGCCCAATTCGCCGGCAATAACCGCACCGTCGCCAGCAGATCCACATCGGTCGGCTGATTCATCGTCACCACGTCCGCCTCCAGGCCGCTTGCCACCGACTGCGCCTGCTTGCTCGAACCGCCGTGCGACTGGCTGATCGTCACCACGTCGCCCGTTTTGGACTTCCAATCCGCCGCGAATGCCGGGTTGATTTCCTGGTAAAATTCCCGGGTTACATCGTAGGAGACATTCAGTAGTTTGACCGCGTCTGCCCGTCCACCAACCGCCCCGCCCAGTGCCACAGCCAGGATGAAGCCGGTAATCGCGCGCCGCCGGTGGAGACCGGTAGACACGAATTTTGTTGCTGGAGAGGTGAATGGCATGCTGGGTTGCTTTCCAAGCTGGTTTAACGCTTCTCAGTGGTCGACTTGTCTAACCGCAACTTCTCCGTCTTCTCGATCTGGATCACCCTTGAATCGTGGACGATGATTTCCACTACGCCAAAGCGCAACGACCGGACTTGCTCGACCACCAGGTCGAGCCATTTCAAATCTTCCGGACCGGTTTCCGGGGTGTTTTTCGGGCGCTCACTCATGACATTAATAAAATAGCGATTAAAAAAGTCGTTATAAAAAACAGGCAAATCCAAAAGGATTTATCAAACATTTAAACCGCCAGCCAATAAACTAACAACGACTTGTTATGTCGTTATTATCCATGAACCGGGCGAACTGTCAACGGCTATTTTAAATGAATATGTGGAGTTGGGTGATGGTCGGCAGGCTGGGTGATTTCAGATTATTATCACTATGGTATACAGATAAAAAACATCGAATAACAATAAAAAGAAATTGACAAACAGCAAATTATGCCATAATCATCTAATCCATGAACGCCGGTCCAACCTCTTTTCAGGGCAATGTGAGTGTGCGGATGCAGCGTATTAAGCGGGTCAGTCAGATTGCCAAAGCGCTGGTTGTGGGGGTGCTTCTATTTAACGTCAGCTTTATCCTGCTTTTGGGCCAGTGGTCCGCCTGGTTGCACTGGACGTCCTACAGCGCTTTAATGCTGGCTTACCACCTCGTCTTGCTGGCCTGGTTCTGGCAGTGGTTTCAGCTGTTCCGGCAATATGAACATGGCCGGATTTTTGCCGCCGCTGCCATCCGGCATATTAAAATTCTCGGAGTGCTCTGGGTGATCGGCTGGCTGTTACTGGCGTTTACTCATTTAGTGAACGCTCCGGCGCTGCCTGCAAACATGGCGCCAACCGCTGGCACTCTGCCCCCTGGTGGTGCGCACCCGGTGTTGGTGTCGCACCATAGCTACCGGTTCGGCTTTTTCAGTTTCGATTTCGGCACCGGCTTTGATTTTGGCGGCTTGCTGGCCGGCGCAGTGATTGTTCTGATCGCCTGGATCATGGATGAAGGCCGCAAAATCAAAGAAGAACAGGAATTAACGGTTTAAACAAACTCATGCCTGCCTGCTTATGAATGCCAACGCCATTATCCCCCCAAAAAGCCATGCCCGGTTGAATCGCATCAAGACCGCCAGCCGCATCATCCGATTCCTTAATATCTTTTTTTTCATCGTGGGCGCCACAATGTTCATTGAAATGCTGTTCGGCTGGACCTTTTTCTTTCCGGGCCGGCGAATCGTCATTTCGGACAACCATATCTACCGGCTGGCCGCAGACCTGCCATCGGCGATCTTCGCCTTGTGGCTGGTGAAAAACTTACTGGGCCTCGGCTGCATGGTGGTGTTCAATTTTCTGTTCCGGCTCTATGAGCAAGGCATCCTTTTCTCACCCAAAAATATTCTCTATCTCCGCTTTCTTGGCTACGGTTTGATCATTAACTGGGCCATTGATTACCAGTTGCAAAGCAGCTTACATGACATGAATCTGAGCTTAACGCCTGTTTTCGGTGGAATGTTGATTATCTTTGTCGCCTGGATCATGGATGAGGGACGCAATCTCAAAGAGGAACAGGAGTTGACGGTCTGACTCAGGAAAACTATGAAACCAAACGCAAACACTGCATCCACCGCCGCGTCGCTCGAACGGATCCGGGGCATCAGTCGGGGGCTAAAACTGCTGTTCTTCATTTTCTATATCCTGCCCCTGCTATTGGCTGCAGGAACGGCTTGCCTGCAAAAAAGGCTGCCGGTTTACTATAACTTTGACGGGGTTAAATATGCCTCAGCGGCCGATGTCCCCGGTGCCTTGTGGCTGGTGGTGGCGCTGGCGATTCCATTGTATTTATGGTCGGCGGTGACCGTGTGGCAATTGTTGAACCTATACGGACAAGGAATCGTTTTTTCGCGCGCTAATGTCCGGCTGTATCAGCGGCTGGGTCGTATGATCCTGGCCGCCGGACTGCTGCAACTGGTGACGTCTTTGATTATGACCCAGGGATTCTTGTTGGGCCCCAATCTCGCCGGATTACCGTGGATCCTCGGCGGTCTCGCGGGGATGATGATCGCCGCCATCATGGAAGAGGGCTGCAAACTCCGCGAAGAGTCGGATCTCACCGTTTAACCGCATGCCCATCATCGTCAACTTGGATGTCGTGCTCGCCCAGCGCAAGCTGCGGCTGAACGACCTGGCCGCCGCCGTGGACATCACGCCGCAAAACCTGTCCATCTTGAAAACCGGCAAGGCCAAGGCCATCCGCTTCTCCACCTTGGAAGCCATTTGCCAGACCCTCCAGTGTCAGCCGGGGGATATTTTGGAATTCCGTCCCGACATTCAGCCGATTCCGGATAAAAATAATCTTCAAATTTAAGCCATAACCTGCAACCTTCTTACCTTTGTGGCATCTTGGGGCGGGGCGGCAATGGAAAAAAGCATTTCCTCCGCCGGGATGCCGGTAACACGTCGTATCAAGTGTATCTGAATCGAAAATCATGGGATGTGGGGCTGGGACGCACCCTGCTGGGGTTGTTGCTGGCTATTTTGGTCTTTGCCCCGATCGCCATCGGAGCGGTGGTGGCGCCGGAATTTCTGGTGGTGCAAGGACTGTTAATCATGGCGCTGCTGGTATGGGGCTTGCGACTGTGGATCGGTCCCCGGCCGCAACTCTTCTGGCCACCCATCTGCTGGGTGGTGCTGGCTTTTATGATCTACGCGGTGGCCCGCTATTTGACGGCGGATGTGGAATACCTGGCCCGGCAGGAGCTGATCCAGGTGTTGGTGCTGGGTTTTTTCTTTTTTACGGTGTTAAACAACCTGTACCGACAGGAATCCGTCCAAGGCGTCACTTTTACCCTGATCGCGACCGCCACCGCCATTTCCTTTCTCGCAATTTATCAGTATTTGCACCACATCCACACGATTTGGGGGCACAACTCGCCCTTTCCCGGCCGGGCGTTTGGCACCTACGTCTGTCCGACCCATTTTGCCTGTTTCCTGTCCCTGCTGATTCCGCTGGCCCTGGCTTTTTTAGTGGCGGGCCGCCTTGCCATGCACTACCGGGTGCTACTTGCCTCGTCCTTGCTGCTGATGGGGGCTGGGCTGGTAGTTACCATATCCCGGGGAGGCTGGCTGGCCACCGGGGCCGCGGTGGTCACGGTTTTGGTATTGTTGGCCACCCACCGGCACTTGCGGCTGGTGTCCGTTCTATTGCTGGTTTTGATTGTGGGCGGCGTCGGTTATGCCGGGTACCGGTATTTTGAACACCAGTCCGTCGCCAGCCAGACAAGTCTATCCCTGAGTGTCAATCAGGCGGGCCAGAAGGATTTGATCATGCGGCTGGATATGTGGCAGGCGGCGGTCCATATGTGGCGGGATCATTTTTGGTTCGGCGTGGGGCCGGCGCTTTATGATACTTATTTTGATCAATACCGGCCCGAGCGCATGCAATTGCAACCCGACCGCGCACATAATGACTATTTGAACCTGCTGGCGGACTGGGGAACGGTGGGCGGGTTGGTTGTCCTGGCGGGGATCGTTGCCTTCGTGATTGGCCAGATCAAGTCCTGGCCGCATATTCAGCGGGCGGAGGCGGATTTTAACAGCGGGTTTAGCAACCGGTTCGCCTTCTATGTCGGCGCTTCCGGGGCATTGCTGGGGTTGACCCTTCAATCGCTGATGGATTTCAACCTGCATATCCCGGCCAATGCCGCCTTGGGCCTTACCTGGCTGGCACTGCTCACCAGTAATCAGCGGTTTGCCACCGAACGCTGGTGGGTCAACATCCGGCCCGGTTTAAAATGGGGCCTTACCGCAATATTGCTCACAGGCGTTTTATACCTTTCTTGGCAGGATTGGCGGCGTTTTCGGGAAAACCTCTGGCTGGACCGCGCCACCCTGCAAACCCCGGGATCGGTAGAGCGGGCGGCCTGCTTGGAAAACGCCCTCGTCATTGAACCGAAAAATTTCCAAAGTCGCTATGACCTGGCCGAAATCTGGCGGGTGAACTGTTTTGCCGCGTCGGAAAACTATGAGGAACTGGCGGGTCAGGCGCTTAAAGAATATCAGCAAAGCAGTGAATTGAATCCCCATTTCACCTATAATTACCTCCGTTCCGGGATGTGTCTGGACTGGTTGGGCCGGAGTGCGGAAGCCTTGCCCCGCTTCCGGCAGGCCGAGGCCGCTGCCCCCAACAACTGCGAGGTCATGGCCTGCATTGGCTGGCATTATGCGCTGACCAAGGATTACGCGGCCGCCCGCCAATGGTTTGATCGTTCGCTCCGGCTGGATAGCGTCCACAATGACCCGGCTGGCCACTATATGATGTTGATAGATGAACGGTTACGTGAGGACACTCCCCCTGGGCGTGAATTTTAGCCAAAGGTTAAGCCCGGCATGGATTTGGGTATGGAATTGGGTTGACACCTTGTCTTCAAGGGTTATATTAGGCGGTAGAACAAATTCATAGAATTTGGAGTGTAACAAAAGATTTATGAAATCATCTCGCATTTTTTTGTCAGCGATTGCCGGGGTCGCATTGATTGCGGCCATGGCTGTCCATGCTGAAGATTACAAGCAAGGGGTTGCCAAAGTGGTTCGTATCGTTGGCCATGCCGAATACGCTGCCGCTGGCTCCACCGATTGGCGTGAGTTGTCTTTGGGCCAATATTTCAGCCCGGGCACATCTGTCCGCACGACCAAGGATTCAAAGGTGGACGTGGCGATCGAGGAAGGTTTTGACTTTATCTTCCGCCCTAATCCCCATCGCAGCTCCAGCCCGCCGCCGATCGGGTATCCGCCGCCGCGTGGTATCGCTTTCATTCCCCCGGCCCGCCAGACTGTGATTCGTTTGATGTCTGGAACCACCGTGGAACTCACCAAACTGGACTATTACACCAGTGGCGCGGATACGGTCAGCCAGACTGAATTGAATATCAAAGAAGGCAGCATTTTCTTTAACGTCAAAAAACTTTCGGCGCTGTCCACCTTCAAGATGAAGACCAAGATCAGCGTTGCCGCCATCCGTGGCTCCAGCGGTTGGAATAATGCCAACGGGGATACCGGCATGGTTAGTGGCTCCGAAGAAGTCAACGGTACCTATCTTGACGCCAACGGCGACGTTCAAACCTACACCAAAATGGTTGCTGACGGCCAATCGTTGTTTAACCAGTACCCCAACGGTAACGGTGGTGGTTCTGGCAGCGGTAATGGGACTGGCAATGGAACCGGTAATGGCAATGGCACTGGTAATGGCACTGGTAATGGGACTGGCAATGGAACCGGTAATGGTAATGGCAATGGTAATGGCAATGGTAATGGTAATGGCAATGGTAATGGTAATGGCAATGGTAATGGTAATGGCAATTCCGGTGGTCTCCCGGTAGGACCGCCGACGCTCGAGCAAAATCCCGCATCCGCGAACAACAACGTTCCGACAGGTGGAGATGATGGTCCGCCCGCGCCGCCGCCGCCGCCGACGCCGCCGACGACCAATACCCATTAAAATATTTAAAAAATCAAAACCAGAGTAGCCT
>CAIJGS010000096.1 GCA_903820285.1 uncultured Verrucomicrobia subdivision 3 bacterium | reverse complement strand
GCATGCGGGCGATGAAAAAGGCGAGGCTGTCAGAATGGACAGAACGCGTAGAACTTCAGTTTTTACTGCCGAATTCCGGCTTAAAGCTTTTACCCACTACATGGCCGATGAGGCTGCCGATGATGGCGCCGGCGACGAATTCGGAGAGCCAGTGGATGCTGACGGAGATGCCGAGTCCGACGTAGAAAGCGTAGGCGAGGGCGGCGTAGGCGAGGCGGCGGTGGCCGGGGTGGAGGGTGATGAGGCAGGCGGTCATGGCGAAGGCGACGGTGGTGTGGGATGAGGGCCAGCCCCAGAAGATGCCACCTTTGAGAAAGCCCAGTTGGAAGCCATGGCTGCTATCAATGAGAGAGCCTTCGCTGGCGGCGGACATATGATAGCCTTTGAACGGAGGCGGGAGGCGGCCGGTGAAGGCTTTGTAGACACAGGATATGGCATAGCCGAGCAGGGCGGCCTGGCCCAAGGCCCAGGCGGTGGTGATCGGAGGACGATTTTTTCCGACGAGGGCAATCATCAGGAGGAGCAAGGTTCCGAAGATGGGCAGGAGGCCACCGATGATGATGGCGGGGCGGGCGAGGCGGGCGAACAGTTCATTCCGGGTGGCAAGATAGTAGGACCAGTCGAGGCCGGATTGGACTATGATTACTGTCAGGATGATGGCCAGGGCGTGCCAGTAGACGTTGCGTCCGCGAAACGCAGCGAGGACATTTTGCGGCAGCCGGTGAAACAGTGCAGGCATGACAGGCAGCATAGCGGAAGGGTGCCGGTGACGCCAAGCCGTTACAGGGTCAGTTTGACTTTTTAAACTGCCGGGCGGCTTCGAGCAGCACGGTTTCGAGTTCCGCCTGCCGGACTTTGACGTAGGATTCAACCTCGGCGGCATCGATGCAATCGGGCGACAGCCGGGGGTTACCCGCCGGGTCCAGGTCGTGGTCGGTCAGTACAATCCGACCGACGGAGCCGACGAAGCCGTTATCGGGAACATATTCGAATTTCATTTTACCCATATCAATTCTTTCAAAAGCCAGCGAGAAGACACTGCCTGGTTTTGAGGCGGATTCCATGGGGTGTTTACCCCATTGGGCGGGCGGGTGAACGCGAGCATGATGACAGGCTGGAAGGACATTGAACGAAAGGCTGTTGAAACATGGAAACCAAAACCAATCCGCCGAATCTGGGAGTGATCGTTGCCGTGCGCGGCAGCGTGGTGGACGCGTGGTTTGACGGGCCATTGCCGGCGATCTATTCGGTGCTGCGGGCCGGGGAGGACCGGCAGGTGGTGATGGAAGTATTGGAGCAGCGGGATGCGCATAATGTGCGCGCGATTGCGCTGACGCCGACGCAGGGGCTGGCGCGGGGGATGATGGTGACCGATACCGGCGGTCCGCTGAAAGTACCGGTGGGCAAAGCGATTCTTTCGCGGATGTTCAATGTGTTTGGCCAGACGATTGACCGCGGTGCCGCGCTGGCGGACGTGAGCTGGCGTTCGGTGCACCGGGCGCCGCCGCCGCTGGTGGAGCGTTCGACACGTTCGCAAATTTTTGAGACGGGTATCAAGGTGATTGACGTGCTGGTGCCGCTGGAGCGGGGCGGAAAGGCAGGCTTATTCGGCGGGGCTGGCGTGGGCAAGACGGTCCTACTGACAGAAATGATCCACAACATGATCGGGCATCATGACGGGGTGAGCATTTTTTGCGGGATTGGGGAGCGCTGCCGGGAAGGGGAGGAGCTTTACCGGGACATGCAGGCGGCGGGGGTGCTGGCGAACATGGTGATGGTGTTCGGTCAGATGAACGAGCCGCCGGGCAGCCGGTTCCGGGTGGGTCACGCGGCGCTGACGATGGCGGAATATTTCCGGGATGACGAACACCGTGATGTGCTGCTGCTGATTGATAATATTTTTCGCTTCATCCAGGCGGGCATGGAAGTGTCCGGGCTGATGGGACAGATGCCATCGCGGCTGGGGTATCAGCCCACGATGGGGACGGAACTGGCGGGGTTGGAGGAGCGGATTGCGAATACGGCGACGGGGGCGATCACGTCCATTCAGGCGGTGTATGTGCCGGCGGATGATTTCACGGATCCGGCGGCGGTGCATGCCTTCGCGCATCTTTCGGCGTCGATTGTGCTGTCGCGCAAGCGCGCAGGGGAGGGGTTGTTTCCGGCGATTGATCCGCTGCAATCCAGTTCCAAGATGGCGACGCCGGGGATTGTGGGGGAACGGCATTATGCGCTGGCGCAGGAAATCCGGAAGACGCTGGCGCAATATGGCGAGCTAAAGGACATCATTGCCATGCTGGGACTGGAGCAGCTTTCGCCGGAAGACCGGCAAGTCGTGATGCGGGCGCGCCGGCTGGAGCGGTTTCTGACGCAGCCTTTTTTTACCACGGAACAGTTTACGGGGCTGACTGGGAAACTGGTGAGCCTGGCGGATGCGCTGGATGGTTGTGAACGGATTTTGAAGGATGAGTTCAAGGATTATCCGGAGAGCGCGCTGTACATGATCGGGGCCATCGGGGAGGTGAAAGGGAAACCCAAAGCCGGACCGGCGGCGGCGAAGAGTGAGCCGAAGCCGAAATTGCCGGTGATTAGTGGGGCGGCAAAACCTTGATTGCCAGGCGGCGATTAATGGGGTTTTCACCCCATACACGTTTCGCCGGCAGGTGATAAAGTTTTTTTGCAATTGCGGTCGCTCCGCGTTAAGCCATGAGCATGAATCTCAAAATACTGCTGCCTTTCCGGGTTTTCGCGGAGAAGACCGGGGTGGCACGCATGGTGGCGGAGGCGCGCACAGGTTCATTCGGGCTGCTGCCGCACCGGCGGGATTGCGTGGCGGCGCTGGTACCAGGGATTTTTTGCTATCAAACGGAGACGGAGTCCGAGGTGTTTGTGGCGGTGGATGAGGGGGTGCTGGTAAAGACCGGGGCGGATGTGCTCGTGTCTGTGCGCCGGGCCATTGCGGGAACGGATTTGGGGCAGTTGCGGGCGGCGGTGGAAAAGGAATTTCTAACTTTGGATGCGAACGAGCAGAGCGTGCGGACGGCGGTGGCGAAACTGGAGAGCGGATTTTTACGGCGGCTGGCCAATTTCAATCATGAATGATGAACCGCCAATACCGCCAAAGCCGGAAGCGACCCTGGCGGGAGAGATCGGGGCGCAGGCGGAGCGGAAGCTCAAGGCGCGCCGGTCAAAGCAAGGAGTCTGGTTTGGGTTGGGCATGATGGGATTGGTGGGCTGGTCGGTGGTGGTGCCAACCCTGCTGGGGGCGGCTTTGGGCAACTGGCTGGACGGGCATTATCCCGGTCATTCGTGGACGCTGGCGCTGCTCATGGTGGGCTTGGTAATCGGCTGCCTGAATGCGTGGCATTGGGTGGCCAAGGAAGACCAGGAAATGAGGGACGAACCAAAGGATGATGATGAATGACTATTTGCAGTTACTACTGACCGGTTTGGGCGGGCTATTTCTGGGCGGCATATTTTTTGGCGGTCTGTGGTGGACGGTGCGCCGGGGCATGACCTCCCGCCAGCCGGTAAGCTGGTTTCTCGTCAGCCGGCTGGTTCGGTTGGGCATCGTGATGACGGGTTTTTATTATTTGGGGCAGGGACAGTGGGAACGGCTCATGGTCTGTCTGACAGGTTTTATTGTGGCGCGGATTTTGGTAATCAGGCTGACGCGGCTGGCTGGGGTCGAGCGCGGCAATGCGGCCACGAAGGAAACGAGCCATGCGCCTTAGTCCCGACGGGCTGGTATTCTGGCAGCATGGCTTTATCAAGCTTAACGGGACGATTGTCTTTACCTGGGGAATCATGCTGGCGTTGACGGCAGGGGCAATACTGGTAACCCGGAAACTTTCCACGGATCTAAAACGGTCCCGGTGGCAGAACTTGCTGGAGATCGTGGTGACGGGGATTGTTACTCAAATCGCCGGCGTGGGACTGAAACACCCGGAGAAATACCTGGGATTTCTGGGAACGCTCTTTTTGTTCGTGGCGGTGGCGGCGGCGGGCACGGTGATTCCGGGTTACGAACCGCCAACGGGCTCGCTTTCGACGACGGCGGCGCTGGCACTGTGCGTGTTCGTGGCGGTGCCGCTATTTGGCATCGAGGAGCAGGGTGTGAGGGGCTATCTGGCGACGTATACGAAGCCGACGGTGATCATGCTGCCGTTTAACATCATCAGCGAACTGTCGCGCACGCTGGCGCTGGCGGTGCGGCTGTTTGGCAACATGATGAGCGGAGCGATGATTATCGCGATTCTGCTTACCATCACGCCGTTCATTTTTCCGGTGGTCATGACTCTGCTGGGCTTGCTGACGGGCATGGTGCAAGCCTACATCTTCAGCATCCTGGCGGCGGTATACATTGCCGCCGCCGTGCGGACCCACCCAGCAAAGGCGCCGGGGGACGTGGCCAAGGAGAAAACAACGCAACCAACCAAAGGATAAGATTTATTATGGATAATATGACCATCATCGCGGTGGTATCAATTGTGACGGCGGGACTGACGATTGCGCTGGGAAGCATCGGCCCGGCGCTGGGCGAGGGACGGGCGGTATCGACGGCACTGAGTTCACTGGCGCAGCAGCCGGATGCGGCAGCGACGATCACGCGGACGCTGTTTGTGGGCCTGGCGATGATCGAGTCCATTGCCATCTACTGTTTTGTCGTTTCGATGATTCTGATTTTTGCGAATCCGTTCTGGAATCATGCGATTTCGGCGGCGACGCAGGCGGCGGGGAAGTGACCTATGTTGCTTGATTGGTTTACCATTGCGGCACAGGCGCTGAACTTCCTGATTCTGGTCTGGCTGATGAAGCGTTTTCTTTACCGGCCGATTCTTCAGGCGATTGATACGCGGGAAAAATTGATCGCCAAAGAGCTGGCGGAGGCGGAGGCGAAACGGGCGGAGGCGAAAAAGGAGCGCGACGATTTCCAGCAGCGGAACGAGGCCTTTGACCGCCAGCGCGCCGACCTTTTGAGCAAGGCGGAGGCGGAGGTGAAGGTTCAACGGCAGCAGTGGCTGGACGCCGCACGGCAAGCGGCGGACGAGCTGACTGCCAAGCGGCAGACGGCGCTGCAAACGGACGCCCGGAATCTGAACGAAGCCATCCTGATCCGGACCCGCCAGGAAGTCTTTTCAATTGCCCGCAAAGTGTTGACGGACCTGGCCACGGCGAAGCTGGAGGAGCGAATGAGCGAAGTGTTCACCCGCCGGTTGCGCGAATTGCCGGCCGACCAGAAGGCGACGCTGGGTGACGCGCTTAAGAAATCGGCCGAGCCGGCGGTGGTGCGCACTGCCTTTGAACTGGCGACCGGATCGCGGGCGGCCATTCAGAACGCGCTGAACGAAACGTTCTCGGCGGAAATCCGGGTCCGGTTTGAGACCGCACCGGATTTGGTGGGCGGCATTGAGCTGACCGCCGGCGGTCAGCTAGCCGGCTGGAACATTGCGGAATATCTTGCCGACATGGAAAAGCGTCTGGCTGAACTGCTGTCGGCGAAAGCCGCGACTGTCGCCCAAACGATGGCACCGTCGCCGGCACTTAAAAGTGCATGAGTGTGGCAATGGAATCATTACCGGGCGTTTTTGACCGGGCGTTCGCCGGCTTTGACGAGTTGATTGGCGCAGGGGCGCTGCCATTGACGCTGCGGGAAACGGGGGTGATTACCCGCATTGCCACAGGCATTGCGCAGGTGGCCGGTCTGCCGGGGGTGGGATTTGAAGAGCTGATCGAGTTTCCCGGCGGAATATTGGGCATGGCGTTTAACGTAGATGCGGACGAAATAGGGGTGGTACTGCTGGGCGATTATGAGGATTTGCAGGCGGGTGATGCGGTGGAGCGCACGGGCCGGGTGATGGATGTGGCGGTGGGAAACGAATTGCTGGGCCGGGTGATCGATCCGTTGGGCCGTCCGCTGGACGGGGGCGGGCCCGTGGGTGCCCGGCACCGGCGGCCGATTGAGCGTCCGGCACCGGCAATCATGGATCGGGCACCAGTGCGGTTGCCGCTGCAGACGGGGCTGATGGTGGTGGATGCGCTGATTCCGATCGGACGAGGCCAGCGGGAATTGATTTTGGGCGACCGGCAGACGGGCAAGACGGCCATTGCGATTGACACGATTTTGAATCAGCGGGGCAAAAATGTGATTTGCGTCTATTGCGCCATCGGGCAGCGGGCTTCGGCGGTGGCCAAGGCGGTGGCGAACCTGCGGGAAAAGGGGGCGATGGAATATACGGTGGTGGTGGTGGCGGAAGGAAATGACGCGCCAGGGGTGGCATACATTGCGCCTTACGCGGCGACGAGCATGGCGGAGTTTTTCATGGAGTCGGGGCGGGACGTGCTGATTGTGTATGACAATCTTACGCAGCACGCGCAGGCTTATCGTGAGCTGTCCCTGCTGTTGCGCCGGCCGCCGGGGCGGGAGGCATTTCCGGGCGACATCTTTTACATTCATTCGCGCCTGCTGGAACGCGCCACCCATCTGCGTCCGGAACTGGGCGGAGGTTCGCTGACAGCGCTGCCGATTATTGAGACGGAGGCGCAGGATATTTCGGCCTACATTCCGACCAACCTGATTTCGATCACGGACGGGCAGATATATCTGTCACCATCACTGTTTGAACTGGGGGTTTTACCGGCGGTGGATGTGGGCAAATCCGTTTCACGAGTGGGCGGCGAGGCGCAGCGGGCGGCTTACCGGGCGGTGGCGGGCGATCTCAAACTGGCGTATGCGCAGTTCGAGGAGTTGGAGGCCTTTGCGCGATTTGGCGCGAGGCTGGACGAGGACACGCGGAAGATCATTGAACATGGGCGGCGGATCCGGGCGTGTCTGAAGCAACCGGAATTCACACCGGCGACCGTCCCGGAACAAATCATGATTTTGCTGGCACTGACAGCGAATCTGTTTGATCCGGTGCCGCTGGCGAAGATGGCGGTCGCCGGTGCGGCCGTGCGAGCGGCGGCGGCCACGCTGCCGGCGACCTTGACCGGGCGATTTGAAACGGATGCCAAGCTGAGTGACGAAGATTGCAAAACGGTGGTTGAAGCCGCCCACAAAGTGTTGTTGCCATTCCTGCCGGTCCCAGTGAAGGCCGCCGTGCCGGCCATGGCGGTCCCGGCGGTTCCCGAGGGGGCAAAACCATGAGTGAGACGACGGCCAGCCTGACGCGAAAGCTCAACAGTGCGGGAGATTTGCAATCGGTAGTGCGGACCATGAAGGCCCTGGCGGCGGCAAGCATCGGCCAGTATGAACAATCAGTCCGGTCGCTGGCAGACTATTATCGTACGGTGGAACTGGGCTTGGGGGCGTGTCTGCGGGCGAGTGTGCCAGTGGCGCGAGGGAATCACCGGAAAGAGGGAATCAAAGCGCCGGCGATAGGGGCGGTGGTATTTGGTTCGGATCAGGGGTTGGTGGGGCAGTTCAATGATGTGGTGGCGGATTATGCCATCCAGACCCTGGCGGCGCTGCCGGGAAAATGTCACGTCTGGGCGGTGGGCGAACGCATTCAGGCGCGATTGAGGGATGCGAAGTTGCCGCTGATGGGACTCTTTGCGGTGCCGAATTCGGTGCAGGCCATCATTCCGCTGGTGGGCCGGATTCAGATTGAAAGCGAGGCGCACCGGGCCAAGGGCGAGTACGCCAGCCTCTATGTATTTCATAACCGGCCACAACGTGGCGCGCTCTACGAACCCGTCTGCCAGCGGTTGCTGCCACTGGATGCGGAATGGCAGGCGGGTTTGGCAAGTGTCCATTGGCCGGAGAAGAACCAGCCTGAGCTGATTTGCGGAGTCACCACGACGCTCCGTTCACTCATCCGCGAATATCTGTTCATTTCGCTATTCCGGGCGTGCGCGGAATCGCTGGCGAGCGAGAATGCGAGCCGGCTGGCGGCAATGCAACGCGCCGACAAAAATATTGATGAACTGCTGGAGCAATTGCACGGGACCTTTCATCGCCTGCGTCAGAGCGGAATTGATGAGGAATTATTTGAT
>CAIJGS010000095.1 GCA_903820285.1 uncultured Verrucomicrobia subdivision 3 bacterium | reverse complement strand
GTGATAATTCTGGAAAACCACCGGCGCATCTTTCGTGCCGGAATCTTGGGCGGTAAAGACGATCGGCGTGGGCAGATAGTACGTGCCGCCCCGCAGGAAAACGTCAACGCGTTTCTCCTGCGCCGCCTGTTGTGCGCGTTGCAGCGTGGCAAACGGGTGTTCCAGCGTGCCGGAATCCCCGTCGTCACCCGTCGGCGAAACAAAGTATGGCTGCGCTGCGCCAATGCACGCGGAAACTATAATGCTGGTACCAGCCAGCATTACCTTGAACAATGGTTTCACACCGGTGAGGTTATCTGCGTGGCTGAAGACTTCAAGCCACCATGGTTTAGCCACTTACGGCACAAATGGACGCGGTATCCCGGGTTGGGTGTGGATGGTTTCTGTCGCCGGCGCGAGGCCGTCCGCCGTCGCCATCAATTTGATTTCCCCGGCATCCTTCGTGGATTGCACGATCACTTGCGCCAGTCCGTTGAACAGGTTGCGCGACCATGGCGGAACGGTCGCGTGCCCGGTGATTTGCACGTTCACGTTGGGATTCAAGCCACCCTGGGCAACGCTGTTGTAAACGCCCACGGCAATGACGTTGTCGCCGGGGTGCAGATATTGTTTCACGTCGAAAGACGGCTGCGCCTGCCAGTCGTGGGATTCGCCCACATAGTGGTTGTTCACGAAATACCAGCCGTCGTCGTCGCAGCCGCTGAAGCAGGCGAACGCGCCGACGCCTTTCAGGTCTGCTTCCGTCAGCCTGACATGCGCGCGATAGATCGCCCCCGTGTCCGGCGTTTCAATGGTCGGCCCGCCGCCGCTGACGGGTTTCCAGGCAGAGTCGTCAAAATCAACCCCGTATGCCGGCACGCTATGCCGGTTTCTGGGAATGCTGGCCAGTTCCCAGCGCCATTTATCCACAACGATATTGTGCGAGGGCACGGTGGCAACAAACACGTCTGGCTCGTGGCAACTCGGATCGCCGTTGCCCACCCCGATGATATTGCCCGCGCCTGCGACGGAAAAATGTACCTTGTCCCCTGCCACCGGCACCAAGCGGCCTTGCGCGTCCACGGCGGAAACCGTGAATACGGACACATCCTGGCCGTCGGCATCGATGGCGGTGCGATCCGGCACCAGTCGGACTTGCGCAGCCGCGCCGGTGGTTTCCACTTTCGTTTCCGCAATGACTTTGCCGGCGGCGTCAAACCCCTTCGCGCTCAGCGTTCCCGGGGCATACTTCACCTGCCAGCTTAATTTGGAATTGGGCTTCATCGCCTGTTTGCCGAGCGACGCCCCGTTCAAAAACAGTTCCACCTCTTTGCAATTGCTGAAAGCTTGCACCAGGATCTCCTGCCCCTCCCGGCCCGGCCAGTTCCAGTGCGGGGCCAGGTGGAGCACGGGATTCGTCGTCCACCATGATTGGTAGTAGTAAAAGGCATCTTTCGGGAATCCACAGGTATCGAGAATGCCGAAGTGCGAATTGACGCATGGCCACCAATACGGCGTCGGCTCGCCGCGATAATCAAAACCCGTCCATACGAACGCGCCGGAAAGCCATGGCCGGTCGGCGAAATAACTCCACCAGCTTTCGGCGGTGGTGGTCCAGCCCGGCCAGACGAGATCGTACGCGGCCACGTAACCGGCGGAATGGTCGTTGGTATAAATGCCGCGCGTGCCCACCACGCTGGCCTGTTCGCTGCCGAAATTCGGCTGCGTCGGATGGGCCGCGTGATAACGGTCCATTTGCGGGCCGTAGTGATAGTTCCAGCCGCGCACTTCAATGACCGAGTTGATCCCGCGGAACACGTCGTCTTCCGGCGAGGCGTAGCTGACCGGGCGCAGCGGATCAAGCTGCTTCACATAGTCCTGCATCGTGCGGGCAACGCTCGCGGCCTGCGGCGTGTCCTGCACCATAAATTGCTCATTGGCAATGCACCAAAGCGCTACGCTTGGATGATTCCGGTCGCGGCGGATCTCGTCCCCCCACTTTTTCATGTTCGCCGAATCGCTGCCCATCAACCGGCTCTCGTCCATGACTAGCATGCCGAGCCGGTCGCAGGCGTCCAGCAATTCCGGCGTGGGCGGATTGTGCGACATGCGATACGCATTACAGCCGAACTCTTTAAGTTTCTTCACGCGAAACTCCTGCAAGGCATCCGGAATGGCCGCGCCGACGCCGGCGTGGTCCTGATGATTGCAGGTACCGTAGAGCTCATAGTGTTTGCCGTTCAACAAAAACCCGTTCGTCGCATCAAAGCCCACGGTGCGGATGCCGAAGTCTGTTTCCTTCCGGTCAACCAATTTGCCGTCCACCACAATGGAGGTGACCAGTTTATACAATTGCGGATTTTCCGGCGACCAAAGCACGGGCGAGGCGATTTTGGTTGCCAGCTTCACTGCGCCCGGCGAATTGCCGGTCAAATTTCCCGATTGGGAAATTTGTTTCAGCAATTGCCCGGAAGGGGAAATGATTTCGCAATTCACAGATGCAGTGGCGGCGTTAGTCTGCGAATTGAGCAGGCTGATTTCGACTTTGATTTCGGGCTGGCCGTTGGGAACATTGTCCTTGAATTCGCTCTGTACATAAACCCCGTCCGCCGCAATGGCCACCGGCCCGGTCTTGTCCAGCCACACATGCCGGTAAATGCCCGCGCCTTCATAAAACCAGCCTTCCGTTTTCGTCGCATCCACCAGCACGGAAACAGTGTTCTTGCCGCCGTAATGCAATACGTCCGTGATGTCCTCGCGGAATGGATAGTAACCGCCCTCGTGGTGCCGCATGCACCAGCCATTCACCCATACCGTCGCATCGCGGAACACGCCGTCAAACGTGAGCCAGATGCGCTTCCCTTCGTCTGCCTTCGGCAGTTCAAACGTCCGACGATACCAGGCGATGCTGTTCGTCGGATATTTCGCACCCACCGTGTGAAAACCGTGACTGCCATCGGCTGCCCAGTCGAACGGCAACTCCACTGCCCAGTCGTGCGGCACATTAATGATACGCCAATAGGTGTCGTCGAATCGTTCCGACGCCGGCCCGGAACCGGTACCCGCATTTTCCAGATGCAGCGCATCCGGCCAGTCGTCACCCAGATGGAACTTCCACCCGGCGTCGAGCGAAAGATGCTCGCGCGGCAAATCGGCGGCCGCCAGCGGCATGGCAAAATACGCGGCGGAAACGCCGGCAAAAAGAAAGCGGGCAATTGATTTGATCTTCATTAAAAAAGTGATTAGTACGAACGGTCTGGTTGCCACTAGCTAAACGGCCCGTTACATGGCCTTGGGTTGGAGCCAACCGATGCCGGCTGGCTCAGGGATTTTGTTTCCCTGCGTAATGCTGGGCAAGCCATGCGGAGTCCGAGTTGGCGGCCGGCGGAGTGCCGTTCAAGGCGTTGGCAAAGGCAACCGTCGAACCGTTTTGCCACCGATGGGCTTCCGCATGGCCGTCGCAAAAATTGAAAACTGCGGCCGTCACATGAAAGGCTGCCGGCGCGTCGTTGCCATCGGCGAAGGTGGCGTCCGTGAAGTTGGGAGCCGTGCCATAGTTCATCCACCAGGAACCCACATTTTCACCACGACTGTCCGATGACTCGATCCAAATGAATTTGTCGCTGGGCCGGGTGACCGCGGTTCGTTTGAACAGGCAGTTCGCGTTCGCACTGTGTCCTTCACCATTCAAATTGACCGAGCCGGAATAGCTGTCAAAACAGAACGGTCCGCCGGAATTGGGCGTGAATTTCATCTGATTATGCTTGTCGGCAGGACAATGCATGATGTTTGCGTTCGGGGCATACCGGAAGAGCGGTCCGTCAATCGTGGGCGTTGGCTTCACGTACCCCTGTTGAATTCCCGCGATCCAGCCCGCTTCAGTTGCCTTGTTCGGTGCCGGTGATTGTTGGTTGTTATATAGATCCGTGCGCCAGGGAGCACCCCAAGGCGAGACAGTTACCGTCCCATTCCCAGATGCATCCGTAAAATAGGTGCTCAAATTGACCATCAGGTCGTTGCTGTCATCCGCATACATGACCCAGGCCAAACCGAGCTGTTTGAGATTGTTCAGGCAGGCGGCGGTCATGGCTTTCTGCTTGGCCTTGGCCAGCGCCGGCAGCAACATCGCCGCGAGAATGGCGATGATGGCGATAACCACCAGCAGTTCGATAAGCGTAAATGCGCGAACGCGATTTGCACCGCGATTTGATAGAGACAGCTTCATATATTATACAGATATTCCATTTAGACGACTGACAGAGCGCTGGTCAAAGACCGTCTTTTCACTTCACAAAACCGAATGTCGAAATCTCCGGCATCTTAATACCCGCCGTTATGTCCGTTGGTGGTGGTTGGATCACACCACAAATCGTTTGCGGTGGTGGTATCCATGGCCCATGACGCCATTTTGACATAAAGTTCGCGGCCGGCACTCCCATCCATCCGGCCAATTTGGGCAGCCTGCCCATGCCGCTGGGAAAAATTCGGCTGTTTGACATTCGAACCCGATGCAATCGCCTCCGCCGGAGCATTGGCAAAGTCACCCCAGGCGCCAGGCGCGGTGGTTTTCTCATTATTCTCCCATTGCAGAATATTCGTTGGCTTTAATTTGGAAATTTTATAACTGCTTGAAACAGCCCCATAACCCACCACCACGCCATTCCAGGTATAGCTGCTGATGAGTTCGTATCGCTGCAAATAAGCCGCATTGACCGCATCCTCGGGACAAAGGAATATCTTGGGAGCTTTAAGGTATTGATAAAGCTGGCCACTCCCGGGTGGTGTCGGGCTTCCAGTTTCAGGAGCCGTGATACCCGTGAACCAGCTTACCTGCTGATCATAGTCGGTTTGAAACGACGCCTGGGTATGGGTGCTCATATGCGGCGGATTGGCGGCGGTCACCCAGTTGTCCATGGTCGCCCCCCAGCCTGGCGCAGGCAGGCTGTCGTTGTTGTCGCCGCAAAACATCTGTGCCGCCAGCATGGTCTGCTTGCAATTATTGATATCGGCGGCGGCATAGGCACGGCTTCTCGCCCTGGTCAGCGCCGGCAGCAGCATCGCCGCCAGAATCGCGATGATGGCGATGACCACCAACAGTTCAATCAAAGTGAAACCGGTTGCTATCCTCCGCCGGCACAGGGCTGCGCCGGGTAAATGATTGCCAGTCGTTGAGGGGTGTTTGAACGTATTGGGCGCAAATCTATTCATGAGCGATGGGGCGTTGCGAAAATTGAATGCACCCGGAATCACTTGTCGCCAGTGTGATCCAGCAACCACTGCGCGTCATCGGGATTCTTCAGGCCCCAATTGGGTGCCCCATTGTTCGCGTCGGTCCAGCCAGGGACGGGCGTTTTGAGCGTCCTCCATTTGTGCATCTCGGAGTGCCCATCGGCAAAGCCGACACCGCTGGAGCCCCCGTGGTAGATGGCTGGAATATCATTCAGCCGGAAGGTGGAAGTTGATGCGAAGTAGTCCACTCGCATGAGTGCGTCGTTAATGCTGTTATCGTCCTCATCCAGCACGACAAAGTTGTCCGCCGGACGGCGGATACTGGTCATTTTATAATAATAAAGCCAGTTGGCATCGGCCCACCCTGGTTTGCTGTAGTTGCCAGAGCCGTCGCAGAACCCCATGACCGAGTTCATGGACACGCCCCGAAGCATATTTTTCATGTTCCCAGCGCATTTGTAGAGGCCAATGCTCTGGGCATATGGAAACAGCAATGCTTTCTGGATTAGCACCGCGTTGGTGGCGTCTGCCGGGGTCTGCATGTTGCCCGAAGCCCAGGCAAGGTTAACACTGCCGCCGCCGTTAAGGACGAGTTTATCGCTGCTTTCGTTTGAATACATAATCCACGCGATAATGAACTGGCGTGAGTTGCTCACGCAGCGGATGCCTTGAGCCTTGACCTTGGCCCGGCTCAACGCCGGGAGCAGCATCGCCGCCAGGATGGCTATAATGGCGATGACCACCAGCAATTCGATTAGCGTGAATGCGGGGCGCTTTGGATAATTTGCGATTGGCTTCATCTAATCCGATTTGTTTTTCAAATGAACCGACCGGGGCGGATACCGCCCCGGTCGGCTGGCGTTAGTTTGTGTGCTTAGCTTGCACCGACTCAGTGGATTTTTACCCGATAGAATGCCGCCGCATTCGTTGTGCTCACCTGGAAGGGTGACACGGCACCGGTCACCGGTACCCAAGGTCCGGCCAAGTTGGTTGCGCCCAGAAGGGTGCCATAGTTGGCCCAACTCAGGGTGAGATTGCCACCGCTGTAGGCTGGCGTGATCGTCACCGGGTCAAGGCTGACCGCTTGGAGCTGGGCTCCATTGAAGTCAGGTTCCCCATTCGGAGTGCTGTCCGATTGGAGACCAATCGGTGTTTCGGTGATTAACAACCCGCCATTGGTAACATGCACGTTGGTAAACACAGCGCTGTTGTCGCCAGGGGCAAACATCCAGTCCTGCTGGAACACATTGTCCACGCTGACCCCATTAACGGTGAACTCCGTGCCCCTGGAATTGTCCAAGTAGGTTCCGGACATGCCGAACACCACCAGATTGTAAGTGCCGTTGGGCAGGTTGGTGAACTGGAACGACGTTGAAGTATTGATATAGGCATCCAGCAACCCAGTCAGTGGACTTTGCAGATTAGGCACATACCAAGCTCCTGGATAACCGGTTGATTGGAGGTTAATCCCACTCGGCGTGACACCATCGTCGCAGTAACTGGTCGAGTTGGCAAACTGCCCACCGTGCAGGGCGTTCCAGTAGGTTCCGCTACCCAGGACTCCGGGGCCGCTATACTGGGTGGATGGCGCACCGTTATTGGGTCCGATGATGGCGTAATTGACCGTCCAGAGCCCATTGTTCGGGATTGGAGCAAGGCTTACCGTCGCCACGCTGCTGGTGACTGAACCATAGATGTTGGTTAGCACGAGCTGATAATCCAGTGCGTCAGCCACCGTGGTATGCATGCTAAGTGTGCTCGCATTGGCGCCAGAAATGTGGCCGTCATTCGAGAGGTTATGGAAGACACCGCCGGTGCCGCCTTGCCATTGATAATGCGGTGCCGGATAACCCAAGCCATACGCCGTCAGGCTGACAGCCTGGCCGGCGAAGGTGGAAACTGAGGACAATCCCGAAATCGCCGTTGGCTGCTGGGAGACTTGAGGAGCTGAACCGCCACCTTGGGCCGTGAAGTAGAGGTTCAATACATCCGTATCCGAAAGAGCCGAACCAAAGACGGCCACTTCGTCAACCGAACCGTTAAAGATGTTGTTGATGCCAGCTGGATCGCCGCCGAGCCAGGTCGTACCGGTGGCAAACGTTTCCAGACTGTTCGCTACAGTATTTACCTTCTTGAAAACATTGGTCGTGGTGCCATCAAAGTAACAAAGGTAGAGCACTGCGTTCGACGGTGTGATCGTCACCGCCACAAACGACCAAGTGTTAACCGGCGGGAACAAGCCGGAATGGAAATTATAGGTAGCCGAATTATTATTCCAATTGTAAGCCAGCTCAGCCTGTCCATAAGTGGACGAGCTGCCATTCGTGTCTGTGTTACCGCCAAAACCCAAACCAGCCGCATCCGGCGCATCGCGGTTGAACAGCAAACCAGCCCGGGCAGGTGTGTTCGCAGTGGGATAAATCCAGGCGGTGATCGTCACATTGGAACTGCTCAGGTTCAAAGGCGGAACAACGACAGATCCGTTCGCTGTGCTTTGGGCGAAGCCCGCGGCAGCATTCGTGGTTTCAAATCCGAAGAACGCCGGAGCTTGCGGACCGACGATGCCGACCTTGCTCACGCCAGCGCCGTAAATGGCATTCAAATTATGACCACTGGCATCATAAGCCTGATACGTCGCAGTAGAAGGATCAACCGCCTCGTCCAGGCGCCAGTATGCCAGGGGTGATTTGGAGAGAACATCATAGGCGTAAGCCTGACCAGACGTAGGCGCAGTCGGGGCGGCCAGCACCGTCAGCGTCGCCGGTGTGCTGCTCGCATTGCCGATCGCGTTAGTGGCGACAAACTGATAGCTGCCATTGTTCCCGGCCTGCACATTGGTCAGAACCAAGGTCCGGTTGACGGTAGCAGTTATCCCGATACCGGTGAAGCCGCTGCCCGTATCCACTTGCCACCGGTTGGTGATGGGCTGCGTGCCATTGAACGCAGCGTCAAATGTCACCGTGCCGCCGGCGTAGGCGTAAATGTTGAGGGGCGTTGTATCGCGGGACACGGCCGGCGCAATTCCAGAATTGACCGTGAGAGTAGAAGTCAAAGAAGTCACCGATCCAAAGGAGTTGGCCACGGCGCAAGCATAATTGATTGTATAGGTGCTGCCTTGGTCAGCCGGAATAACCACCACGGTGGCATTCGTGGCGTTAAGAATGTTGGTCAAAGCGCCACCGCCGCCACCATCCGTTTGCCATTGATAGGTCATCGGAGTTGCACTGGATGCCGACTCGGACACCGTCACCGGAGACCCCGCATACACCGGATTAGCATTGAACGCTGGCGCCGAGCTTATGGGTGCCGGCGGTGTCGCAACGATTTGGAAACCAAACAATTTGCCAGCCTGATAATCGCCGGTAGGTTCCACGTTTTGGACTAAGATGGCATCGTTGGTAAGGCCGTTGAAAACGATGTAGTTCCCCGAACCGGTCTTGCTGGCGTAGTTAGTAGAGGTCGGAGGGACTTGCGTGTAGGTTCCGTTAAAGGTGCCGTTGTCCTGGCAAAATATCCGTGGTGTCACATCGCCGCCGACCGTCATATTCCACCATGACGGATTACCGCCGGTCACCGCTTGGATCCAATGTTCACTGGTGCCATACCAGCCATGCCAGCCTTGGACGTACAGAACGACGGAATAACTTGCCGCCCCTTTCGCCGCCAGCCATGTCTGGATGCCACCGACATATACAGCCGGCTTCTGGTTGAAGGCTCCGCCATAGATTGCTCCGGCCGTCCACGGACTGGGCGGACCGCCGGCCCAGTCGGTAGAATCAAACCCGTCCATCAATTTTCCATCCGGCGTGCCCAAGTTTTCATAAGCCCCGCTCGAATAAGCTGACGGCGCATCCCACATCAGGTGCATGCCCGAATCGGCTCCCGTGAAATCAATGATGCCGGAAGTAACGTCGCCCCACCGGTCCAGGTTGTTCCAATTGGTGGTGGCAAAACCGGGAGCGCCTGCCGCTTCAACCGTGGCACCGGTCGGATCCATTACCAGATTGATCAAGGAAGTGGACTGCCCGTTGTCAATGCCCCCGTTGCCACTGCCAGTAAAATTCACACTGACTGATTGCTGGGCATGCAAGGCAACGGCGCCGCCAATCAGCGCCACAGTTGTTGCGAAAAGATGTTGTATTTTTTTCATATTGTTCAATGGGTTCATGCGAGGAGACCGGCAGCTTCCAGGGTTGGGGTTGGGAACATTGATTTTGTCATAGGTTGTAGGTTTGGAACCGAACGAATCCGACTCTTATGCAAAAGGCCGTCGGGCTGGACGAACTTCCGTCCTTACGGTGACAGGACATCACGCGCAGCAGAGTGCTTCGCCTGACAGTGGGGATTTGCATATTGCCAATATTGACCAACCTGCCTCATGCGTCATGTCGTCAAAAATGACGATACTGAGAAGCCGCCAGCCTAATGCCCCGGCTTTCCGGGTGTCAGCGACTTGGCTTGCAGGGAAAATGTCACCTTCGTTCCGGTGCCGGATAAGCTTTGAATGTCACAGCTTCCGCCAATGGCGGTCAAACGGCGCCTCATGTTTTCCAGCCCGTTGCCGGAGGCTGGGCGGCCCGGTGTTGCGGCATAACCGTTTGCCTGTTCACTGGCGGAAAAACCGCGTCCGTTGTCCTCCACCACCAGCTCAAATGATTTTTCCTTCACGGCCAGACGGATGTGCACTTCCGACGCCCCGGAATGTTTCACTGCGTTATGCAGCGCCTCCTTGAACGCGAGAAACACATTGTGACGAACTTCCGATGTCAGACGCCATTCGGGAAATTGCAACGGCAGGTCCAGGCGGCAGCGAAAACCCGCCGTGGCCAGCCAGTCGTGGGCGAATTTTTCCAGGTAGGACGCCAGACTTTCCAGCGTGTCGTGCCGCGGGCTGACCGCCCAGACGATTTCATCCATGCTACGCGTCAGTTCGCGCGCCGTGTCATAGATTTTTTCCAGTCCGGCGGCGGCCCGGCCGGGATTTGACAGATCGCCGCGCGCAGACTCACTCATCATCGTGATCCGGGTAAGCTGTGCCCCCAAATCGTCATGGATGTCCTGGGCGATACGGGAACGCTCGCGTTCAATGTCACGCTGCCGCTCGGCACGGTCGAGTTTGCGGCGCATCCGGCGCCGGGTGTCGAACCAGACCGCCCCGCTGGCCGCCAGCACCGTCACCAGTCCGCCGAGCAGCCGGAACCACGTGGTCTGCCAGAAAAACGGCAGCACTTGGAATTCCAGACTCGCCCCGGTTTCGTTCCATACTCCATCGTTGTTGCAGGCAATCACCTGAAACGAATAACTACCAGGCGGGATGTAATTATAAGTTGCCACGCGTTTGCCCCCGACATCCGTCCATTCGGTGTCAAAATTGTTCAGCCGGCATTTGAACCTGACCTTTTCCGGCGCGACAAAACTCAGGCCATTGTAAGCGAATTCAATGCGATGCCGGCCCGGCGGTATTTTCAGCAGCCCGGCAGCGCCGCCTTCCGCGAATTTTTTGTCATCCAATAGCACCTGCTCAATCCGCACCGGCGGCGGCAGCGGATTCATTTTGACTTGCGCCGGATCCACCGCCACGAGGCCT
>CAIJGS010000094.1 GCA_903820285.1 uncultured Verrucomicrobia subdivision 3 bacterium | reverse complement strand
CAGTTTGTTTTCGGCCACCAAGCGCAAAGCCAGAGGCTACCGGTCTTCGGAGTATCAAATCGCCATGCTCTACTTCGTCGCCGGAAAGCTGGAAATTCCGTACTATGGCTAATTACCCATTACAAACGTCGAGGAACCAACATTGTTCCGGTGGTGGTGTCGCCGTTTGTGTTTGGCAGCCACCGATCGGATTGGAACGCACGTTATTGTGCCGGCCGGCTGCAAAAGTTCCTGACTAGGCTACCGAAGGCACATTTTGTAGATGCGTATGCGGCGCTGGACCGGCATCCGCGCCACCGGATGCTGCTGGCGGACGGAGGTCATTTGTCCCTGGCCGGACAGCAGGTGGTGGGCGACGAACTGCTGGCCGTACTCAAGGTGATGGTGACACGATAGGTGTTCGCCGGCCACGGGCAAAAGCAGCAGCGGTTTATGGCTGGCTGCAATTAACCTTTCCCCGCCAATTCAGGCACACGGGACAGTCATGCCCCGTGTGCCGTTGCGATCCAAACCGGGTCGGGTTAATTCACCGCCACGTCAATCTGCCGCGGCTTGGCTTCCTCCGCTTTGGGGAGGGTGACGGTCAGGATGCCGTCTTTATAGGCGGCCTTGACCTGGCCGGCGGCGACGGTCTTGGGCAGGGCGAGCACGCGGGAGAATTTACCATAGCAGCGTTCCTGCCGGTGCACAGCGGTGCCTTCGCTGATGGTTTCGGTTTTGCGTTCGCCGGAGATGGCCAGCGAGCCGTCGTTGAGAGAGACTTCAATGTCTTCCCGTTTGAGG
The DNA here is from genome assembly GCA_903820285.1 of uncultured Verrucomicrobia subdivision 3 bacterium. Lineage (GTDB taxonomy): Bacteria > Verrucomicrobiota > Verrucomicrobiia > Limisphaerales > UBA11358 > UBA11358. The sequence goes on along the minus strand of CAIJGS010000094.1, from coordinate 3,802 downwards.
CCGGGCACTTCGACTCGGACGGTGTAGCTGTCCTTGTCCTCCGACACGTCCAATGCAGGCGACCAAGCGAGCGCCGGGGTTTCAAACAGATGGTCGAGTTCATCCTGCAGGCTGGTCAGGCGGCCAAAGGTGGGCCAGAGGAGTCCGGGACGTTGATATTGCACTAATTTCATAAGGTGTATTTGGTTATTGTTTATTGTTTGGTTTTGTTTCGGTTCCAACACCTCCTTAATAGCTTTGGGCGTGCCAACCGTGCCAATGGTTGCAAACCCTTGAAAATTCGATGTTTTCCCGGGGCAGACCACCAGCGCTGTCGGCCGGCTGGAAACATTTGGCACACGGACTGTGCCAAGCGGGAGATCGGACTGGCACAGTTGGCACAATTCCAGGGATAAAAAAATTGTTACCGCCCGGCGGGAACAAAACGGGTCGGGTTAACTCTTATTTGCACGACATTAACCATAGATGGGCAGGTCGCCGCAGATCTGGCATGGCTGGTGGCGGTACCGGTCAATTGAGATAAAGACAAAGAAAAAGTACGAGTTATGCGAGCAATAGACGTAACTAGCACGCTGGCAGCGTTAAGTGCATAAATGAACAAGCATTGATTTCTTAACGGCGGCGTGGTAGTTATTTTACGCATTCACAAGGATCATGAATGAATCATTAAAAACACCGGGTTTCATGCTGCGGGCATGCGGGCAAAACGTCACCAACCGGCTTGGTCGGTATCGCCGCCGGCAGGTCATGGTGCTGGCCTTGGCCTTACTCCTGTGCTGCGGCCTGATTCACCGGGGGCGGGCAGAGGATACGTTCACGTACCGCTACGAAAAATATCAGGAGGGTGACGGCCGGATTGGGGTGGAGACGCATTCGGGCAGTTTCGATGTGTCGCTGCGGCCATGGCTTTCGTTCAAGGGCGAGGTGGTGAATGACGCAGTGTCCGGAGCGACACCGACGGGGCAGCCCGCGGCAGGAGCGACCCCGGCCGGGAGCTATGGCAACACGTATTACGGGCAATCCTTTGATGTGGCGCATATGAAGGACAACCGCATGGGCGGATTTGGGGAGCCCACGTTTACGTTTGGGGCCAACCGGATTTCGACACAGTTTTCGTACAGTGGGGAGAGTGATTATATTTCACGCGGGGTGGCGTTGAATTATTCCCGTGATTTCAACCAGAAAAACACCACGCTGAATATCGGCTGGTCGCATGATTTTGACACAATCGAACAGGGCAATTCCCCGTATTCGACGCTGTTTGAGAATGGAAATCTGAAGAAGGATGCGGATGAGTTCATTATCGGGGTGAACCAATTGCTGGGGCCGAAGACGATTCTGACGGCGAATTTTGAGGTGGGTTATGCGAACGGTTATCTGGGCGATCCGTACAAGGGGTTCTGGTTTTATGACGGCTCGGGCAACCCGGAGAGCCGGCCGGGCCAGCGGACCAAGGAGATTGTTTATGCGAGTCTGACGCAGTTCATCACGCCACTCGATGCGAGCGTGGAGGGATCGTACCGGTTTTACACGGATACGTTTGGGGTGACGGCGCATACGGTTTCGCTGGCGTGGTATCAGAAGCTGGGGCGGCAGGTGGTGGTGGCACCATCGTTCCGTTATTATTTTCAGACGGCGGCGGATTTTTATCATGTGACGCTGCCGGGCTATTTCAATGCGCATGCGCCGGACACATTTCTGCCGGGGGACATGCTGCCGGATGGAAACATCCAGCCGGAGCTGCCGCGATATTATTCGGCGGACTACCGGCTTTCGCAGCTGCAATCGATGACGATCGGGGTGAGCATTAACTGGAAGGTGGCGGAACATTTCTCCATTGATGCGGCCTATGAGCGGTACATCATGCAGGGTTTGGACGGGGTGACGGATCAGGGGGTGTATCCCAATGCGAATGTTTTCACCGTTGGGGCGCGGGTGACTTTCTGACATGACTGTGACGGTGCCCAATTCGTTTGAAGCGGTCCGTGCGCGGGTGCGGCAATCGGCGCGCGCCGAGGTGGCGGGCGGGTTGCACCGGCTGGAATTTCAGGCGATGAGCACGGTGTGCCGGGTGAATTGCCGGGTGGCGGACGCGCGGCTGGCGCAGGCATTTCAGGCGGAGGTGTTGCAGTGGGTGGCGTGGTTTGAGGCGCAGTATTCGCGGTTCATCCCGGACAGCCTGATCGGGAGGATCAATGCGGCGGCAGGGTTGCATTGGGTGGAGTTGGATGCGGAGGCGGAGATGCTGCTGAATCTTTGCCACGAGATGGTTTTCTTTACGCGCGGGGTGTTCGATCCCACGGCGTTGCCGCTGATGAAATTGTGGAACTGGAAGGCGAGTCCGGCGGTGGTCCCAACGGCCGCGGCGGTTGCCGCAGCGCGGGAACTGGCGGGCTGGCGAAAAGTGCAGCGCCGGCCGGGGGCCGTTTTCCTCCCTCAGGCCGGGATGAGTCTGGATCTGGGTGGCATCGGCAAGGAGTACGCCGTGGACCGGGTGGTGGCACTGGCGCAGCAACGGGGGATTACGAGTGTGCTGGTGGATTTTGGCCAGGATGTGCGGGTACTGGGCGAACCGCCGGAGCGCGGCGCCTGGCACATTGGATTGGAAGATCCGAAGCAGCCGGGCAAATGCTGGACCAGCCTGGCGGTGACCAGCCACGGGGTGGCCACCTCGGGTGATTATTTGCGACATTTTACGGCGGGCGGGCGGCGGTACGGTCACATCATTGATCCGCGCGACGGTTCGCCGGTGAACAACGGTTGTCTGGCGGTATCGGTGATTGCGCCGACTTGCACGCTGGCGGGAATTTTGTCCACGAGCGCGTTTGTGCTGGGGCCGCGGGAGGGATTGGGGCTGCTGAGTCTGTGTCCCGGCGTGGAGGGCGCGATCATCAGTGAGAACAGCCGGACCATGACGCCGAATTTTTATGCATATGCCATTCAATAACATCATTCGTGCCAGCCTGCTGGGACTCTGCCTGGCGGCCGTGCCAGCCGCACAGGCGGCGCTCAAGGCGGGCGATCCGTTTCCGGCGCTGGCGGGCTATCACCTGGAGGGGCCATTGCCGGCGAGTCTGGCGGGCAAGGTGGTGATCGTGGATTTTTGGGCATCGTGGTGCGGGCCGTGCGGCGAGTCGTTTCCGGCGATGGATGAATTGCAGAAGAAATACGGGGCGCAGGGCTTGGTGATCCTGGCGGTGAACGAGGATGACAACAAATCCGACATGGATGCTTTTTTGAAGAGCCACGCGGTTTCCTTCACGGTGGTGCGGGACGCAAAGCAGTCGCTGGTGGAGGTGGCGGGGATCGGTACCATGCCGGGCTCGTTTGTGCTGGGGCGGGATGGCAAGGTGGCGTATGCGCACAACGGCTTTCACGGCAGCGAAACCAAAAAACAATATGAGCAGGAAATTGAATCGCTGCTCAAATAATTTCCCATGAATATCCAAACCATAATCCGACTGCTTATGCTGCTGGCACTGCCGGCGAGCATGGCGTTATTGACCGGCTGCCAGAACGTGAAGCCGTGGCAGCGTGGCACGCTGGCCGATTATACGATGAAGCAAGACCGTGACCCGACCAGCGGGGCGCTGAACGAGCACATCTGGTTTTCGCGCGAGACGGCGGCCGGCGGCAAAGGGGTGGGCGGCGGTGGCTGCGGCTGCAACTGAATCATGATTAGGCGTACGGCTATTTTGCTGGTGCTGTTGTTCGTCACCGGGTTCGCGGCGCGGGCGGATCGGCCGCGCAGTCCGTTTGGAATTGCGGTTACGGCCAAAGACGGCGGGGTGCAGGTGCAATT
>CAIJGS010000093.1 GCA_903820285.1 uncultured Verrucomicrobia subdivision 3 bacterium | reverse complement strand
TGTTGAGCGATGGGCCAGCCAGCACCAGCGACTGCGCGGCGGCAACATTGGTCCCCAGGTTAATGGTCACTTGCATAGCGTTGGTGGTGTCCTTGTTGTTCAACACGAGACCGAGCGCACCATTGGTATAACGTATGCCATAGGCGGCAAAATTGATGGCTGGCACCGGCGAAATGACCGCCGGCAGGGCACTACCGTGCGCCGCGAGGGAAAACAGTTTGAGGGCATAATATTCCGGCCGCGCCTGGACCACGCCTGTGCCGTTGTCGGCAATCGGGGTGTAAGATGAGGTGCCGCTGCCGCCGCTGTGAAAATTGATCCCTTGCCCGCCGTTGATGGCAATGGTGAACAGCACATCCAAAGCCCAAAGCGCCGAACCATACTGGGCGCTGTTGGTGTTGCCACCGCCGGCAAAAGAGCCCGACTCATCCACGCGAAAGCCTTGCGGGAGGTTGAAATGAACTACCGTTGCCACGAGGTTGCTCACGTCAACCGCCAGGCTGGGGTCCAACTTGAGCAACTCGGCCATGTTGGCGTTGGTGGACGTAGCACTGTCCCGATAATAGTGATGGGTTGCCATGGAAATGACTTTTGCCTCATTGGTCACAAACGGCAGGGTATAGCCTGAAACATTCCAAGATGTTGCCGGGCCGGTGATCGTCCAGCCCACGCCATGATTGGTCACCGCCCAGCCGGGAACGGAATTGGTGATGGCGGCGGCAAAGGGCTGCCACTCGGCGAGGAAATTCGCATAATTGTAAGTATTGGTCCGGTAATAGTCGTGATATAAATCCGGTTCATTACCGATCTCAAATCCCAGCAGGCGCGAACCCAGTGCATTGGCGACGTAAGCGGCCTCGGCGGCGCTATTGGCGGCCGTGTTGGAAACTTGGTTGACGGCATAAATTACACTCCAATTCGTGGGCAAGGCATTCACAAACCCGGCCAAGGCATCCACCTGGGCGGGGGTGATGGCCGGACAGTTGGACAACCCGTTCCAGCAGGTCGAATCCACCGAAGCCGCGCCGATACGCACTACGCCTGCTCCCAGGTGGCCCAATATGCCGAGCAAGGAAATGTCGTTCGAGGAAAAGAGGCTGCCGGTCATCTGCGATTTCTCATAACTGAATCCGCAGAAAGCCGGATTGATCGGAATACCAGTATTCGTAGCCGAGAAGCTGACCGAGGTGTTCAACACAGAATTACTGACTGCGCTAATCACCAATTGCAATAGCAAGCCCGTATCATTAAGGCTGGCAGTCATGCCCGCTGGCAACGCGTTCAGCGCCCAGGTTCCGCCACCGCTTTTGGCGCCGTACGCCAACAATGGAATGGTGCCAACGTAATATGCGAAAGCCGAACCAGTGACGTTAACTTTGGCAGTTCCTTTGATGACCAAGCTGCTGACGGACAACATCGGCGTAATGGGATTGGCCGGAACCTGATTATTAAATTCCATGGTCGCACCGGTACTGGCACCCAAAGTGAGCGAACTGTTGGTGAGGGTCTGCCCCAAACCCATGACCTGTACGCAATTCGTGGCTCCATCGGCGACCATCACGGCCCCGGGAATGGTGCTGGCCGTGGCAATCGCCAAACGCCCGGCATTGATCGTCGTACCACCGGCATAGCTATTGGTCCCAAGCAATGCCAGCGAGCCGGTGCCAACCTTGACCAGCGAACCGGGTCCATCAAGGTTGCCCCAGAAAATGTTGCTGGAATTATTGCCACCCACGGTCAGGGTAATGGCGGCAGGAGCGGTGGCATTATTCTGGAGCGCCACTGTCACGCCGGTCGTTGTGCCCGCCAGCCCGCCGACGGTAAATGCCCGGCCCGTGACGGCTTCGTCGAATTCCAGTACGCCGCCATTCAGCGTGACGGTGCTGAACTGAGCGGCGCTGGCATTGGCAAGGTCGTTGGTGCCAGCGGCGACAGTCAACGGCCCGGTGAAAGTGTTGGCATTGGAGAGCACCAATGCGCCCGCGCTATTCCAGAGCAACCCGGAGCCGGCAGAATTTTCATTGATCAATCCCGGAATCACCAATGTGTAAGCGGCACTGTTGACCGCAATTTGCGCCTGCGAGCCGGCGAGGGTGATGGTGCGGGCCGGGGCGAGCCAAAAAACGCCCCCATTGGCACTGCTGGCTGCTGTCAGACTGGCACCGTTGGTGATGACCAGATCGTTGTTCGTGTTCCCCAAGCTGTAGTCGGCTTGAATACCGAGGGTTCCGTCCATGATGGTTATATTTCCGGAATACGGTTGAGCCAGGCTGTTGTAACGAAACGTCAAAGTACCAGCACCCGTCTTGCTGAAACCCTGGGTGCCAGACAGCACGACATAAAAATACACATTCCCGCCATTGGTCACGTAAATCGTCGGCGATCCGGCAGACACCTGGGCCACCAGCCTGTCATTGGCGGTGTCCGAACCGAAGGCGAGGCTGCCGCCGCCATAGAAGATGTTGATCGCGCCGTTGGTGAAAGGGCTGCCGGTCGTGAGATATGGTTGAAGGCCGTTGGTCCAATTGACCACGGCATCCACGGCATTGGGCACCCCGCCGGGAGACCAGTTGCCAGCATTGCTCCACTGCCCCCCAGCCCCGCCAACCCAGATGCTCTGCGCCGACAGGGAAAAGACACTGATCGCAAGCAGCCATACCGGCAGCCAGGCAACCCTGATATGCGCGCATGGTCTAAAAAACATCATGGTCAGTAATATGAAAATTAAAACCGATCGCGCACCCTAAGGCCCAAGCAAAACGCGATAAAAACGCGCGGGCGTTGGGGAAGTATTCGTTTCCGTCCAGACAAAGGGCACGAGCGGCGCATTGGAGGCAAAGCGGGTTTGCCAGCCGGCCGGGGCGAGATTCGTCGTGGCTTGAATGGTATAGTCAGGGCCGTAGTCCCCGGAAATTCTGAAACCAAACTGTTTTCCGGAAAAGGCCAGCGACGAAATGAGCGGTGCCTGCGGCCGGATGACATTCACATAAAAGCTTTGCGTGGCAGCCAGATTTGCCGTGTTAGTAACAACCACTATGAACGGATAATTCGTGCCGCTTTGCGCAATCAGCGGACGCCAGGTGATCAATCCGCTCGCCGGATTGATGTTCGCCCCGCCCGGATAGGTCGGCAGGGCAAAACCCAGCGCCAAGGCGGGCACATTGGGATCCGTGGCCGGGCTCGCAACTGCAAGACTGGCGCCGCCGACAAGCGTCCGATTGGTGATCGGCAAGAATACGGGCGGCAAAGTGTTGGTATAGTTGGCCACGGTTGCAAAAAACGCGGTGCTGGCGGTCAAGGTGCCATCGCTGACGGAAAGACTTATGGTGGCGTAGCCGGTTTGGTTTGTGGCCGGCGTGACGGTCAACGTGCGGTTGGTGCCACTGCCTCCGAAAATCAGATTTGCATTGGGTACGAGCGTGGGATTCGAGGACGCAGCGGTCACAATCAAGGATGAGGGGGAGACCGAAGTATCATTGACCCAAAATGGCAATGGCGCTGAAGGAGTGTTTTTGGTCAGTACCTGATCAAGAACGGTGCTGATGGCGGGGGTGTCATTCACGCTCAAAACCGCTGGGGCAGACGTGATCGCACCAGAACTGTTTGTGATGACGCAACGGAAGCTGGCACTGTTGTCCGCCAGCGCCGGCGTAAGGACATAACTGACCGTGTTCGCCCCCATAATATTGGTCCCGTTTCGCTGCCACTGAAAAGCCGGCGGCGGCGTACCGGCGGCAACGGTGGTGAACACTGCCATTTTGCCGAGAATGACATTAGTTGAGGTCGGCTGACTGATGATCACTGGCGCGTAGTTGCTCGATGAAATTGAAACCGTGGCGACCACTGTTTTGCCCAGGTAAGGATACGAAGGCAGAGTCAGCGTGAACGGATTGCTGTTGATGGTCACCGTGAGCTGGTTGACGAGCTGGGCCGAGTTGGTAAAGGGAACGATGGTGTTCGTATAAGGCGCCACCATGTTTTCATACGGATCGGCCGCGTAAAGCGTGGCGATTTGATTGGTGGTGACAATGATCAGCACCGTCGGCCGCGAAACGGATACGGTCAGGTTGGAAGCAAAGAGCGTGGCAT
>CAIJGS010000092.1 GCA_903820285.1 uncultured Verrucomicrobia subdivision 3 bacterium | reverse complement strand
TGGCATCCGACTGGCTGGTGCTGAGGCTGGTCCAGTCGTTATCTGCCAGTGCCTCTTTGGCCTGAAGAACGTATTTCTTTTGCGGATTGCCAGTGAATTGAATCATCGCGATGCCTCCCGAATAATTGATCGAAGTGATCAGAATGGTTTCGGCCGGCACGCTGGCTGCCGGCGGAATAGTTGTACTGGTTGCGGGGGACGCAGATTTTGCGGCGAGATGAAATACGGGGAAGCGCCGATGGGTTTGCAACTCTTGCAGGCTGATGAACGGATTCTTGAAGGTATCATCGAGCGAACCATCGGGATTCAGCCGCGCGATATGCTGGCATTTGACGCCGTTGACCATGGTAAACGGCCCGCAGATGACAATCCGGCCGTCGGCCTGAACCGCCAGGTCCATCACCAACCGCCCAAACTGCACATCGGCGATCTGACAATGAAAACTGTGGTCGATCTGACCAGCCTCGTTCAGCCGAACCAGGCCGGGGAAATCTTCGCCATTCATTTTGGTGAAGCCGCCGGCCACCAGCAATTTTCCGTTCAAAAGACGTTTCATGGTGATGCTGCCCCGGCGATCGGTTTCGTACTGGTTGGTAAAACTCGAATCGGGGTGCCAGTTCTGATCGAAGCGCATGAGCCGGCCGGGGGCGAGCAGGCTGCCGTTGATAAAGGCGTCCTGAATGGCAAGGACCGCCCCGCCATCAGGCAGGGGCACCGCATCGCGGCAAAGCACGAACGGAACTTCGTCAAAAAGGGCTTTGAAAACCACGGCCGCATCGGTGGCGGAAGGTTGTTCGGCGCAGTCTTCAAAGGGCAGTTGCCCCAGCGGTTTGACCAGAGATCGCCGGCGGGCGGGCGTCGTCCGATTCCAGTCCACCGCTTTGTGGCCCCACCAGTTTCCCCAGAATCCAGCGCTTTGGAGTGTCCAGATCAAACCCGCATGCGGCGGAAATACCGAGGCGGAAGCATTGGTGGCAAGCGGAATCAATTTGCCGTTGGCAGCGAGGCGAAAAACGGACAGCGGGTCGGCGGTCATCACGGCTACCGTGCCATCGCTCAACGCGGCCGCCGGGTAAGTGCCGCCGGGAAGATAAGTCCGCTGCAAGAGGGGCCCGGTGGCATTGGTGGAACCGGTGGTTGGCACAAACGATTCGTCCACGCTGCCGTCGGAAAGCAATCGGGCATAACCGGGGCGGGGCTGCCCGTCCACCGAGTCGAACAAACCGGACATCAGCAGTTTTCCGTCGCGCAGCAGATCCACGTGCGCCCGGCTGGCATCGTTCCCGGGAAATGCTGCGCGACAATAGAAGCTGCGGTCCAGGGAGCCATCGGCATTGAGCCGGATGGCGCCCCGCTCAAAATAGCCGAGCCGGCCCGACGCGGGGTCGATATAATTTCCAAACAAACTGGCGGCGATCACAATTCGGCCATCCGGCTGGACCGATAAACCTCCCGGCGGAGAATCCAGTGAAATGAATGCGGTATCGGTCATAAGCTCGCGCACAATTTCCACCGGTTTGGCCGCCGGCGCTTTTAAGTCATGCGGCTGCGAATGTAATATGACAGTCACCAATACGCCGCCCGTCATGGCGGTGACAATTCCCAAGGTGCCCAAGGATTTGAATTTTCCCCAGGCCAACGCCTTGAGGGTTCCGCGAACCAAGCCGGCGGTGGCAATGCCAATAGCGGCGCCTTTGGCGGCCAGGGCGGAAACTTTGGCCACCAGTTCCGCCGGGGCGGCTTGTACGGAATGTGCCGAAATGGCGGCCGAGATGGCGGCAGCGGAGAGGGTGACACCCCGGCGGGTGAAACATTTCCGCAGCTTTTCCACGGCGCGCGCGGTGCGCTTGTGGGCGGTGGCTTCCGGGATGCCCAGCAGTGCGGCGGCTTCCGGGCCACTTTTGTTTTCGTAAAACCGCAGCGCCAGCAATGTGCGGTCGGTTTCACCCAATTGGGACATGGCGGCTTCCAGATGCGGGGACAGCCGCCGCCAGTCGTCGTCGGTGCCGGCACCGGTCACAGTGGATTGCATATAGGCCTCCTGTTCGCGGGCGTGGCGGCGGGCGTTGGTGCGTTGCCAGCACGCGGCGGTGTGGCGGGTGGTTTGATACAGCCAGCCGGTGAGCACGGTGCAGGCGCTCAACCGGGCGGCTTTGCGGTTAAGAATCACGAAGACGGCCTGGGCGACATCCTGGGCGTCGCTATCGTTCTCGGTGCAACGGCGGGCGATGGAATAAACGAGGTTGAGGTGCCGCCGCACCAGTTCGGTGAAGGCGGCTTCGGAATGATTCCGGCCAAATTCCCGGACCAAATCCATGTCAGACGCATCGGTCATCGACTAATTATCTCCGCCGAAGGGAAAAGTGGGCAAACTATTTTCAGGATTTTTGCGAGGGGTGATCGAAGGGAAAGCTCCAATCACCAAAGGGGATGAGTGCGGAGAGGGGAAAAATGGGGAAACATCCAACATCCAACTCCCAACATCCAGTGAACAGGGGGAAAAAGAAAGTGGCTGGCATGGGCGTATCTACTACTGACCGACTCGGACACTGCCACTAACACATACTTCGTTACTGACTCTGCCTGCAACCGTCAACTGCACTTACGTCCATACCAGCCACCAACAACATCGTCCCTTTTGGCGGACTGTCAAGGGATGGGATGAGTTTATTTCAAAAGCGGTCGGCAAGCGGGTGAATGGGGAAACAACCAACACTCAACCTCGAACGCCCAACATCCAATGCCGGGCAATATCGGGTTTTCGTCGTTGACAGGCGGCGGTGACGGGGCCAGTTTCAGGAGGTCGAGGCGAGCGGTTTCAACATTTTACCCCAACTGTTTATGAATGATGCCAACCAGGAATCAAAAGGTCTGAACCGGCGGGATTTTCTTCGCGCGGGCGCGGCGGGGGCCACGGGTATTGCGCTGACGGGCGTGGGTGCGTTGAAGGCCAGAGCGGCGGACGGAGAGATCGGGCAGTTGCCGCGCCGGCCGCTATGGGCGGACCGGCCTGCAGATCAGCGCGTTGGTGGGGGCGGCGGACTGGAGTCCGGCGGTAATTCCGCTGGCGGTGAAGGCGGGGGTGAATTACTGGCACAAGGCGCATCGCTGGAACGCTGAAACCATGCCGGAGGCGATCAAGAGCCAGCCGCGCGAGTCGTATCACCTGGAAGTGGTGGTGGATCGCGTGGGCGGCGACCACATGCATGGTCATATTGACGAGGAGCAGCATTATCAATTTGTCAAAAAGGCGGTGGAACGTTCGGGCGTAGGATATTACGACGTGTTCAAGTTTCACTTCGGCTACCATTCGGTGGCGGAGGCCAAGACGGACATGGGGGTGATCCGGGCGTTTGAACGGCTGAAGAAGGAGGGCCTGGTGAAGCATCTGGCGCTTTCGCAGCATCACTACAACAACATCGGCGGGGACATGGCGTATGACATCGTCACCTATCTGATTCAGAATTCGCCCTTCGAAGCGGCACAGTTTTTCTATACGTACGGGGACAAGCATGAGCTGGAGGATGTGCTGGCGCTGGCGAAGAAGAATGATTTTGGCACGATTGCGATGAAGACGATGGGCGGCGTGGGCCGCGCCGCCACGGACAAAAAATTTCAGACGATGCTGGCGGAGCCACGTTTCAAAGGCAGTTCACCGGGCACGGCGATGGTGAAGTGGCTGATGGCCAATCCGAACCTGACGGCGGCGGTCATTAATACGACGAATTTCGACCAGTTGCAGGAAAACGTGGGTGCCGCGCGGGAACTGAAAATGGGTGCCAACGACCATCACGCACTGGGGTTGCTCGCGGCTTACAACAAGGGACTGACGTGTCTGTTGTGTGCGGATTGTGTGTCGCATTGTCCGGAACACATTGCGATTGCGGACATTCTGCGCTATGAGCGGTACGCGCTGGATTATCATGATCTGTCCCGCGCCAAGGCGGAGTACCAGACGCTGACGAAGAACGGTACGGCGTGTATTGCGTGCGGGGATTGCATGCCGTCGTGTCAGGCGGATATCAATATCATTGCGAAGCTCAAGGATGTTCATCGGTTGTTGGGGTGACCGAAGGAAAGCTCCAAGCGTCCAACCTCCAAGCTCCAGAGAAGCTCCAATCACCAAAGGGGATTAACGCGGAGACGCCAAGATTGCGGAGGAGCGCGGAGGAAAATAAGGGGAAGCATCCAATCCGCCTCCGTCCGACTATACGGCGCGACAAGCATTCAGTGAAAGGGGGAGAGGGAAATGGCTGGCATGGGCGTATCTACTACTGACCGACTCGGACACTGCCACTAACACGTACTTCGTTACTGACTCTGCCTGCAACTGTCAACTGCACTCACGTCCATACCAGCCAATATTAATATTGGCCCATTCTGCCAGTTTGTCAAGGGACGGGCTGATATTTTCCAAAGGCGGTGGGGGGTGGCACGCGTTATTTTCCAGTTACACCGAGGAACTGGTTTTTTTCTGCCGGGGACAAAGTGCTTTGGGTGATCCAGTTGCGGGCGGTGGTGGTGTCGCGCGCCAGCCAGTTGGTGATAACATCTGACAGTTCCCGTTCCCGTAATACGTCTTGCGCGATGGAGGCGGCCCATTCGGTGGCCAGGGCCGGGGAGGTCGGTGCGAGCGTGGTGGCATAGTCGGCCACGGCGGCGTCCTTGACCGGTCCGGCCGTAAGCGTGTTCAGCCAGGCACCGGTGGTTTGTGAATCCCGGAGCGCCCATGGTTTGATCACATTTTCCACGGCGGCCGATTGCAACTCCCCGGAGGGAAACGTGGTGGCCCATTGGGCCGCTGCGGCGGGATCGTTTTGCGCCCAGCGCTGCACAATGCCGATGACGGCATCGTTTTGCGCCTTGCCCGCGCCAAGGGAATTCAAGGCCAGGTTCGCGGCGGCCACGGGATCGTTGCCGCCCCACTCGGTGGCAATGGCGGAAACAACTTGCTCGCGCAGGGCTGGGTCGGTGATTTGCACCGCCCAGGCGGCGGCGGCGGCCGGATTGCCTGTAGCCCATTGGGCGGTGGCGTGGGCAACGAGGTCGGCCCGCGCGGCATTGGCCGGCAGATCCATGGCCAGCGTGAGCGCGGTCTGCGGATCGGTGCGCGCCGCCTCGTAGGCGAGCGCGAGACAGACCGTTTCCCGCGAGCCATCGGGCAATTGCTGCGCCCATTGGATGGCGAGCGGCAGATTCGATTGCGACCAGACGAGCGCGACCTGTTGGAGTGATTCCAGTTGCACGGCCGGATCGGCAAAGCTGGTGGCCCACGCGGCCGCCGCGGCCGGATCGGCGGCGGCCCAGCGGCGCAGGAGCAGTTGGCGCAAGAGCACCGAGGCGTCATCGGTGGCGGGGGCCAGCGCTTTCAGTATTTGCGGGATATCCGTTTGCGGAAACGATGTCACCAGCACGGCCCACGCGGCGTCATGCTGCGCTTCGGGCACACTGTTGGCCGCATCCGCCAGGGCGCGCAATTTGTCCGGCAAGGAGACGGCCACTGCTTCGCCGGAGGAAGCCGGCGGGCGGGTAGCCGTCGCGAGTAGTGTCGGTGAAGGCGTTACGGCCGGCCGCCGGTGGCACGCGGTTTCCCAGCCAATGAGGAGGAAAACCGCGGCCAGCGCTGCGGCCGCGAAACGTGATGGCGTTTTGACAATCACGGAGAGACGGTCAGGTTATCGAACGTCGCAGTGTTCAGGGTGTTGGTTGTTCCCGAGGCCACACCGAGACCGAAGTAACAGTTGGTGGACATGGTGAACGTGTTGGTGCTTACCAGCGTCCAGGTGGCGCCATCGCTGGACTTGTAACCGGACAGCGTAGTGCCGCTGCGCACGAGCCGCACCCAGATATTTGGCGCGGTGCCGGTGCCCGAGCTGGTGCTGGTGGTGGCCCCGCCACTGCTCGTGCGGGTCTGGAAGTAGAACGTGCCATTGGTCACCTGAATGCCCATGAACGCGTTCATGGAATTGGCGGTGAGGCTGTCGCGCATCATCACGCCAAGGCGGCCGCTGGCACCGGTGTTCTGATACGAGGGAATGCGCGCGCGGATTTCGGCATCGCCGCTCATGTTCTGATACACGAAGCGGAAGTTATCCGCCGTGCCACTGAGATTGCCCGCGCCCTGCACCGTGAAGACCCCGTTGGTCTGCGTGGCGCTGCCGGTGGTGATGCCGCTGCCGATGTCGGCCGTGAGCCACGGTGAGACGAGGCCGAGGTAGGTGTTATAGAGGCCCGACACATCCGCGCCGCTGAGCGCCACCTTATAGAGCTTCACCTCGTCAATGGTGCCGGTGTAGTTGCCGGTGTTGTCGCGGATATCGCGGCCCACCGCCACGTTGATGATATTGGTCAGGTTCTTGATGCCCGTGCCGGTGGCGGTGGCCACGGGGGTGGGGTTGCCATCCAGGTAGATGTTGCCGGCAAGCCCGTTGCGTTCCGCCACGACATAATGCCAGACACCGTTGTTCAGCACGTTGGTGGTGGTGAAGTCAAACTGGTAGGCGCCGTCGCCATACAGCATGAACTCGACCGTGCCGGTGCCATTGATGGAAAGCCGGTACTCGCCGTTGTAATTGGCGGCATCGCGCTGCTGCATGATGACGCCCGTATTCGTGGAGGTGGTTTTGATCCAGGCGGCGATGGTGAAGTTATTGGTACCGCTCATCGAGGGGCCGGTGCCGAAGGCGACATAGTTGCTGACGCCGGTGAATTGCAGGGCATTGCCCTTGATGCCGGTCACCCAGGTCGCGTTGGTGCCGCTGACGGTGCCGTTGTGCGGAACCGCGGCGGAATCCGTGGCCACGGTGCCGGTGCCGTCATCGAAGTGCCAGTCGCCGAACGGCGCATTCACTGTGAGCGTGGCGGTGCTGCTGGTCACACTGCCGGCAATGTTCGTGACGATGGCGGTGTAATTTGCGGCGTCATTGGTGCCCACGCTGCCGATGGTGTAGCTGGCGGTGGTGGCCCCGCTGATGTTGGCGCCATTCTTTTGCCATTGATAACTCAACGGCGCGGTGCCCGTGGCGGCGACGGTGAAAGTCACTGGATTGCCGACAATGACGGTTTGACTCGCCGGCTGCGTGGTGATGGTCGGCGGGACATTTACGGTGAGCGTGGCGGCGCTGCTGTTGGTGGAGCCGGCCACGTTGGCAATGGCCACGGTATAATTCGCGGCATCGGTGGTGGCCACACTGCTGATCGTGTAGCTGGCCGAGGTGGCACCGCTGATGTTGGTGCCGTTCTTCAGCCATTGATAGGTCAGCGGCGCGGTGCCAGTGGCGGTGACACTAAACGTGACCGGGCTGCCCTGGTTGATATTCTGGCTCACCGGTTGCGTGGTGATGACGGGCGGAACGTTGACCGTGAGCGTGGCGGTGGCGCTATTGGTGGAACCAACCGCATTCGAGATGACGACACTGTAGCTGGCGGCGTCATTCGTGGTGGTGCTGCTGATGGTGTAGCTGGCCGCCGTGGCGCCGCCGATGCTGGCGCCATTCTTCAGCCATTGATAATTCAGCGCGGTGCCGGTGGCGGTGACGCTGAACGTCGCCGGACTGCCTTGCGTCACCGATTGATTTGCCGGCTGCGTGGTGATGACGGGCAGAGCCGCCACGGCGATGGTGCCATTCACAGCGAGGTTATTGGTGTTCCAAGCCAGGCCACTGCCCAAGGAGGGCAGGGTGATACTGGTGAAGGAGCCGGCATAGCTCGTGGCGGTGAACAATGTGAAGGTGTCGCCGGCTGCGAGTGCGGTGCCGGTAGCGGTAACCGTCAGCGTGCCGCCATAGGTCACGGTGCCCAAGCCTTGGACCAAATCACCGGTGAGGGTGCTGCCGGATTTATTGAGCGCAAAGGCGGCGTTGCCCGCAAGCGTCAGCGCATTGCTGATGGTAAGCGTGCCGATGGCATTGTCACCGGGCGCCAGGGTGCCACCGCTTTGAATGGTGGTCGCACCGTTGATGGTGCCGGTGCCGCTGAGCGTGGCAGTGCTTTGCACGGTCACCGTGTTGGTGCCGAGCGAACCATCCAGTTGCAAGGTGCCGGCGCTAACTGTAGTTGCACCGGTGTTAGTGGCGGTGCCGGTCAGTTGCAGCAGGCCGGGACCGGCCTTGGTAAGGCCACCCGCGCCATAAACCGTACCGCTCACCAGCAGGCCCACGGCGGAACTGCCATTGGTGACACTGAAGGTGCAGGCATTGACCATGTTGATATTGCAACCAATGAGCGAGTTGGTGGTCGCGCCGTAGGTGTAGTAAGTCGTGGCAATCGTGCGGATTTCGCCCGCGCCCGTGATACCGCCGCCGGCCATGGCCAGACTGCTGACGTAGTTCTCATGATCGAACTGGAGCGTACCGTTATTGATGATCACCGGGCGGCCACTGGCGTCTCCGCCGAAACCGTGCGTGGCGGTGAATTCGGCGGTCGCACCACTATTGACAGTGAGCAGACCCGAACCAATTCCGCGTGGCGTGTACCAGCAGGAAACGGTCGAGATCAGTTTACCGGCATTGACGACGGTGCCGCCGGAATAACTGTTCTGCGTGGTCAGGGTCAGCGTACCGGTGCCGCTTTCGGTCAGACTGCCGGTGCCATTGACGGGCGTGCTGATGGTCCCGCTGCCGTTCATGACGAAGGCCGGACTGTTGGTCAGCCAGATATTGTTGGTACCGGTCATGGTGTAACTGCCGCCGCCGGTGGCATTGAAGGTGATGCCGCTCGGTGTCACATCATTGGTGAGGGTGACGGTGCAGTTGGTGGTGGTGTTCACCCCGAAAGCGGCGACATTGCCGTCATACCAGCCAAGGTTGTTGGTGCCATAGAGCCAGGTGGTGAGGTTGGTGCCCCAGATCCCGCTGCCATCCTGCGCATTGGTCGAAGTGCCAGTGTCCCAGGTGAGGGTGGCGCCAAGCACCGGGGTGGTGGCATAGGCAGGTGCGCTCGCCGGAGAGGAGCCGATGGCATTCGTGGCGGCCACGGTATAAGTGTACGGCGTGCCCATGGCGAGGCCGGTGTCGGTATAATTCGTGCCAGCCACATTGGCCACGGCGGAGCCGCCGCGACTCACCACGTAGCCGGTGGTGTTGGAGACGGCCGACCAGGTGAGGCTGTTCTGATTCGTGGCAATCGCCAGTGCCGCCAAATTTTGCGGCGCGGTGGGCAGACTGCCGGTGACGGTCAGGGTGCCGCTCACATAGCTGATGGCATAGTTGCCGAGCCCGGTGCCCAGGGCGCTGCCCGCCGTGATGGGATACGTCCCGGCCACGGCGGTATTGGTCGCGCCCGGGCTGGCGAGCGCGACATTCGTAACGGTATCGCTGTTCAGCAAACCGCTGCTGGTGAATTCCGTGCCAGCAAAGACAAGGGTCTGGCCGAAAAGCTTGTTTGTGCTGTTCGCGGTGATGGTCAGTGCGGCGGTGTTCACGGTGAGCGTGCCGCTGATATAGCTGATCGTGTAGTTGCCCAGACCGGTGCCCTGCGCGGCGGTGGCGGTGATGGCGTAACTGCCGACCGCTGCGGTGTTGGTGGCCCCGGTACTGGCCAGCGCCACGTTCGTGACCGTGTCGCCATTCAAGAGGCCGCTGGCGGCAAACTCCGTGCCGGCAAAGGTCAGCGCCTGCCCGTAAACCTTGTTAGTGCTGTTAGCGGTGATGGTGAGGGCGGCGCTATTCACCGTGAGCGTGCCATTGGTGAAACCAAAACTGTAATTGGTCGCCGTCAGGGTGCCGAGTCCGGCCGTGATGGTGTAGGTGCCGACTGCACTGTTGGTGGTGGCGGTGGTCGCCAGACTGGGAGAGCCGGCCAGAACGGCCACGGTGTCGCCATTCACAAAGCCCGAGTAGCTGGCGGTGAAGGTGGGATTGACCGCGCCATAAATGCGATTGGTATTATTCGCGCTCACGGTCAGCGAGGCCGGATTCACGGTCAGGGTGCCGCTGACATAGCTGATGGTGTAGTTGCCGAGGCCGGTGCCACGGGCATTGCTGGCATTGACGGCATAATTTCCGGTGATGGCGGTATTGGTCGCGCCGATACTGGCCAGGGTAAGGTTGGTGACGGTGTCGCCATTCAATAGGCCGGTGGCGCTGAATTCGGTACCGGCGAAATTGAACAGCTGGCCATAGGTTTTGCCGAGGTTGTTGGCGGTAACGGTCAAAGCAGCGGGGCTCACCGTCAGGGTGCCGCTATTAAACGCGAAGTTATAGTTCGCCGCTCCCAAAGTGCCGGCACTCGCTGCGATAGTGTAGGTACCCACCAAACTATTGGTCGCCGCCGAGGTGGTCAGGCCGGGCGCGCCACTAAGCGCGGCAGTGGTGTCGCCATTGACAAAGCCGGTGTAGCTGGCGGTGAAGGCGGGGTTGGCCGCGCCGTAAAGGCGGTTGGTATTGTTCGCGCTCACGGTAAGTGTGGCGGGTGAGATCGTGACCGCGCTGAGATTGGTCGCGGTGCCGTAGGGATTAGCCACGATGACGGTGTAATTGCCGCTGGCCGCGACGCCGGGAGCGGTCAGAGTGAAGGTGGCATTGGTGGCGCCGGCGATGGCGTTCGTATTGCGGTCATACCACTGATAGCTCAACGGCGCGGTGCCGCTGGCGGAGGCTGCCAGTGTGGCGCTGGCCGCGTACACGATGTTCGTTGCCGCCGGCGAGACCGTGACGGCGGGCAGCGCAGCCACGGTGATGATGCCGTTGATGGCGAGTTGCGAGGTGTCCCATACGAGGCCGGCGGCCAGGGCGGGGAGCGTCTGGCCGGTGAAACTGCCGCCGAAGTTGCTGGCGTTGAACAGATCAAAACTGTCGCCTGCCGCGAGGGCATTGGTGCCAATGTTGGTCACCGTCAAGGTGCCGCCCAGAGTCAGGGTGCCGAGCGTGGAAACCAGATCGTTATTGGGCGTGCCACCGGCCTTGGTCAGCTTCAGCACACACTTGGAACCGGCGTTCAGGGTCACACTGCTGACAAAGAACAGGCTGCCGATGGCATTGTCACCGGGGGCGAGCGTGCCGCCGCTTTGCACGGTGGTGACGCCGTTCACCACGCCGTCGCCGGTGAGCGTGGCGGTGTTCTGAATGGTGAACGTGTTGGTGCCGGTGGCGCCATCCAATTGCAAAGTCCCGGCGCTGACGGTCAGCGTGCCGGTATTGGTGGCGGTGCCGGTGAGTTGCAGGACGCCATTGCCGCTCTTGGTGAAGTTGCCGGCGCCATAAATGTTTCCGCTCACCAGCAGGCCCACGGCGGCGGGGCCGTTGGTCACATTGATAGTCACGGAATTGATCAGGTTGATATTGCAACTGATCAACGAATTGGATGCCGCGCTGTTGATGTTGTAGGTGGTGGCAATGGTGCGGATTTCGCCGGCACCGATGATATTGCCGGCGGTCATGGTGAGGGCGCTGACGTAGTTTTCCTTGTCGAATTGAAGCGTGCCACCGTTTGCCAGGGTGGCGGGCCGGCCGCCGGCATCGGCTCCGAAGCCATGGGAGCCGGTGAATTCGGCGACGGCGCTGTTGCTGACGGTGAGGGCACCGGAGCCGATACTGCGCGGCGAGTACCAGGGAGCGACAGTGGCGATCACTCTGCCGCCGCTGATGGAGACGGGTCCGGAATTCGTATTGGCCGCCGTGAGGGTGAGCGTTCCGGGACCGGTCTTGTTCAACTGGCCGGCACCTTTGAGAGTGGCACTGATGGTGGCGTTGCCGTTCACCACCAGTTCCGGCGTGCCGGAGAGGTTGATCGAACCGCTGCTGTTCGTGATGTAATAAGCACCACCGCCGGTGACATTGAAGATGATGCTGGCGGGAGTCACATCGTTGAGCAGCGTTACGAGGCAGTTCGTGGCCGTGCCGTTGCCGAAGACGGCGAGGTTGCCATCGGTCCAGGTGGAGGCGGCGCTGCCATTCCACCAAGTGGTGGCACCGGTGCCCCAGTTGTCATTGCCATCCTGCGGGCCGGTGCCGGAACTGCCGGCATCCCAGGTGAAGGTGGCGATGGAGGTGGGGGTCAAAGCACAGGAGGCGGCGCTGGCGGCCGAGCTGCCGACGTGGTTGGTGGCGGTGACGGTGTAGCAATAGGTGACGCCGCCGGACAGGCCGGAGTCGAGGTAGAAATTGGTGGTGGAGAGACTGGCGACCGGCGTGCCGCCACGACTCAGAACGTAACCATCGGCGCCGCTCGACAAGGACCACGATACAAATACCAGATTGCTGGCGATGGGCGTGGCGATCACATTTTGCGGCACCGTGGGCACCGGTTCCACGATGACATTCGCGGGATCGGAACTGACGGCCAGGCCGGAATCATAATACAGGCGGGCTGACAGCGTGTATGTGCCGCTGACCAGATTGGTTACGGTGTTCGTGTACGGCGGCGTGGCGGTCTGGCCGATGAACGTGCCGTTGTTAAAGAATTGCACGAGATTGATCGTGTGGCCGTTCGTGCCGGTGAGACTGGCGTTGATACTGACGTTGGCCGGAGTCAGAAATTCCTGGTTATTAGTCGGCGTACTAAAGGTGAGGACCGGCGCAGTGGCATAGGTGGCCAATTGCGCTGGGGTCAGGGCCTGATTGAAGAGCTGCACGTCATCCAGCAAACCGTTGAAGTAGCGACTGGCGCTGCTGGAATCCTGGCCAATGCAGGTGGTGCCATCGAAGGCGAGCACCACCGGGTTGGCGACGCTGTTGGTGGCGCTGGCGAGCACGCCGTTGGTGACCATGAACAGCCGGGCTCGGCTCGGCTCGATGACGAGGGCAACAAAGGTCCACTGGTTATTGGGAACTACGAGGCCGGAATTGAAGTTGTAGGTGCTGGCGTTGTTGTTCCAAGTATAGCGGAGTTCATTGGCGGTGCCGAAGTGGAATCCGTCGGCGGTGGTGCCGCGCCCGAAGAGGATGCCCGACCAGGCGTTCTGGGTGCCATTGCGGTTCACCCAGGCGGTGATGGTCAGGGCGTTGGAATTCAGATTGAGGGGTGGCAGCGTGATGTTGGCATTTGTGCCGTTGAAACCGGCCGAGTAACCGGTATCGGGCGTGGCCCCGGGCTGGCCCAGCAGAACGCTGTTATACAACCCGTCAAAACTATCAATCGAGTCTTCGGCGGTGGTGCCGCTGGTTTCATCTAGCTTCCATTCGGCCACGGGCGGCGGGGTGAGGGCGGGGAAGCCGGTGACCGAGACGTTGTCAAAAGTGGAGGTGTTCAGTTGATTGTAACTGCCGCTGGTGACGGCCAGGCCGACATCGGCCACCGGTGATAATCCCAAGGTGCTCGTGCCTTGCAGGGTCCAGTTGGTGCCATCGGTGGAGGTGTAACCGGTGATGCTGTTGCCGCTGCGCACCAGGCGCACCCAGAGCGGCGCGCTGGCGGGTTGGGAAACGAGCGTGGTGCCACCGCCGCCGCCGCCGCCGGAAGGTGTCTCATCGCCATCATCTTCGGAGGGTTCGCCGTACAATTTCAAGCCGTACGTGGCCTCGCCGGCGGCATCGGCGCGATGCTCAAAGATTGAGGCTTGTGCGCCGCCATCAAAAGCCATGAAGGCAGCCGCCACATCGCTGCCGAGGCTGTTGCGGATCATCACGCCGGCCATGGCATTGGAGCCGGTGTTTTGATTGCCCACCACCCGCGCCGTGATGATCACATCGCCCGCGACGGGCTGATAGACAAATTGAAACTGGTCGTTGTCGGTGCCAATGCCATTGCCGGAGCCGATTACAGTGAAGGTGCCGGCATTCGTGCCGGCGGCGCCGCTGCCCTGCACCGCGCCGACATCGCCGGATTGCCAGGGCGCCACCACGGCCACCACGGGCGGAGAGGCGGCGAAGATCGGCTGGCCGGCGTTCCCCAAACCGGTCGAATTGGTGCCCATCACCCGGTAATAATACTGACCCAGCGAACTTACCGCCGTGTCGGTGTAGGTCGTGACATTCGTGGCGAGACTGGTCAGTGTGGAATAATTGGTGCCATCGATGGAACGCTGGACGATATAGCCGGTTTCGGTCAGGCCAATGGCGCTCCAGTGGAACGCCATTTGATTGGAGGCAATGCTGCTGAAGGCCAGGCCCGTGACCGCCGGCAGCGGCGTGCCGGCGATGGTTAGCGAATAGGGCGCGGAACTGATGCCGTTGGCGGTAACAAAGAGCGGATACGTGCCGGCCAGCAACCCGGCGGGCAAGGCCATTTCGGTGGTGATGACATTGGTGCCGGTCATCACGTTGCAGGTGCTCCGGTTGTAAGTGCGGCAGTAGAGCACATTGCCGGTGCTATTGGTTATGCGGGCGATGGGGTAATCGCTGACCATCTGCGAGTCGTCGCCGTAAGCGGCACCTTCGGAGATGCCGTTGAGGAGCGTACCGGTCACGTGAAAGGAACCATCCAGGTTGGTGGTGACGCTCAGGATGGTGGGAACGCCGTTGGTGAGGACCGTGCCGCCGGGTTGATAAGCATAAAGCTGGGTGCCGAAACCGGAGAGCAGAACGGTGCCATCCGGCAGGTCCAGCATGGTCAGGCCGTAGGGTGACGTTGCGGCGGTGGAACCACCGGTGGGGCTGGTGACCTGCGTAAAGGAATTGGTAACGTAATTGTATTCGTAGAAATAGGCGACGGAGCCGTAGTTGGTGTCGGTGCCGACGGCGCACAGAATGTTGCCATTCACCATCATGGCGGCCGGGGCATCCACGGCGCCGAGGTTGTTGGGAATGTTCGGGCCGGCCACCCAGGCCCCGGCATTGGTGGTGCCGGTGGGTGTGTAAATGGCCGTGTTATTGGTGGCCCCGATATAAAACACCTTGCCGTTGGGCAGGAGGAAGCCGGCGCCAAGCTCACCGCCATAGCCGTACATGGGCACAGGCACGGTGCCATCCACCACCCACTGGTTCAGGGCGGGAATGTACCGTTCCGTGTTCTGGCCGAAGGGGTCGATGGTCAGGATGCTGCTGTCGGGCAATTTAACCCAGGCCGCTTCGTCCTGGCCGTCGTAGCCGATGGCGGCATTGGACCAGGTATTGGAAACAATGTTGTAGATGAGGCAGGGATCGCCGGTGGCGAGGGAAGGTTCAAACACGTTGCCGTTGGGCAGGGTTTCGGAAATGGAATCAATGAGGTTATGCCCGGGATCCGGCGCCTGCATCCAGGTATTGCTGAGCGGATCATAAACCTCCGCATGCGGGCCGCCGGTGCCGTATTCACCGCCGGCCACAAACAGCCGGCCATCCTTGAGCACCTGGGAGGAATAAAACCGGCGGGAATCGTGCATGGGGGCAACGGTAGACCACGTGCCGTTGAGATAGCTGCCGTGAATGTCCGGGGTAAGCCGGTACCAGGTGGCGTTGCCACTGTTCTGGCACATCACGGTGCCATCAAGCATGAGCATCATCAGCGAGACCCCGCCGGGGGCCTGATTGGTCAGCGCGGACCAGGTGCCGGCGGAACTTCGCAGGGGAGCCAGGGCTGCCAGACAAGCCATCAACAGGAGCAGAACCGGGAAAGGAAGGAAGGTTTTTGGGGTACAACGACGAACCAGGGTAGTTATGGAATTGGACATAGGGGCTATGTATTAACCAAGGGGTATGTTGTTGAGGGTGACCACGGAACCGTGAAACTAATACCATGCTTTAGAAGAGTTTACTCTACCACATTTGGGGGAGGAACCGGCCCAAAAATTATTTTTGGCATCTTATTATAGGTGCGCGCCGGATATTTTTCAGGTTTACAAAAAATATTTTACTTACTCTTAACCATTTCTTGGGAATAATCGCCGGGCATATGCACGGTGACTCAACCCAGCTCCAACGTTCCCCCCGCGATGTCGCCCTATGGCAAAAAGCCCAGGAGCAGTTGCTGGGCGGTCGTCACGGCCCAGCCTTGGCGGCCTATCGGGCGCTGCTCAACCGCTTCCCTTTGGTGCCGGAGCTGTGGTTTGAAATGGGCAATGCGGCCTCGGGCGAACTGGATTTTGCGCAGGCGAACCAGGCGTACCGGCGCGCGCTGGAACTCGCACCGAACAACGCCTCATTGCTATCCATGGTCGGCCAACAGTATCAGGGGCTGCGGCAACTGGACGAGGCGAAGAGGTGTTTTGAGCGGGCCGTGGCGGTGTCGCCGGATTCCGTGGATGCCCGCATGAGCCTGGCGGTGTGGCTGGAGAAAGAGCGGCGGCTGGCCGAGGCGTGGGAACAGGTCGAGCATTGTCTGGCCAAACATCCGCGCGATGATCAGGCCCGCTATTTTCGCGCTTTCCTGCTGCACCGGCAAAAGAAGGATACGGAAGCGGAGACGGCCTTGCGCGATCTGATCAAGGATGGTCCGCAATATCCCTACGTGAAATATGCCGCGCCGCATTTGCTGGGCGTGGTGCTCGATCAACTGGGGCAGTACTCCGAGGCCATTCGCTGGCTGGCGGCGGCCAAGGCGCAGGTGCGGACGATCACGGATACGGTGTTGCTGGAAAAATCCTACGACGAGAGCGACCGTCGCCGCCGGGAATTGCTGGCCGGCCTGACGCCGGAAATGATCCGGTGCTGGCGGCAGGAAGCGCCCGTGGCCAAAGAACCTTACCAATTTGCCTTCCTCGGCGGGCACCCCCGCAGCGGGACTACGCTGATGGAACAAATCTTGGACGCGCATCCGGATGTGCTGGCCTTTGACGAGCCGGTGGCGTTCACCCAAGAAATCATTTCCCAAATTCAGCTGCCGGGCGGCCAGGTGAAGGCGCAGATCAAGGCCTTGGATCAGTTTCCGGCGGGCCGGCGGGCGGACCTGCGTCAGCGTTATGCGAAAAGCCTGCTGCGGGAAATTCCCGGCGAGGTGACGGCAAAAATGTTGCTCGATAAAAATCCGTCACCCACGATGTCGCTGAACGTCTGGCTGCGGGTGTTCCCGGAGTTGAAGGTCATCATCGCCCTGCGCGACCCGCGCGATGTGATCATCAGCTGCTACTTCCTGAACATCATGCTCAATGCCACGAACGTGAATTTTCTCAGTCTGGAACGCACCGCGAAGCACTATGCCGATCTGATGGATGTCTGGCTGCGGATGCGCGAGCTGGGCGGCTTTGACTGGATTGAATCCCGGTATGAAGATGTGGTGGTGGACATGGCCGCCGAGGGCCGCAAGGTGACGGAATTTCTGGGCCTGACCTGGCATCCCAACCAAGCACGGTACCATGAGACAGCGCGGCGAAAGGTGCTCTACGCTCCGACATATCACGATGTGACCCAGCCGGTTTACACCCGGGCAGTGGGCCGTTGGGAACGTTATGCGGAGGCATTGGCCCCGGTGCAGGCCAAACTCGCCCCCTACTGCAAGGTGTTCGGCTACGCGGTCTGACGAAAACGTACCGGCGGAACCTCCCGAAGTGGAGTATTTTTGCCATCAAAACCAAGCGGATAAATTAATCGCATATTACTTGCGCAAAGCGGTTTAACTATTTCTTGAGTGTTAACTTCTCTACTCCGCATCCCCCAAATGTGGTAGTGTCGTAATGTGAAATCGGTGTTACATCTGCGTGATGATGGATAAAACCAGGCCGTTAGGGGGCTGGCAACAATTGACGCGCTCTCGCGTCAAATCCATTTGAATCCCCTCATTTCAACCCCGCCACCTCATCAACAAACATCCGAGCGCACTAAACACCACATTCCAAGGCTTATGAAACGATCATTCTTCTCCAAAAAAATAAGGCAGCCGCTTCTGGCGGTGCCCACGGCGGCGCTGATGCTAGGCGCAGCCCACGCCGGCACCACCGTTGGTATCAATTATACGATGGATTGGACCCCGTATAATTACGGCTACTCAACCTCCGGCTTCAATGTGACCAGCAAGGCGTTTGGCGTGGAAGTTCCCAACTGGGTCAGCGTACAGGGCAGCTATGGTTCCACTGTGGCCAACACTACGGTATTTAGTGGCATCACCGTGGTAAGCACGGCCGCCAATACCTGGAGCACCGGCATTGGCAACACAAATCCTGATCCCAGCGGCCCGGGCACGGTTAATCCCGGCGATGATGAAGTGACCTGGTCCATGCTGGATAACACCGGATGGACCGTTGACCTTCAGGGGCTTAACGCCGTATTCCCCAATGGCTATGTGGTCGGCATCATCGGGGCCGGCAAGACGACCAGTACATCAGCAGTTTTTATCAATAACGATGCCGATTCAACCACCCTGGCCACCGTACCTTTCACCCTGCTGGCCAATGCGTGCGGGTTCGGCACCAGTCCGGTGCTGTCCGCCGATGCGGTGACCCTCGTCAACCCTAGCCGGCCCAACAACACCAATGTTGCCATGGGCGGATTTATTATCACGGATGAACCCGTAGTGAGCACCAAACCGGTCGGCGGGGTTTATAACCTGGGCAACCCCTTTACCTTGAGTGCCGGGGCCATCGGCATTGCGCCGCTGACCTATCAATGGCTCAAGAACGGCACACCGATCGCCAATGCCACCAATCTGACCTATACCGTGGCCAGCGCGGGTGCCGGTGACGCGGCCAATTATCAGCTTGTAGCCGCGAATGCCTACGGCAACGGTACCAGCGTGGTGGCGGCAGTCAGTGTGCTCCTCTCGCCCACCTTTCTCTCGAATCTGAGTCCGGTGACAAATTACCTGACCATGAACACGAAGTTCGCCCCCAGCGTGGGCGGCCAAGCTCCGCTTGCCTATAAGTGGCTCAAAAACGGCACTCCTATCACCGGCGCGACGAATACTTCATTCGCCCTGACCAATCTGCAGGCCAGTGATGATGCGCTTTACCAACTCATTGTCACCAATGTGCTGGGGGCTGCCACCAGCAGCGTGGCGCATGTCAGCGTGCTGAGTTCACTCCCGCCCTATGAAGGGTTTGTCTACGACACGAACTCCCTGGAAACGCTTTCGGCCACGACCGCCGGCGGCACGGGATGGAGTGGCGGCTGGGTGCAAACACCCGGTTACAACGGCGAAGCGATCGTAACCGGTCCTTCCGCAACTTATCATGATGCTACCAGCCAGCTCGTCACCGCCGGTGGCGTGGCTGAACTCGCCGGGACGGGTGCCGCCGATTTCGAGGACATTCGTGCCCTGCAATGCAACCTTAATAGCGGCACGGTTTATTTAAGTTTCATCGGCCAGATCATTAACACTGGTTGGGGCGGGGTGGAACTGATCCAGACGACCGGAACCAACGACCTGGCCCAAATCTTCCTCGGCGCGCAATGGTATGCCCAGAACTGGGGCTGGGGCACTCGCGGCGGCGGCGGCGGCGGACTGGCCTCAGCCGTGCCCTGCACCACCGAGTCGCTCCTGGTTTATCGCTTCGACTTTACGCCCACCAACACCCTGGTCCGTCTTTATGTCAATCCCACGCTCGCCAGCGAGCCCGCCACGCCCGCGCTGACCGGCACGTGGAACTTCACCTCCTTCAACAAGGTGCGGATCGTTTCGCATGGTGCGGCTAACAATAACGGGTTGATTGATGAATTGCGCATTGGCGGCACTTGGGCGGCGGTCACGCCGAACGTTCCGCGCACGGATGCGCCCAGCATTGTCCAGGATCTGCCCGCCATTGGTTACGCCTATGCCGGCAGTTCGGCGGGTCTCACCGTGGTGGCCAACGGCGCCCCGCCCCTCCATTACCTGTGGGTGAAGGATGGCACCCGGGTAGGTACGGACAGTGCTTCCTTGTCCGCTACGGCCAGTGGCAATTACTCGGTCACCGTCACCAATCTGGACGGTACGGCGCAAAGTTCCACGCAGGCGCTGACCGTCGTTACCGCCACCAACATCTATATTGGAACCGTGGAGCAAGATACCCCGGGCGCGTGGTGGCCGTTGAGTGAAACCACCGGCGGCACCGCCTATGACTATTCCGGCGCTGGTAATGATGGCACCATCAATGGCAGCCCGACCCAGGGGCTGGCCGGACCGCAGCCGCCGGCTTATTTGGGTTTTAACAGCGGCGCGCTGGCCTACCTGTTCGACGGTGCCAGCAGTTACATTGATTGCGGCACCGGACCGTCCCTGGCCGGCACCACGGACTTCACAGTGGAAGCCTGGGTGAACACCACCAACAGCGCCACGGGCGTGGTGGTACAGCAACGCTCCAGCACCGGTTACAACGGTGAATACCAGCTGGAAGTCAACGCCAACGGCACGGTTTACTTTTCCGTATTTGGCAACAACGCCTCCCAGTTTGGTTTCAGCTCGCCGGCCTCCGGCAAGTACGTCAGCGACGGCAACTGGCATCATATTGCCGCCACGCGCAGCGGCAGCATCGCCACCATCTATATTGACGGGGCGGCCATGGCCACGGCCACCAATGCCACGGTGGCACCGTTGGATGCCACCATCAAAACGTTCATTGGCGCCGACCAGCGCGGTTCCAGCAGCTACTTCAACGGGCTGATTGCCGATGTGGCCATTTACAGCCACGCGGTGTCCGCCGCGAACATCGCCAGCCACGCGGCCAAGGGCGTGCTGGGTGGCAATCCGCTGGTGCTGAGCACCGGCACCGGTGGCTTTATTGAAGACACCAAGCCCGTAGGCACGCCGCACCCCGGTCTGAATTATGGCATCAACTGGCTCGCCTCGAGCGTGGATTACAACTCGTACACCCGCACCGGCGTGGCGCAGTTCCCGCTCGGACGTCAGATGGTTATTCCGGCCAATGCAGACTTCAATTCCACCACCGGCACCATCGCCTTCTGGATGCGCACCGGCACGGCGGCGACGGGCAACGGCACCATCCTGTTTGACCGCCGCACGAGCGTGGGCACACTGTTCTTCATTGATGGCTCTGGCAGTGGCACGATTGATGTGCAGACCTACGGGGGCGGAAACTTCTCGGGCGGATTCGTGGCGGACGGCGGCTGGCATCACGTGGCCCTGACCTATGATCAGTCTGCCGCCGGTTCTGTGAACCTGTATGTGGACGGATCCTTGGTGGCCAGCCAGCCGAACGCCGCTGCCTGGTCCTGGCCCACGAATCAGGAAATCGAGCTCGGCCGTTCCCATGACACCTACTGGCAAAACTACGCGGGTGAAATGGATGACGTCCGTATTTACAGCCGCATCCTGACGGATGCCGAAGTCGCCACCATCGGCACGCCGGCCAGCAGTGACACGTTGATTGACACCAGCACGCTGGTGGGTCGCTATAACTTCACCACTGCCGGGGTGGGCAAGAGCTTGAACTGGCCCGTTGGCAAACTGCTCAGCTCGCCCACCGTCGCGCCGGGCAACTGGCAGTCGGTCAGCAACGTCAATAACATCGCACCGTTTATCTCGCCGGCCGGGGTGACGGCCACGACCAACACGACGCTGTTCTACCGCGTCGGATTCTGATCCGGTAATTGCTTCTGAAAAACACACCGGCCGGGACATCTGTCCCGGCCGGTTTTTTCTTTGCATAGGGCAGAAACTCCTGTTCAACCCGGGGCTTGCAGGGCATTGAGCCGTTCCAGAATCCGGGCGACGCATTCGCCGATGGCCAATTGGTCCGTACGCAATTCGATTTCCGGATTCAGCGGGGCTTCGTAGGGCGCGGATATGCCGGTGAAATCAGGTAGCTTCCCGGCCCGGGCGCGGGCGTAGAGACCTTTGGGATCGCGATGTTCGCAGGCGGCGAGCGGGGTGCTGAGATAAACTTCGAGAAACTGTCCCGGCGGCGTAATCCGGCGGGCCAGGTCGCGCCCGGCGCGATAGGGCGAAATGAAGGCGGTGATGCAAATAATGCCCGCCTCGGCGAACAATTTGGCCACTTCGGCCACGCGGCGGATATTTTCCTCGCGCGCGTCGGGAGAGAAGCCCAAGTCGGAACAGAGGCCATGCCGCAGGTTGTCACCATCCAGCACAAACACCTGGCGGCCGGCGCGGAACAGCTCGCGCTCCAGTTCCACGGCGAGGGTGGATTTGCCGGCGGCGCTCAGGCCCGTGAGCCATACCACGCAGCCAGGGTGACCGTTCTGGTGCGCCCGTTCGGCGGGAGTGATTTTACTATGTGTCGCAAACAGCGCGGCGCCTTTCCCGGATGAATCAGCCATGCCACCAGCATGTTCGGCGGGCGGGAAAAAGTCCATTTTTCTATGCACCGGCAGCGGGTCGCTGATTTCTGCCGGCGAGGAAATAACTTGCATCCACCCGGCGGCGGGTGGAACTTGCCGGAAAGACCATGGATCAGCCGTCTTCCAACACCCACTTTATCGCCGTTCTCGCGGGAGCGGCCGGGCTGTATGGCCTCTTTTCCTATTACGCCCTGAAGCATACCGATGAGCGCCGTAAAATGGTGTTCTGTCTGATTTATACCGCCGTGGTGATCGTGGCGGATACCTGGTTCGTACACCGTCTGGTGGCGGCCGGCCCAACCTTTTTGGGCTCGTTTGGAATTCCCGTTTCCATCGCCATTGCCGGGGTGATGATCAGCACTGTCTGGACGCCCCAGCTCAGCGAATGGCTGATCAGCCCCCTGACCAGCATGTTCGATGGGGGCCGCGAACGGCTGGAGCCGAAGCCGCTTTATTCCGCCGCTCAGGCCCGGCGCAAACGCGGCCAGCTGACCGAAGCGATCGCCGAGGTCCGCCGCCAGCTCGCCCAGTTTCCCGATGATTTCGAAGGCATCATGCTGCTCGCCGGCATTCTGGCCGAGGACATGAAGGACGTACCCGGGGCGGAGATTGCCCTGAACAACTTTTGCAACAAAGCAACCGCGCCGCCGCGTCAGGTCTTCGCCGCGTTCACCCAGCTCGCGGACTGGCAACTCAAGCTGGTTGCCGATGTGGATGGCGCCCGCGCCTCGTTACAGAAAATTATTGATCGTTTTCCCGGCACGGAACTGGCCCTGCAGGCGCAACAGCGCGTCGCCCATCTGGCCGCCGCCGAGCAGATGGTCATGGCCAAGCACGATCGTCAGGCGGTCTACGTGCCCGAAGGCGTGCACAATGTCGGCCTGCTGGCGTCCACCGAATTTCTCAAGCCCAAGGAACCCGAACCCGGCCAGCTCGCCGCCGCGTACGTCAAGCAACTGGAGTTGCACCCGCACGACAATGAGGCCCGCGAAAAATTGGCCCTGATTTATGCCACCCATTTCCAGCGGCTGGATCTGGCCACCATGGAACTGGAACAGTTGATCCGCGAGCCGAAACAGGCGCCCCGCCAGGTCGCCGAATGGCTGAACCAACTCGCCAGCTATCAGGTGAATCTCGGGGCCAACGTCGCGACGGTGTGTGCCACCCTGCAACGCATTGTGGATGACTATCCCGATACCCCCGCCGCTGAACGCGCCCAGCTCCGGCTCGGCCGCATCAACTCGGAAATCAAAGGTCGCGAGGCTACCGCCAATGTGAAGCTGGGCGAATACGAACAACGCGCCGGTCTGAAATATGGACGCCCCGGCGACCAGTCGGGACGCAGCTCTTTTTAGGGTGTGGCTTGAAAAAGCCTGCCCGCATATTTTAATCCACTTTTTCTCACCTGGACATTAGGCTGGCGGCATGAATTGCGTGATCACCGCCGGCCCGACGTACGAACCGCTCGATGACGTGCGCCGGCTCACCAATTTTTCCACCGGCCGGCTCGGCACCGAACTGGCCAATTTTCTGGTGGCCCGGGGGCATCACGTCACGCTGCTCACGGGTGTGCAGGCAACCTGGGCCGGTCCACGCCTGGCACAGACGGTGATTCCCTTCAGCACCACTGCCGATTTGCAGGCGCGGTTCAAGAAGCTGTCCCGCCAGAAGGTGGACGCCATTTTTCATGCGGCGGCCGTGAGTGATTTTACGTTCGGCAAAATATTCACGCGCACCGCTGACGGCAAGTTGCAGGCCATCAAAGCATCCAAAAAAATTTCCACTCGCCAAGGCAGTCTGTTCGCCGAGCTGATCCCGACCCCGAAAATTCTGGCGGGGCTGCGCGCGTGGTATCCGCGCACCAAGATCATCGGCTGGAAATTTGAGGCGAATGGTAAACGCGTCAACGCTCTGCAATCCGCCCGGCGGCAGCTCGCCGAATGCGCGAATGATGCCTGCGTGGCCAATGGTCCGGCATATGGCAAGGGATTTGGGCTGGTGACGGCGGACGGACTGGATCATTTTGCCGGCTCCGAGAAACTATTCGCGGCCTTGGCGGAATTGGTGGAAGGTTGAAGGGCGCTAGGGTGATATTGTCCTGCCAACGCCTGAGTTAAACCGTTTCCCATCTACCGGAAACTCCCCTTGGTGGAGTGCGCAGACAGGTCCGCACTTTAAACTGGGAGACCTGTCTCCCAGTTCTAAAGCGGCGTCATGCCGCCTCACTCCACATTGCCCCCGGCATCGCCAATTATGGCGATGTTCTGTTGCTGAAAATCCGGAAACCATCGCTATATTGTTCCCGTCCACAACTTATGCCCATGAAACCTGTGAAAATCTGTCTGCTGTCTTTGCTCGCCGTCGCCGTGGTCGCCAGCCGCGCCACCGGGCAGGTGACCGCCCAAAATTCCGCCAATCTGGATGCAAAGCGCGATGTCGCCGCCAAATCCGGCTTTCTGGTGGATACCAACCGCAGTTTCCCGATGCTCTTCATCGTGGGCGATTCCACGGTGCACAACCCAGGCAAGGGCGAACGCGGCTGGGGCGATGTGATCGGCAAAAATTTCGACACGAATAAAATCCGCGTGGAAAACCATGCGCTGGGCGGCCGCAGCAGTCGTACCTTCCAGACGCAGGGCTGGTGGGACAAGGTGCTGAATGCCGCCAAGCCGGGCGATTTTGTTCTAATCCAGATGGGGCATAACGACGGTGGTCCGCTGGATGACACCAACCGCGCACGCGGATCCATCCGCGGCCTGGGCGAGGACACGAAGGATATTATAAACCCGATCACCAAACAGCTAGAAACCGTTCATACCTATGGCTGGTACATGCGCAAATTTATCACCGATGCCCGCGCCAAGGGTATGACGCCCATTCTGTGCACGCCCATCCCGCATTGTCCGAAGGAGACGGTGAAGGCTGGCGACTTGGAAAAGAGTATTTACGTGGATATGTCCACCGCCGTGGCGAAGAGTGAAAAGGTGCTGTTCATCAATCTGAATGAACTGACGATGAGCCATTACGCCGGCAAGACGCCGCAGGAAATCAAGGAAACCTATTTCACGCCGGCGGACAATACGCACACCAGCTTTGCCGGGGCCGAACTGAATGCGCAGAATGTCATTGAGGGCATCCGCGCGCTGGAGGGCTGCCCGTTGCGGGAATATCTGATCGTCAAGTAATCGGCCACGCTTTGAAAATTGAATAAGAAATCAAAAGTGATGAAAGCCCTCCCTCACCCAACCCTCTCCCCAAGGAGAGGGCTTTTCCCTGGCACATTTTCTGTAAATTCGTCTGACTGTCCGACCAATCCAGCGGCTCGGTTGGCAGAAAAGACGGCAACCTTTTCTCCTTCTCCTTGGGGGTGAGGGCGAGCTATTTGCCCACTAACTTATTCTTGTCCCAAAATTCCCACTCCCAATATGACTCCCGCCAAAATCGCCTTTGCCGTCCTGTGCTGCTCCGCAACGCTGAGCGGCCGGGCGCAAACCGACACCAACGAACCGCCGCGCGAATGGATTGATACCGACACGGGGCACCGCGTCCTGCGGCTGTCAGCCGAGCCGGGCAGCGAGAGTTTTTATTTCAACGTCAATCCCTTCACTCCGGACGGCACCAAGATGGCGTTCACCGCGCCGTCGGGCATTTATGCCCTCGACCTTGCCACGCATGAAGTCACCCAGGTGGTTGCCGGCAAACGGTTGCGCGTGCTGGAGGTGGGCCGCAAGACCGGTCAGGTCTATTATAATCAGGGCACCAATGTGTTTGCCGCCAATCTCACCACCAAGGCCGTAAAACTGATCGCCACGCTGCCGCGTGGTTCCCATGCGGTTTCCGTGAATTGCGATGAAACGGTCATCGCCGGCACCACCACGCTGGATCCCGAAGCCATCCAACGCGAGGAGGCGCGCGAGAAGGAGGCTTCCAATTTGGACTCCGAACGCAAGAGCAAGGCGAAGAACATTGAGGAACGCTTTGACCAGCACACCGAAATGGAATTGTTCTGCCGCAATCTGGCGACGGGCGAAACGAAGTCCTTCGACCGCTGCCATGACTGGCTGAATCATCTGCAATTCTCGCCGACGGATCCCACACTGCTGCTCTTCGCGCATGAAGGTCCGTGGCACAAGGTGGACCGGGTCTGGCTCATACATAGCGACGGCACCGGCCTGATGCTGGTGCATCAGCGGCGCATGATCATGGAAATTGCCGGGCACGAATTCTGGAGCCACGACGGCAGCACCGTCTGGTACGATCTGCAAACCCCGCGTGGCGAGGACTTCTGGCTGGGCGGCTACAACGTGTTAAACGGCACCCGCACGCAATACCATCTGCAACGCAACGAATGGTCGGTGCATTATAATATATCGCCGGATGGCACCGTATTCAGCGGCGACGGCGGCGGCCCCGGCATGGTGGCGCACGCCGACAACGGCAAATGGATCTACCTTTTCCATCCCGAAATGAACACGGACGTTATGGGCACCAATCTGGACAAGAGCGCATTGGTACATACCGGCGTGTTCCGGTCCGAACGGCTCATCAACATGGCCGAGCATGATTATTCCTTGGAGCCGAATGCAACGTTCACGCCGGACATGAAGTGGCTCGTCTTCCGCAGCAATATGAGTGGCTCGAACTACGTGTATGCCGTGGAAGTGAACAAGGCGGCGGCGAAGTGAGCAGGCCGGGTTAAAGCAGGGGCAACTGCCGGGTGGTCGGTTCACGCAGGTGACTGACCCCGAGACCCAGCAGACGCAGGGGCCGGTTCACCAGCTTTTCCCGGCCCAGCAGAAAACAGGCGAGCCGATAAACCTCGGCCGCTTCGGTCAGCGGTTCCTCAACCGAAAGCTGGCGCGTGAGGGTGGTGAAATCACTGTAGCGGACTTTCACCTGCACAGTGTGGGCACCGAGCTTCCGGTGCTTGAGCCGGGCGGTAATATCAGCAGCCTGCTCCTTGAGGCAGCGCCGCAAAATTTTGCGGTCTTCCGTGTCCTCCAGAAACGTTTCCTCACCGCTGATACTTTTGATGTCATCGCCAATTTCCAGCGCGCGGTCATCGTTGCCAAGGGCGAATTGTTTGAGTTTAGGGCCAAAGGAACCGGCGAGCGCGCGCAGATCGCCGGGATAATCCTGGAGGTGACCAATGGTGGCAAGGCCGGCACCGTGCAAAATTTGTTCGGTAACGCGGCCCACGCCAAAGAGGGTGCGCACGGGAAGGGGACGCAGAAACTCTACTTTTTCCGCCTCGGTGATGAGGGTAAGGCCATCGGGCTTCTGATGGTCACTGGCAATTTTGGCGAGCAGTTTGTTGGCGGCAATGCCAATGGTGGCGGAGAGCTGACGTTCCGCCCGGATCGCCTGTTTCAATTGCCGGGCCAGCGGAATGGCCGCGCGCAGGGAGTCATCCGCAGATTCCGCCTGACAGCTGACAGACAGATCCAGGTAAGCCTCATCAATGGACATCGGTTCGACAATGGCCCCGGTGCGGGCGACGATGGCCATGATCTGGCGGGATTCTTCGCGGTAATGGTCAATGCGCGGGCGCACAAAGATGCCCTTGGGGCAAAGGCGGCCGGCGGTCGCACTGGGCAGGGCGGAGCGGACACCGAATTTCCGCGCTTCATAGCTGGCGGCGCAGACCACACCACGCTGGGTGGGCGGCGCGCCCACGATCACCGGCTGGCCGCGCAATTCCGGATGATCACGCTGTTCCACGGAAGCGTAGAAGGCGTCCATATCGAGATGGAAAATAACCCGGAACATCCGGCACAAAGTCTAGCAGGGAGACCGGCGCGCGAACAACTTGAACGTGTGAGCCGAAAACAAAAAAGGGCGGCCGGGAAAAATCCCGGCCGCCCGTGAAGGCTGTTTAGCTTACTGAGGCAGGCTCAGGCGGAAGAACTTCTGGCCCGACGCCGAAGGCGTGACCGTGAAGTAGGGCGTATAAGCCCCGGCCGGCACCCAGGGACCGGTGAGGTTGGTGGCCGTCAGGAGCGTGCCCAAGTTGGCCCCCGGGGTCCAACTGACCACAATGTTGGTGCCGGACGTGGAAAGGTTAAGTTTCACACTGCCGGGAACATTGAAGCTCGTGTTGGCGTTGGTGGCGGCATAATACACGGAGTAAGCCTCATAGAGGGTGAGCGCCCGGCGCCAGACGGCGAGGTCGTCCACCATGGCGGTGCCGACTTCCGGGTACTGGCCGGACGGATCCTGACCGATGTTGATCGCGCCGCCGGTACTGGTCATGTCACCAATCGTCGTGGCGAGGCGGGAATCAATCTGCTGGCCATCCAGCAAGAAGTAGGCATAACCGGTGCGGCTGACGGTATGGATATAGTGATGCCAGTTCCCGTCGTTGACGGCGTTGGGCGAACCATTGGCACCCACACCATTGTAACTGAATCCCCAGGTCCCGTTGGTATAACCCGGAGCGAAGGTAAAGCCGGTACCATAGGTGGAGTTCAATGCACTACAGAAGTACGGCAGGTCGCCGTCCAGATAGCCGCTCGGCAACTGGACCCAGTACGACACGGAGAAGTCCACGTTGGAGCTGAATTGCAGGTCGGCGGGATTGCCGAGGGTAACGTAGCTGCTGTCCGTGACCGCCGCGCTGGAGTCATCCGAACTCGGCAGGCCGGTGGTGGTATGTGTGGCATATTGCACGGCACCGCTGCCGAGGCGACCGGCGACAATGGACGGTGTACCACCGTTATAACCGGTGGCAGTACCATTGTTACCACGGCCGGATGAGTCGGTATAATCGCCATCAAAGGTCAGATGCAGCACCAGTCCGTTGGTGATGTTCACATAGGCCGGGGTGGGCGGGAGCACGGCTAGGGTGGCCGGCGCGGAGTTGGTGAAACCATTATTATTGATGGCCTTCAATACGTAGGAACCGGCATTGGTGTAACTGGCGGCGACGGTGAGTGACGTATTGGTGGCAGCAGTGATAGCCACGCCATTGTGATACCACTGATACGTGATCGGCAGCGGACCGTCCGCCGCACCATTGAGGGTATAGCTGGTGGCAGCATTGCTGGCAATTTCGTTCGATTGCGGCGTCAGCGTGAAGAACGGCGGAATCGGATTCGCGAAACGGCCTCTGGAATAGTGATTCTGGGCCTGTACCAGCGTAAGGGCATTGGTATAAATGGCCACTTCATCCACCTGGCCGTAGAACATATCCGTGATCGGCTCCGGACCAAAGGCGCCAATAATCAGCGGGCTGTCCACGTTGCGATCAAAGTCAACGTAGCTGCCACCGTCCCACGCGCCGTTAATGTACACACGCAAACCGGTGCTAGCGCTATAAGTCTCGACTATGTGTGTCCAGGCGCCCGGGACCACGCCACTGCCGGCAGTGGCGCTGGGCACATAATAATCATTTCCGCTCTGGCTGACCTCACCGGACCAGTTGCCGGCGGGTACGGTCCACATACCATAGCCTTTGTGGGTACCGGAATGGCTTGCAACCGGCACCAGCGTACCCGAGGCGGTAAAGGCCCGCACCCAGGCTTCAACGGCAAACTCCTCGGTATTCAGGTTGGGCGAGAACGGCACCACGCCGTAGGCTTTTGAGGTGCCATCGAAATACACGGATTTGTTCGTATCACTCGCCAGCGCACCGGAAGTACCCAAGGTGGGCAAGGAGCCGGAGGTGTTGGTATAATAGCCATCGTGGCGACCCAAGGTATCATGCAGAAGCAATGAACCGGGCGCGTCATCCAAGCGGTACCAAGCTTCGGGAGCATCGGCCACAATTGCCGCTTCATAGCTGTTGGTCGCCGGCACCAAGATATTCACGGTAACCGGGGCGCTGGTAACGGCGCCAGAGTTGTTGGTAACAATTACCGAGTAAGTGCCGGCATTGGTGGTCGTCACTCTGGGAAACGTATACGTAGCCAAGGTGGCTCCGGTGATCGGCGTAGAAGCTTTCACCCATTGATATTTCAGACCGCCGCCTTCGGCGACCACACTGAGGTTGAGCGTGCCGCCGGGATACAGGGTGGTTCCCACCGGGGCGGTGTCAATAATCGGGAAATAGGTGGGCGTGAGCGTGACCGTGGCGCTGGCGGTGGTGACCGTGCCGAAGTTGTTGGTGACCACGAGATAGTAGGTGCCATTATCCGTGGTCTGGGCGTTGGCCTTCACATAGGCCGCGTTAGTGGCACCAACAATGGCACCGCTCCCGTTATACCATTGATAGGCCAGCGGCGGGGTGCCGCCGATATCAGCAGTCAGATTCAGGGTATCACCTACGAATAGGGTCGGGGTGGCGAGATCCGCAAACAATTTCGGGCCGACACCGCCGACGGACGAAGCATACTGGCTGTACAATTCGCCGGCACTCAGTGAACGGTTAAAGACGGATACTTCGTCAATGGAACCATTGAAGCTGTAGGCGGCATAGCCGGCATCGGAACCAATCAAGGTGGTGCTATTGAATTTTTCGGCCACATTCGCCACATGGTTGGTGGCCCCGCTGAAAGGGATGGTGGGCGAAGTGACATAAATCTCAGCCTGGCTGGGCCGGATAACGAGGGCCACAAACGCCCATTCGGAATCATTCAGCAGCGGCAAATTGGGTGCACCGCTGGCCGCCGGATCGGTGGTGGGACTCCAAGAGTAAGTATTGGCATCGTTATCATTCCAAACGTAGCCCAAACCGTAGCCGCCGACGTTGGCGTCCATGGTGAGACCGGCATAGGTGGTGGCCGTATCCTGCACAAAAATACCCGCGCCAATATTCTGGGAACCAACTGCCTGAACCCAGCCACAGATGGTGACAGTATTGGTATTCAGGTTCAAAGCCGGCAAAGCGACGGCTGAACCATTAGCGGTAAAGGTCACGGCCGTATTAGTGCTCTCCAACCCGGTGTAAGTAGGCGGCTGAGGTCCGGTTGCTCCCGGAGTTGGTTCCTCGACGTTTGTAATGGGTAATTAGCCATAGTACGGAATTTCCAGCTTTCCGGCGACGAAGTAGAGCATGGCGATTTGATACTCCGAAGACCGGTAGCCTCTGGCTTTGCGCTTGGTGGCCGAAAACAAACTG